>DATIGF010000082.1:0-51323 GCA_035454865.1 Nitrospiraceae bacterium | reverse complement strand
GGGGTGTTGCCGGCGATGTTGCGCTTGGCCGTGGCAGACATGGAGCATCTGGGTCTCCACACGGGGCGCATGATTGCGCTGTCGACGGTCGGCAGTCTGGTGGGAACCTGGGGAACCGCGTTCTTTCTCTTGTCGTGGATCGGCAGTCAGGCCCTGGTGGCCTGGCTGGGTGGCATCCAGGTCGGACTCGGTCTCTTATGGTTATTGAAGGGGACCTCCGCGCGTCCACTCATGCTGGTCGCGGGTCTTGCGTGTTCCGTGCTGTCGGGGACTCTCGCACTGCATCCGATCCAGAAGCTGAACGCACCGGTGTATCAAGAGGACAGTCCCTATCAGCAAGTTCGTATCCGTGACGATCAACTCTTTCGCTATCTCGTCCTGGACCGAACCTTTCACGCCGTGATGTGGAAAACTGATCCTGTCACGCTTTTTCTTCCCTACAGTCAGTTGATGGTGGCGTCTCTGGCATTGGCATCCGAGCCGAAGCGGGGGCTCATTCTCGGCCATGGCGGCGGGTCATTGGCCAAATGGCTGGCGCAGTACTGGCCGATGCTCGAACTCGACGTCGTGGAGTTTGATCCGACCGTCGTGCGCATGGCGGAGGAATATTTTGACTATCATCCGCCAGCTAATCATCACGTGGCCGTGAGAGATGGGCGAGCCTTTCTGAACGGGACGGATCGAACCTACGATGTCATCTGGATCGATGCGTTTGCGCGGCACATGATCCCGTTTCACCTGACGACCGTGGAGTTTTTCACGGCCGTGCGCGCGCATTTGAATCCTGACGGAGTGGTTGCAGTCAATCTGGCGTCGTCCGGAGAGGGAGGGGACACAGCCAGAGCAGCGGCGGTGGTCCAAACCATGAAACGAGCCTTCCCGGTTCTTGAAACGTTTGCCGTGAAGGGACCTTGGAAGAGCGGGCAGACCAAAGCCGAAAATCTGATTTTCTTCGGTGGAAATCCGATCGAAGCAGGTTTTCCGGATCGCATCGATGCGAAGATTGTAAAGATGGCGATGAATCGGCAATTGCCGATCGAAGCGATTGCGCTTCTGAACTCCCGCCGGGCTGACCCCTGGCCGGCAGGGTTTGAATTGAGCGACGATTTCGCTCCTTATGATCTCCTGATCGGCAGAGAAGCATCCGCTGCTCAGCCGGACTAGGCGATCATCTCTAACGTCCTGTTTTTGCATGGAAAACGAGGGTAACTCTTTGACGGCATCGGTTATTGTGATCTTAATCCGGCCCGGCCAAAACCTGCTTGCTTCCGTTTTCACGCCTATGCTATAAGGGTCGCCTCGTTATGATGCAAATGTTGGCGATCGGTGAATATGTGAGAGTCGGAAGTCATCGGGGCAGTCAAGGCTATCATTGCTTGGCGGAAGTTATTTACCAACCTAATCACATCTCTTCTTCTTTTTAAGGAGGTAGGTCATGGGTAAGACGATGTTATCGGTCCTCTTTGGCCTCGGGATGGTCGTCGCAGGGGCCTCGGCTGCACACGCCCTTCAAGCCGGCGGCGTCGAGATCGGCGATCTGGAAACCGGCTCGGTCGTAGGCCAGCCGTTTAAGGAACTCGAAGTGGATGCTGAGCTCTATGCCATCGAAATCGGCAACATGAAGACTTGGTATCCGCCAGCCACGATCATCGATTTTAAAGTTCGTCCGGGTCGTCCGTTCCTTCTCAAGGTCACAAACAATTCAGCCGGAGAACACGGCTTCCTTCTGACTGCTGACGGGAACCAGGCTGCACCGACCGTGTTGACGGCGAAGGTTGTCTTGAAGCCCGGTGAGACCAAGTACATCGGGGTTCCGACCAGCGATTTGTTCTATGCCACGGCGGGAAATACCCTTGTCTATCGTTGCCACTTGCATCCGGCCCATGTCGGCGGCAAGCTGCTGATGCTGAAATAGCCTCGCAGCTGACGGAACAGACTCCGTAGAGAAATGACGAAGGCCCCTGCAGCGCGCTCTGCAGGGGCCTTCGTGTATTTGACGGGTAGTCTGTTGCGTACCGGGTAACTAGGTTTCTTCCGGCTGGCAACCTATTTCACCCTCCAGCGGAACTCGGTGTACAGCAGTGAGTTCCCCTTTTACAATCAAAAGCAGATAGCGGTTTTCGACAGGGGCCGGCAGCTGTTTTTCCATTACCACGGTGTGGACATCGACGACCATCTCGTCTCCGTCCCATTGCGTGCTGTTCACTACCCACAGATGACTGGTTGCGTCGGGGAAATGGCGTGTCACGAAGCCTTCGATGATGGCTCCGAGGTCCCCCGTGCTCGCGTATGTCCAGTTGGGAGAGGAGAGGGCGATGAGGAGTGTACTGAGCAGGAGCATTCGCTGACCCATGACTGCACCTCCAGGGTAGGAGTGAGAGGTTCAATCGTTGCCGGGCAGCCGGAGAGGGGAAAGGCTGCACCTGGACAGATTCTATAGCTGATCGACTGAGAAAGCCAGCGCGAGAGGATTGCGTGCGTGCAGGTGGGATAAGCGCAACCCCGAAAAAACGCAGGGCCTTGCATCACGCTCGACGCAAGGCCCTGCTGTGCCGACACCGACAGTCTTAAATGGGGTTAGTTGCGAACGCCGCTCCACACTTTTGCCGGATCGATGGCTTTGTCCGGGTTCAAGGTCTTGGCCTTCTCTAAGAGCACCTCGGTGGTTTCAGGATAGGCCGGATCCGAAATGCAGCAGTTATCAACCGGGCAGACGGCCGCACACTGAGGTTCATCGAAATGGCCGACGCATTCAGTGCATCGGTCATGGGTGATGACGTAAATATTATCTCCCACTCCCTGCCCGTCGCCGACGTGATTGCCCTTGCCCTCGGCGTCGCTCCGTGTTTCGAAGATCGCTTCGTTGGGACATTCGGGTAGGCATGCCCCACAGGAGATACATTCATCGGTAATCAACAGTGCCATGACCCACGCCTCCTTCTGACTACAAAGACAGACAAACGATATTGACAAGTTCGCGCCGCCCCGACCATAGTGCGTGCGCAGTGTGGGGGCCATTCTATTCTGCGATTCTTTTCCAAGTCAACAGAACGGAATCCGGTCAGAAGGCCTAGATCGTGAGTATTGATGGGCCATTGGGCCCAGTTTGGAAACAGGCTGCAGCTTTCGATAATGGTATCGACACAGAGTCTACCGAGCGACTCGGAGCAGAAGAAAAAACGGATCATCATGATGATCCTGCTCGCCATCCTGTTGATGAGCGTCTCGGTGTTTCTTGTGGAGCGCAAGGAGTCGAGCAGCATCGTCGTCAAGTTCCCAAGCGGGGTTGAGATCGAGGCCGAAGTGGCGGACACGCCGGAGAAGTTGCTCTTCGGACTGGCCTTTCGCGACGGGTTGCCTCCGAACGGGGGGATGCTTTATATCTTCGAAGAAAACGGCCTGCATCGTGTGCGGACCAAGGAGTATCGATTTCCCGTCGACATTCTCTGGGTGGACGAGAGTCACCATGTGGTACACATGCTGGAGCATGCTGAGCCCTGTGCCAAGGACCCCTGCCCGTTCTTCGGCCCGCCACCGGAAGCGGCGCGGTATGTGATTCAGACTGAGTCCGGGTTCATTAAGAAGGCCGGAGTCGCTAGAGGCGACGAACTCAAATATGCCCTTCGGATGTAGACGACGATATAACCGATTCCGTGGATGTCCGGCCGCGATCGTAAGCAGGGGAGCAAGGGATGGACGGGTTTCAGAAGGTGGCACAGCTCAATGAGCTGTCGCCGGGGCAGTCGAAAATAGTGACGGTCAATGACCGGGCGATCGCACTATTCAACGTCGACGGGAAGTTCTACGCAATTCACAATAGCTGCCCGCATGAGGGGGGACCGCTGATCGAAGGACGGCTCAAAGGCTATGTGGTGGCCTGCCCGTGGCACGATCTGGCGTTTGACATCCGGAATGGACAGGGAACCGACGGCGGCGGCTATTGTGTCGGCAGTTACGAAGTGCGAGTGGAAGGGACCGACATCATGGTCGGTCCCCGGCGAAAGGTCTAGCGCAGGAGTGTCGAGGCCGCGATCGGCCTCTTCAGCGGAACAGGACGTACGGGGTGAACACTTCCGGACCGGATAACAATCCTGCTGCTGATTCCAACAATTGCCGCGTGATGGCGACGGCGGTCGACCGCCCGTTTGTTATTCACCTGTGGGAAGATCGAACCAGAGGCGAGCAATGGATCCCGTCATACGACGCCAGAGCGCTTGCCTTGCTGAGTGACGAGTTCCTCCGCATTGCCAGTAATAACGCCGTCGAGAACGGGCAGCGCACCTTTGAGTTCAAGGCCGTGACGCCCGGCGTTCACCACCTGGTGTTTGAAAAGCGCATGGGGTGGAAGTTTACGGCCGAGGATCGTCGTGTGTTCCGGGTTGAAGCAGGAAACCAGTCAGGGAGCTGACGCTCATGCCGGACATCGCTTTCGTCAACGGCCGGTTCGTCCCGTGGAATGAGGCTACGGTTTCGATCGACGATCGAGGATTTCAGTTCGGCGACGGCGTCTATGAAGTGATCAGGACCTATCGAGGAACGCCGTTCGAACTCGCGGCGCATCTCGGGCGGCTTGACCGGAGCGCAAAAGAACTGAGTCTCTCTCAGCCTTACTCCCGCGCGCAGTGGGTTCAATGGATTCAACAAGGACTCGGTCAGGCCGGTTACCAGGAAGCCAAGGTCTACATCCAGATCACCAGGGGCGCGGCTCCTCGTGACCACGGGTTCCCGCTCGACACTGCTCCGACCGTCGTGATGACGATCCGGGAGCTCCATTCGCCGGCGTTACAAGTACGCCAGGATGGGGTGACCGCCTGCACCTGTGAAGATCTTCGCTGGGGACGGTGTGATATCAAGAGCGTCAACCTGCTTGCCAATGTGCTTGCCCGCGAAGAGGCGAAGAAGGCGGGAGTCTTCGAAGCGATCCTCATCAAGGACGGGCTGGTCACGGAAGGCTCGATCAGCAATGTGATGACGGTGCAGGCGGGAGCCATCGTGACGGCTCCCGAGGGCCCTCGTATTTTATCCGGCGTCACAAGAACCGTGGTCCTCGGGATGGCCAGGAAGGAGGGCATCCCGGTTGAGGAACGGTTCATATCGGTTGATTCCCTCTATGCAGCAGACGAGGTATTTCTGACCGGCACGACGCTTGAGGTGCTGGGAGTTGTCCGTGTCGATGGGAAAACCATCGGGTCCGGCCGACCGGGGCCGATCACGAAAACGCTCGCCGCGCGCTGGGCGCTCCTGACGGGGTAGCACCTCTTGCTTTGCCGGGGGGTGCGTGGTATTGTGCTGGCGCTGGAAGTGGGCTCAGGCCCACTTTTTTGTTTGAGCACATGCAGGTCGAGTTAGGGGAAAGAGGGTTGAGCAATCCGGAGCGCGGCTCGCAGTCGGTCGCTGACCGCCTGGAGAGTGTCATTTCGCCGATCCTGTGGACGCTCGGGTTGGAATTGGTCGAAGTGGTGTGCGCCGGGCAGGGTCCTCGTTCCGTGGTGCGTGTTTTGATTGATAAACCAGGCGGCGTCACCGTCACAGACTGTGAGCAGGCGCATAAGGCGCTGGGGCCGGCACTGGACGTGGCCGATCCCTTCCCCCACGCATATACCCTTGAAGTTTCTTCGCCAGGTCTCGATCGGCCCTTCAAGCGCCTTCAAGACTATCAGCGAGCGATCGGGAAACAGGTCAGTCTCAAGCTGCGGCAGCCACTCGATGGCCAGTGGCGCGTGACCGGGCAACTGATGGAGGTGGATGAGCAGGCGGTGGTATTGACCGTCTCGACGGGAACGCCCGCGCCACAGACGCTGAGACTGGAACGCGAGATGGTTGCAGAGGCCAGGCTGATCGTGAAAATTTAGGTTGCGGAGGGAGCCTGGGGCTCGCCGGCAATACTGATGCAGGAGCGTGACGCATGAATCGAGAACTCATCTCAGTAATCGACGAGATCGGACGTCAAAAGGGGATCGACAAGGCCCGGGTTATCGGGGCCATCGAATCCGCCTTGCAGACCGCTGCGAAGAAGCGCTTCGGTCAGGCTGAAAACATACAAGTCGAAATCGATCCGAAGACCGGGGAAATTTCCGTCGTCTCCAAGAAAGTCATTGTAGATACGGTCAGCAACCCCAAAGCGGAGATCTCGCTGCAGGAGGCCCGTCAGTACGATAGTGAGGCCGAAGTCGGCGACGAAATCGGATCGCTGATCGAAATGAACGAGTTGGGACGCATCGCGGCACAGACAGCCAAGCAGGTCATCTTTCAAAAAGTCCGTGAAGCGGAATGGGAGGCGGTCCAAAAAGAATATTCGACGCGCCAGGGGGATCTGGTGAACGGCATCATTCTCGGCATGGAGCGCCGGAATTACCTGGTTGATCTCGGCAAGACGGAAGCGATTCTTCCCATTCAAGAGCAGATTCCGAGGGAGACCTATCGCCGCGGCGATCGTGTCAAAGCGATGCTGCTGGAGGTTCGCCGTACACCGAAGGATGTGCAAGTCATCCTGTCCCGGAGCCATCCGCAATTCGTGTCGAAGCTGTTTGAGCTCGAAGTGCCGGAAGTCATGGAGAAGATCGTTGAAATCAAGTCGGTCGTCCGGGAACCGGGAGATCGCACGAAGATCGCCGTCACGTCGCGTGAAAAGGCGGTGGATCCGGTCGGCGCCTGCGTGGGCATCAAGGGGTCGCGGGTACAGGCGGTCGTCCGTGAATTGCGGGGTGAGAAAATCGACATCATTACGTGGACGCAGGACCCGCGCGTGTTTATCGCGGAGGCCTTGAACCCGGCGACGATCGAGAAAGTGGGCATTGATGAAGAGAAGAAGTCGGCGCTGGTCGTGGTGGCCGACTCCCAGTTGTCGCTGGCCATCGGCAAGAACGGCCAGAACGTCCGGCTGGCGGCCCGCCTGACCGGTTGGAAGATCGACATCATCAGCGCGACCGAGTACGAAAAAGAAAAAGTCGAACGAGACAAGGAAATCAAAGCCGCACTCGCGGAAGAAGCCGAAGCCCAACGCCTGCAGGAGGAAGCTCGGCAGGCCGCCAGAGCCGAGGCCGGCGAAGCGACGAGCAGCTAGAATACTGGAAACTGTCTGATGGCTATGCGTGTCTACGAACTCGCCAAGAAGCTGGGAATGGAAAATCGCGATCTCATTCCCGAACTCAAGAAGATGGGTGTGTCCGTCTCCTCCCATAGCAGCGCGCTGGACGATGACATTGTTCAGAAGGCCCTGGACAAGCTCGAGCCCAAGGCAAAGAGCGCGGGGAAAGCGTCCGAAGCTGCAGGCCATGGTGCAAAATCAGCCCATGACGCGGGTCATGCCAAAGCCGGGACGGTGAAGGGTCAGCCGGTCGAAGAGGCTGCCAAGCCCGACAAGCGGCGCATTCTGATCAAGCGGAAGAAGGAAGAGGAACCGGGCGAGGCCGTTGCTGCTGTGCCGGCTGGTGAAATGGAAACTGCCGCACCGGCCGCTTCCCCAATCGGCGCGCCTGCCGGAGCGCACCTTCCTGCGGGCGAAGATGTTCACGGACATCCCGTCGAGGTAGCGGCGCCGGCCGAGTTCGCCCCGCTGACTCCGTCTCCCGCCGTTTCGGTGCAGGAAGCCGTACAGGCGAAGCCGCTGGCGGCTGCGCAACCGGGTGCGGCCGCAACGCTGGAGGCCGTGGCAGGCAAGAAAAAGAGCATGGCGTTCGAAGCCATCGAGGCTGAGGGGCAGAAAGACAAACTCAAGAAAGCGCGGAAGCCGGGCCGGCCCAAAGACGAACAGCAAGACGTCAAGTTCCGTGAGGACGCCGCCCGCTGGCAGGACCTCCGGGCGATTCCGCTCCATCAGCGGCGCGACGACCGGTCGAAACATGTGCATCACAGCACTCCTGGGGAGATCACCAAGCCGCGCCGGAAGAGCGTCAAGGTGACCCCCCGGACGACGGTGAAGGAATTTGCTGAATTGATCGGTCAGCGGCCGGCGGACATTGTGCGGAAGTTGATGGAAATGGGGCAGATGCTCACGTTCAATCAGCAGATGAATCTGGATGCGGCGTCGATTTTTGCCGAGGAGAGCGGCGTCAAAATCGAAGTGGCCGTGGAAAAGGCCGGCGAGGAGTTGTTGCAGGATGTGGTCGAAACGGGGGGCGATGAGCGACCCGAGCCGCGTCCACCGGTCGTCACCATCATGGGCCACGTCGACCACGGGAAGACCTCGCTGCTCGATGCGATCCGACAGACGAAAGTGGCTGAAGGGGAGGCAGGCGGCATCACCCAGCACATCGGCGCCTATACCGTTTCCGTCCATGGCCGGCAGGTGACCTTTCTCGATACCCCGGGCCATGAGGCCTTTACGTCGATGCGCGCACGGGGTGCCAAGGTCACCGATATTGTCATTCTGGTTGTGGCCGCGGACGACGGCGTCATGCCGCAGACGATCGAAGCGATTAACCATGCGAAAGCCGCCGGGGTGCCGCTCATCGTGGCGATAAACAAGATCGATAAGCCGGGAGCCAATCCGGATCGCGTGCGGAACGCGCTCTCGGAGCATGGGCTGATTTCCGAGGCCTGGGGCGGCGATACGATCATGGTGGAAGTGTCCGCCAAGCAGAAAACAGGTCTCGATACGCTGCTCGAAATGATTCTCCTCCAGTCTGAAGTGCTGGAACTGAAAGCCGATCCTCACCGGCAGGCCAAGGGCGCCGTGATCGAAGCCAAGATCGAACGTGGCCGCGGTCCTGTCGCGACGGTGTTGGTCCAGAGCGGCACCTTGAAAGTGGGCGACGTCTATGTCGTCGGGACGTTCAGCGGGCGTGTCCGGGCCCTGATCAATGATCGAGGCGTCAAGACGCAGCAGGCCGGTCCATCCATCCCCGTCGAAGTCATCGGGTTGCCGGGAGTGCCGTCGGCGGGAGATGTCTTTCAGGTTGTCTCGGATGAGCGGGTGGCCCGGGAGATTGCCGAGCAGCGGGCCCAAAAGCAGCGGGCCGCGGAACTGGCCGGTCCTGCCAAAGTCTCGCTGGATGACCTGTTCGCGAAGATCCAGGAAGGCTCGGTCAAGGAATTGGCGATCGTCATCAAGGCCGATGTGCAGGGGTCGTCCGAAGCCTTGGCGGGTGCGGTTGAGAAGCTCACGACGGAAGCGGTCAAGCTGCGCGTCATCCACAACGGCGTCGGCGGAATCACGGAATCCGACGTGCTGCTGGCAGCCGCGTCTCGGGCCATTATCATTGGGTTCAATATCAGGCCGGAACCGAAAGCTGCTGCGTTGGCTGAGCAACAGGGTGTCGACGTTCGACTGTACACGATCATTTACGATGCCATCGCCGACATCAAGGCTGCGATGGAAGGGTTGCTCGAACCGACGCTCAAAGAACGGACCCTGGGACGGGCCGAGGTGCGACAGGTATTCACGATTCCCAAAGCCGGTACCGTGGCCGGGTCCTACGTTATCGACGGCACGATCTCCCGCGCGAGCGCCGGTGTGCGCGTGATCCGGGATAACGTCGTGGTCTACCAGGGCAAGCTGGCGTCGCTGCGCCGGTTCAAAGACGATGTGCGCGAAGTGCAGCAGGGGTACGAATGCGGGTTGAGCATCGAGAACTTTAATGATGTGAAGGCCGGCGATATCATCGAAGCCTATGCCATCGACAAGATTGCCGCGAAACTCTGAGTCCACGGCGGTGTAGGACATGGTCGTGGGGCTGTGCACCGTCGAGCTCTTTATCTCGGACAGTCAGTCGCTCAAGGACAAACGGCAGGTCCTTCATAGCTTGAAGGACCGGCTGCACGGAAAGTTCAATCTGTCGGTGGCCGAAGTGGACGGGCAGGATCTCTGGCAGAAAGCCGTGTTAGGGATGGCCTGCGTCGCCAACGATGGCAGCCGTGTGAATCAAGTGCTCGAGCAGGCCCTGAATCTGATCAGAGGCGTGCCTGCGGTCGAGGTAGTCCGAACCAAGTTGGAATTGTTGTAACGGCGGCGGCATGATGCTCGTAACCGGCCAGACCAGAACGGCAGAACAGCTCAAGATGTCCAAGTCAACGTACAAGCGGGCCGATCGGGTGGCCGATCAGATTCGGATGGAAGTGGCGGACATCCTTATGCGGAAAATCAAGGATCCGCGGGTGCGCTCCGTGACGGTGACCGATGTCGAGCTGACCGCGGATTTGCGCATCGCCCACATCTTCGTCACGACGATGGAGAAGGAGCAGGCCGAGCGCGACGTGTTTGCCGGGCTGTCGAAAGCCAGCGGGTTTGTGCGGGCGGAATTGGGCCGTCGCCTCACGCTGCGTTATCTTCCTGAGATCATCTTCAAGAAAGATGTCAGCGGTCCGCGTGGCGATCGTGTGTTGCAGCTGTTGGATGAATTGCACGTGGACGCTGAGCAGGCCGGCGCGCCGGCCCCGGCGCCCCCTCCGGATACAACGACATCAGGATTGTAAGGACATGGGCATTTCAACAGACATGACCCAGCAAACTGCCGTTGTCGAGGGAGTCCTTGTTGTGAAGAAGGAAGCCGGCTGGACGTCACATGATGTGGTGGCCAAAGTGCGCGGGCTCTTGGGCGGGGTCAAGGTCGGTCACGCGGGTACTCTGGACCCGGCCGCAACGGGTGTGTTGCCTGTCCTGGTGGGACGTGCCACGCGAGTCGCAGAGTACCTAGTCGACTGGGATAAGGAATATCGTGCGGTCCTGCGACTCGGGGAAACGACCGATACACAGGATGCGACCGGGACGATCCTCACGCAGGTCGATGCGGGTACGGTGAGCGAAGAGATGATCCGGGACGTCGTCGCCCGTTTTCGCGGTCCGCAACAGCAGCTGCCGCCGATGTACTCGGCCGTGAAAGTCGGAGGGCGACCGCTTTACAAAGCGGCCAGGGCTGGCACGACAGTGGAGCGTGAAGCGCGCGCGATTGTCATTCACGACCTGGAGATTTTAGCCGTTGAGGGTCGGGATGTGACGTTGAACGTGGTCTGCTCGAAAGGGACCTATATTCGAACATTGTGCGCCGATATCGGCCAGGCACTGGGCGTCGGCGGACACTTGTTGGCGCTGGAACGTCGTCGTGTCGGTCCCTTGTCGGTCGACCAAGCCTTGAGCATGGACCAGGTTGCCGCGCAGGCGGCGATCGGGACCTTGCGGGATCACCTGATCTCGCTGGATCGGGTACTGGACCGGCTGCCGGCCCTCGTGGTGAACGGTGAACAGGCCCGGCTTGTCCTGCATGGGGGCGCGGTCTCTCCTGCAGGAATGGCCGACCTCCCGTCCTCGCCTGAGCCGGTCTCTGTTCGGCTCAAGGATGAAGGTGGGCGGCTGCTGGCGATCGGAACACACGATGCGCGAAGCGCGGGGTTGATTAAGATTCACAAAGTATTGGCGGAGATCGAATCACTTCATTGAATCAGGAGCGAGGAGGACGAAGACTCATGGCGTTACTCAAGGAAGCAAAAACAGAATTGATCAAGCAGTATCGGCAGCACGATACGGATTCCGGATCTCCGGAAGTTCAGATCGCGGTCCTGACCAACCGCATCACGTATCTCACCGAGCATTTCAAGACGCACAAGAAGGATCACCACTCGCGGCGCGGGCTGTTGCAGTTGGTGGGACGGAGACGGCGGTTGCTGGATTATCTCCGCGGCGTTGATGATGCGCGGTATCGGGCGATCATCGACCGACTCGGCATTCGTAAGTAGCCGGGCGAATTTTCTGTGCAAACCGCTGTCGCACGATCGTGCGACAGCGCGCATTGACTGTCGCACAGGTGAACACGGACATGCGCTTACGCAGGCACAACGTAAGAGTGTAAAGTGCGAAGTGAAAAGCGGGCGCCGGTTTCTCCTCTTTTCGCTTTGCAATTTTAACTTTTCACTTGGCCAGGTGAGCCCATCTCTGTGGGCATCTGTGGGACCTAACTGGAGGAGACCATAGATGGTACATGTTGTAGAAATTGACATAGCAGGCCGGACGCTCCGGCTGGAAACCGGCCGGGTTGCCAAGCAGGCCGACGGATCGATTTGGGCCTCGTACGGGGACACGGTGGTCCTGGCAACGGCGGTGGCGTCGCAAACGGCGAAGCCCGGCATCGATTTTCTCCCCCTCACCGTCGACTATCAGGAGAAGGCCTACGCGGCCGGGAAAATTCCCGGCGGCTATTTCAAGCGCGAAGGTCGGCCGGCTGAAAAGGAAGTGCTCACCAGCCGATTAATCGACCGTCCGCTCCGCCCGCTTTTCCCCGAAGGGTACTATTTCGAAACCCAAGTCATTGCATCGGTCCTCTCTGCCGATAAGACGGGTTCGTCCGATGTCATCGGCATTACCGCGGCATCTGCCGCCTTGTCGGTGTCGAACATCCCCTTCAATGGTCCGGTCGCCGGGGTGAAGATTGGCCGGGTCAATGGGCAGTTCGTGGTGAATCCTGATCTGGAAACGTTGGAGAAGAGCGAGCTTCATCTGGTCGTGGCGGGCACGGCGGATGCCGTGATGATGGTCGAAGCGGGCGCCAATGAGTTGTCCGAAGCGACCATGCTCGAAGCGCTGGAACTGGCCCACGCCGAGATCAAGAAGATTGTGGCCAAGATTTCCGAACTGGCGAAAAAAGTCGGCAAGACGAAACGGGAAGTTGTCGTGGAGCCGATCGATCCCGCCTTGGCGGCGAAGGTGAAAGCACTGGTCGCCCAGCCCATTCGGGACGCGATCATGATCCCGAACAAGTCGGCGCGCCAGGAGAAGTTGGACGCGGTTCTGGCCGAGGCGGTCGAGAAACTGAAGAATCCGGACGTCCCCACAAGCGAGCGGCATATCAAGATCGTGTTTCATGGCCTGGAGTACACCGAAGTCCGGAACATGATTCTCGAAAAGCGGTCTCGGGCCGACGGCCGCGGTCCGGCGGACATCCGGCCCATCACCTGCGAAGTCGGCGCGCTCCCGCGCGCACACGGCTCCGCCATCTTCACCCGCGGAGAAACCCAGAGCCTCGCCGTCGTCACACTGGGCACCACCGACGATGAGCAACGAATCGATGCGTTGGAGGGGGAATACACGCGAACCTTCATGCTCCATTACAATTTCCCGCCGTTCAGCGTCGGCGAGGCGCGGCCGCTTCGGTCGCCGGGTCGAAGGGAAGTCGGGCACGGAGCCCTGGCTGAACGGGCTTTGAAGCCGGTTATTCCGGGCAAAGACGAATTCCCCTACACGCTTCGCATCGTCTCGGAGATCCTGGAATCCAATGGATCGTCCTCGATGGCGACGGTCTGCGGCGGCACTCTGGCCATGATGGATGCGGGTGTGCCGATCAAGGAACCGGTCGCCGGCATTGCGATGGGGCTGATCAAGGAAGGGGATGGAGTCATTATCCTGTCCGATATTCTCGGATTGGAAGATCATCTCGGCGATATGGACTTCAAGGTCTGCGGGACGAAGAACGGAGTCACCGCGCTGCAGATGGACATCAAGATCGGCGGGATTACGACGGCGCTGATGCAGCAGGCGCTGGAACAGGCCCGTGCAGGACGGCTTCATATTCTCAGCCACATGGCCAAAGCGCTTTCAGGCGCGCGCACCAACCTGTCGCCGTTTGCGCCGCGGATCTATACGATGAAGGTCAAGCAGGACAAGATCCGCGATATCATCGGCCAGGGCGGCAAGACCATCCGTGCAATCCAGGCCGACTGCGGCGTCAAGATCAACATCGAGGACACCGGGATCGTGACCATCGCGTCCGCGGATGAGGCCTCGCTGCAAAAGGCGAAGGACATCATCGGCCGCCTGACCGAGGAAGTCGAAGTCGGGAAGGTCTACATGGGCACGGTCAGGAAGATTATGGACTTCGGCGCGTTCGTCGAAGTGTTGCCGGGGACCGACGGACTGGTCCACATCTCGCAGCTGGCTCACCATCGGGTGAAGGCCGTATCCGATGAAGTGGCCGAAGGCGACCAGATTCTCGTGAAGGTGCTGGAGATCGACAAGCAAGGTAAAATCCGGCTCAGCCGGAAAGAAACCATGCCGGCGCCGACCGGGACTGGCGCGAAGGACCCAGCGGCCGGGTAACTCCCTTGTACCGCAAGCTCATTCTCGATAACGGGGTCCGCTTGGTCACCGAGCGGATCCCGACCCTCAAATCGGTCACGGTCGGCATGTGGGTCAATGCCGGTTCCCGCGACGAAAGCCCTGCGCAAGCCGGGTACTCGCACTTCATCGAACATATGTTTTTCAAAGGGACGACCACCCGGTCGGCCACGGACATCTCCCGCGAGATCGACGCGCTCGGGGGCGAAATGAACGCCTTCACCACGCGCGAAACCACCACCTTCTATGTCAAGGTCCTTGATCAGCATCTCCCCAAGGCGCTGGATCTGCTCTCGGATCTCTTCCACCGGTCGCGGTTCGGACCGAAGGAGATTGAGAAAGAGAAACAGGTGGTCCTCGAAGAGATCCGCATGGTTCAAGATGACCCCGAGGATCTGGTGCAGGAGCTTCATACGGGGCTCGTGATGGGCCGTCATCCTCTGAGCCGGCCGATCCTGGGGCAGGAGACGACGATTGCCCGGCTGCGACGCCAGGATCTCCTCGACTATATCGAGACCCACTATCGTCCGCAGGAAATGGTGCTGGCGGTCGCGGGGAATTTCGAACAACGTCAGCTGGAACAAACCATCGCTCGTGCGTTCGGGCGGCGTCGTCAGCCTTCGAGCGTCGTGCCTCGCAAGCGCTGGCCTCCCGAAGTCCGCGGCGGTGTGATCATGAAACGAAAGCCCCTGGAACAGGTGCATCTCTGCGTCGGACTCAAGGGAATTCCCGCCGGCCACAAGGATCGCTACGCGGCCTATGTGTTGAACAGCGTTCTGGGCGGCAGCGTCAGTTCCCGCCTCTTTCAAGAGGTCCGTGAAAAGCGCGGCCTGGCCTACTCCATCTATTCCTTCTTGTCGGGCTACTCCGATGGAGGGACCATTACGATTTACGCGGGCACCAGAGCAGGTGAAGTCGAGCGCGTGCTGGATTTGATCCGCCGTGAAATCAGGAGACTGGCGGCTCACGGCATCGAACGGTCGGAGCTCAAGCGGACGAAAGATCAGATGAAGGGGAGCCTCATGCTGAGCCTTGAAAGCTCCCATAGCCGGATGAACAAGCTTGCGAAGGACGAGTTGATCGCAGGAGCCCATACAAGTTTAGTAGACATGTTGTCGGAGATCGACGCCGTCACTGAGCAGCAGGTGTTTCGTGTCGCGCAGGATTTGTTTGCTCCGGGATCGATGGCAATTACCGGCTTGGGCCCGCTCTCTCCCCGACAGGTTGCAGCGCTGAGATGAGAATTTTTTAATGGAGGCTCATATCGAGTCTCTGACCTCAGTCCGCTGTAAATTTACAAGTCATTGTTTTAGTGATCGAATACCTGTGAATTGACAGTTAAGTAGTTCGGCAAACATTTCCTTGACACTAAATCGTTGTTTCAGTACCATTGCCACGTTTTTTGAGCTATGGAAGATCCAGGCGAGGTGAAGCTGCGAAGGAGGAAGAGAGAAAGGGGGAAACAAGACACTTTCTCTGAAACCAGCGTGGCCTCTTAAATCGTTATCATGCATTCATCGTCTTCAAATGAACGTTCATAGGTTGTTGGTTTCATCTTCATGTAAGGAGGGACTAGGTATGAAGAGGGTCGTACTTCTAGCCGCTGTTGCAGTATTCTCTGTCCTCGGCTTGCTAGCGGCCGAATTTGCCGTGGCAGCCGATGCCCCCGGGGCCGCAGGGCCCGCTGATGTCGTTGTCGGCGGCAAGCCGATGAAGGCGGAAGCCACCAAGACGCTGCAAGGTCGTGTCTGGTCGCAGTGGGCCGATAACCCCGATGGCGAACTCCTGTTCGGTATTCAGTATTGGAATTCAGGTGAGCCGGCGTCGGGTACCCCTGCCGGCCGGTCCTCCACGATGTTGGATGTGAAGCCGCCGGATCCTCTGTTCAGCTGCTGCTCATGGGGTTTCGTGGGCGGTAACGAGAAGAACGCAGCCTATTCCGGATGGTACCATGCCGCGACCACGGTGCGCCTGGCTGTGAAAGACAAGGCCCTGATGGATCAGATCATCAAGGCCTCCCAGGAACTCGTTGCGATGGAAGTGACCTTGGATGGCCGGACAATCACCGGCTTCAAGGTTCTCAAGTAATCGATATCGTCAAGCTTTCATTCTTTTATGTTGTTGAAGGAGGACGCGATTATGAAGCTTCAGAAGCAAGGCGGGGCCATTCTGGCAGCCGTTGCGCTGGTAGTCGGCATGGCTTCCACCGCATTGGCCATCGAAGCATTCCAGGAGCGGTTTGAGTGGGGCGATATGAGCAAGCCGACCACGCTGCAGGGCCGGGTGATCGTCCTCGATCACTATGACGAAGCAGTCTGGATCAATGTCGCTGTGTTCGGTGGCAACGCAGAAAGCGGTCTGTTCTGGCAGAAGATTCATCCGGGTAAGACCTTGAAGTTCTATGCCGACAAGGGTGCCTGGGAAGAGCTCAAGAAGATGGGTCGTCCCCATGCAGGACCGGCGGCAGCCAAGGAAGTGCCTCCGGGCAGCACGACCGACCTGATCGAATTCACCGCAACCGAACCCGAGCAGAACCATCGGGTCATTTCCTCCGTCAAGAAGATCCCAGAGGTTGCCGGTGCTATGGGCAAGCCCTTGAGCATTTCTGCGCTTCGCCTCAAGGAGTGTGCAGGCAAGAGTGATGTGGAGGCAGGTTGTGCAGCAGCCAAGACCACGCTGAACAATGCTCCGAAGGCGCAACCTGGCATGCAGTACGATGTGATGATTCCAGGCGGGAAGACCGTTGGTGGATTGGTTCCCTGGACCGCACAGTACAACCAGGCTCACTAAAAACTGAGCTGACCGTTGAGCAGGAAGGCGGCCGCTCCTTGCGGGGCGGCCGCCTTTCTTATTTGTGCGGCCGTTGATGGTCGTCCGGCTGGACCAGGCGTTGCAGTTCGGCGAGGCGATTAAGCGCATCCAGCGGAGTCATCGAGAACAAATCGATCTGTTTCACTTCCTCGATGATGGGATGGGGCAAGGGCAGCGGCTGTGAACTCCGTTTCGTTTGCTCCTGGATCGGCCCCGTGAGCGCGGTCTCTGGCTGTTCCAGTTGCGCCAGCACCACTTGCGCCCGATCGATCACGCCGGACGGAAGGCCCGCGAGTTTGGCGACGTGAATCCCGTAGCTCCGGTCCGCTCCTCCCGCCACAATTTTTCGCAGGAACACGACCTCGCCGTCCCGCTCCTGCACCGCGACCCGGTAGTTTCTGATTCCTTCCCGCTGCTGTTCGAGTTGAGTCATCTCATGGTAGTGCGTGGCAAACAAGGTGCGCGCGCCGAGATGGGTTCGGTCGTGAATGTGTTCCGCCACGGCCCAGGCGATACTGAGTCCGTCGTAGGTACTGGTGCCGCGCCCGATCTCATCCAATAAGATAAGACTGCGCCGGGTGGCGCTATTGAGGATGGAAGCGGTTTCCACCATTTCCACCATAAACGTACTGTGGCCGCTGGCGAGATTGTCCGAAGCGCCCACTCGGGTGAAGATCCGATCCACCAGGCCGATATGGGCTTCGTCGGCGGGAACAAAACTGCCGATTTGAGCGAGTAACACGATTAAGGCAACCTGTCGGAGATACGTGCTCTTGCCGGCCATGTTGGGTCCGGTGAGGATCAACAGCCGGTTGGCCTCGAGATCGAGGAGGGTGTCATTGGGTACGAAGGCCGTGTCATGGTTGAGCCGCTCGACCACCGGATGGCGGCCGTTGCGAATGGTGATCGTTCCGCTTTCGTCGACAGTTGGCCTCGTGTATCGGTTCAACGCGGCGGTTTCGGCGAGGCCGGCCAGGACGTCGATCAGCGAGAGGGTGTTTGCCATGGTGTCCAGTCGATGGGCTTCTTTAGCCAGGCGCTCGCGAATCCGGGTGAAGAGGTCCTGTTCGAGCGCGAGCAGCTTGACCTCCGACCCGGTGACGCGCTCCTCCAGTTCCTTCAGTTCGGGGGTCATGAACCGCTCGGCGTTGACCAGCGTCTGTTTGCGGATGTAATCGGCCGGCACGCGGGCGAGATTCGCTTTGGTGATCTCGATGTAGTAGCCGAAGACCTGGTTATAGCGGACTTTCAGCGATTCGATGCCCGTGCGTTCGCGCTCGCTGCTCTCGAGGCCCGTAATCCAGTTTTTCCCCTCCTTGCTGGCTTTGCGCAGCTCGTCGACGCCTGCGTCGTAGCCCTCCCTGATGATGTTACCGTCGCGAACGAAGTGAGGGGCGTCCGGTTGGATGGCCTGTTCGATCAGATCGTAGAGATCGCGCCCGTCATCCCAGGCCGTGCGGGCATCGACCAATAGGCCGCTCTGGAAGGTCTCGAGATGCGAGCGGATTTCCGGCAACGTGGAGAGTGATTGTTTCAGTGCGAGCAGTTCGCGCGGTCCCGCGAGCCCCAAGACAATCCGGCTGCTGAGCCGCGCAATATCCTGTACCTCCCGCAAGGCGGCGCGCAAGGCCACGCGTTCCTGCATCCGGTCCTTCAATTCCCCCACGGCGTCCAGCCGAACCCGGGTGGGGCCGGACTGGATCAGTGGCCTAATCAGCCATTGCCGCAGCAACCGGCTTCCCATGGCCGTCACGGTTCGATCCAGGACAGACAAAAGCGTCGTGGATTTCGATTCCTGTGAACTGTCACCGGCGGCCATTGGCTTGAGGAGTTCCAGGTTTCGAATCGTCACGCCGTCCAGATGCATGGACTCGTTGTCCCAGCGGACCGCGAGCCGACGAATGTGGTCGAGTGGGGCGGTCGGCTGCGTCTCCCGGAAGTAATGCAGGACCGCGCCGGCTGCTCCGATGGCGGCGGTCAGGCCGCGGCACCCGAAGGCCTCAAGCGTGCGGACATGAAACTGGTCTTGCAACAGACGATCGGCCTGTTGGTGGTCGAATGAGGCCGCCGGGCGTTCGCACAACCGCGCGCCTTTGAGCTGGTCGAGCCAGGGTACGGCCTGACGGTCCGGTCCGACAGTGAACAACACCTCCCGGGGTTCCAGCCGCGTCAGTTCGTCCAACACCTGTGCCACGGCCTGCGGACCGTGGAATTCCGTAATCCAAAACTCGCCGGTGGAGACTTCGAGTGCCGCCAGTCCAATTACAGGTGGTTGCGCGGATGTCGGGCGGACGGAAAGTGCGACAAGGTAGTTTGATTCAGCGGGCGAGAGGAATTCTGTATCGACGAGCGTGCCCGGCGTGTAGAGCCGGACGACTTCACGGCGCACGAGACCTTTGGCGAGCTTGGGGTCTTCAACCTGCTCACAGAGGGCTACGGTCCGTCCGGCCTTCAGCAGCTTCGCGATGTAGCCGGTAGCCGCGTGATAGGGGACTCCGCAGAGCGGGACCGGGTCCGGACTGTTCTTGTCGCGGGAGGTGAGGGCGATGGAAAGGAGCCGCGCAGCTTCCTGCGCGTCCTCGTAGAACATTTCATAAAAATCCCCGACGCGGAAAAACAGGATAGCCTGCGGATAGCCCCGCTTGATGTCCCGATATTGGCGCATGAGCGGGCTGATGTCCGCGTCACTCATCGGTGAGATCCTGTGATGGTGCCAGCTGCACGGGGGCGGCAGTCCTGCCGGAAATCTTCTCCAACGACTGACGAAGCCGCTCAAGGTCCACTTCGGCCTCTTGAAGCGCTTTCGTTTTCCGCCGCAACTCAATGCGGCTCCTGACCCAGGGGGGAAACAGCAAGATGCCTGAGACTAGCAGGCCGACGGCGAAGGCTGTCAGGATGGGTTTATAAATCGGCGTCGAGGCTTCGAGCAGCCCAAAGAAATAACGGAGGGTGACCTCTTGTTCCTGGTTTTGCAGAAAGAAAGCCAGAGAGAGGAGCAGGAGAATGCCGACAAGAATCAATCGAATCATCGCTTCACGGCCTTTCTTCGATTGCGCGGTTTCTCCTGGCGCGGGGAAATTGATTGTCGGGTTGGCCGTCGAGTGCGTTTGATGTGAGTCAGGAGCGCACGAGACTGCGGTCCGTATGCGGTCAGTTGAGCCTTCCGCGTGTCCGGGCTCCGGTGCGTCAAGCGCACCTCCAGCCGGTCCTCGGGGAGCAGCGCGGGGAACCGGTCGGCCCACTCGATGGCAGTGACGTTTTGTCCGGTAAAGCAATCCGATAGTCCGATCGACAGGACCTCCGCGTCAGTATGCAGCCGGTAGAGATCGACGTGAATCAGAGGAAGCCGGCCCCGGTACTCGTGGATTAGCACAAAAGTCGGGCTGCTGACGGAGGCCGGTGGTGCTCCAAGCCCGGCCGCGATCCCGCGGACTAGCGCGGTTTTTCCGGCGCCCAGTTCCCCGACCAACGCGAGCACTTCCCCTCCTTTGGCCGCGCCGCCGATGGTTTGTCCGAGGAATTCTGTCTCGGAACGAGACGAGAGGACAAACTCCAGCGAACCGGCGGATAAAGCGATGGTTCTTCTCGACAACGGAACTTCCTTCAACCCATTAAAACCGACCGGGCTAGACTTCATGGACTGTTTTGAGTGCGTGAGGAATTTGCTCCAGTACATCTCCGGCGATCAGCCCTGCAGGTCCCTTATCGGCTGCAGCCAGGTCGCCGGCGTATCCATGCAGGTAAGTCGCCACACAGGCGGCTTCCCATGGCGCCAGACCTTGAGCCAGGAGTCCCACGATCATGCCCGTCAATACATCCCCGGTCCCCGCCGTTGCCATGCCCGGGTTGCCGGTAGGGCAGATCGCCACGGCTCCATCCGGTCGGGCAATGACGGTCCGAGCCCCTTTCAAGACGACGAATACCCCTCGTTCTCGTGCAAACCGCGTGGCAGTGCCGATCCGGTCAGCGTTGACAGTCTGCGGCGTCGCATCAATTTCCAGTCGAGCCATCTCGCCCGGATGGGGCGTGAGGATCGGAGGCGTCTTGCACTCAGTCAAGAGGGAGGCGCGTCCGGCCAGCGCATTCAGCGCATCGGCATCAAGGACGGCGGGGCGATCGAGCTGTTTGACCAAGGCCTGGACGAGTTCGACGGTTTCCGGATGGGTCGACAATCCGGGCCCGATCGCGACGGCGGTTCTGGCGGTTATGAACGCCGTGAGCCGATCAAAGGCGGTTCGCGAAAATGTCCGTGCTTTCGTGTCCGGCATCGGCACAGTCATCGCCTCCAATAACTTCGCTTCCAACACGTCATTGATGCTGGCGGGGATGGCGATCGTGACCAGACCCGCACCGACCCGAAGGGCCGCTTTCGCGGCCATGGCGGCCGCGCCGGTCTTGCCGACCGAGCCGGCGATTATTCCGGCATGACCAAACGTGCCCTTGTGACTCGACTGCCGGCGTGCCGGAAGGGAAGCCCGCACGAAGGAACTCGTGATCAACGTTGTCCGGCTTTGGACCGCATCGATGAAGGTTTGAGGAATGCCGATATCGATGATGGCGACCCGCCCGGCGAGGTCGATCCCCTGGTTCTGGTACAACCCCAACTTCGGGAGCCCGAACGTCACGGTGTGCGAGGCCCGGACGGCTCGGCCGAGTATGGCTCCGGAATCGGCGTGCAGGCCTGACGGGAGATCGACGGCGACTACAGGACGGCCTGCTTGGTTGATGCTGTCGATGGCCTCGGCATAGCGTCCGGCGACTTCTGAAGAGAGGCCCGTTCCGAGCAGGGCATCGACGAGTATGTCACTGTGGCGCATGAGGGATTGGGCCTGGCTCATCGAGGTATAGGCACGTACGGCCGACTTGCCCGCAGCGCGAACAAACTGCCGGTACATGGTGGCGGCGTCGCGGCTCAGTTCAGAGACTGGCGCCAGGGCGAGAACGTGAACCTTCGCCCGGCGACTATGGAGGAGCCGAGCTGCGACGAACCCGTCCCCTCCGTTGTTGCCTTTCCCGCAAAGGACGGTGATGACCTTTCCGCGCGGGGTTCCGAATATCTCTTCGATGCAATCCGCCACGCCCGACCCGGCTCGCTCCATCAGCGTTGTTCCTGGGATGCGAGCTTCGGCGATGGTTCGACGATCGAGCTCCTGCATCTGTCCGGCGGTGATGATTTTTGTCATGCCGGTCCAATACGAAAGCGGTTGCGGAAAGCTTGAGAACCGAGGCGCCGCTCGTCTCCTGGCACAGCCTGGGCATGTTGGAGGGCAGTTGGCGTCATGACGAGGTCGCCGTCCGCATGTTCATCCGGCAGACGCCGCAGATCGATGGCATCTGGGCTAACTGAGTAAGGCCTTCATTTCTTTCACGGCCTGCTCGAGGCCGACGAGGACGGCCCGGGCAATGATACTGTGCCCGATGTTGTATTCGACGATTTCCGGAATGTGCGTCAGGCGCTTCACATTGCGATAATTCAGTCCGTGCCCGGCGTTCACCCCGATCCCCAGCTTGTAGGCCAGCTTCGCAGCTTGTGTAATCGCTTCAAATTCAGCGTCCGCTTCTTTGGAACGCGTGGCGTTCGCATAGCGGCCGGTATGTAGCTCTACAAAATCGGCCGATATTTTGTGCGCGGCTTTGATCTGGTTGAGATCGGGTTCGACAAAGACGCTGACGGGAATGCCGCCGTCATGCAAGAGGGTAATGATGGCTTGAATACGGTCTCGTTGCCCTGCAACGTCCAGCCCGCCCTCGGTCGTGAGTTCCTGCCGTTTCTCCGGAACCAAGGTCACCAGGTCGGGTTTGACGCTGAGGGCGATCTTGGCCATGGCGTCGTCTGCCGCCATTTCGAGATCGAGCTTCGTCCTGACAATCTCGCGCAAAAGCTGAAGGTCCCGGTCCTGGATATGCCGTCGGTCTTCCCGCAGGTGGACCACAAGGCCATCGGCGCCGGCGAGCTCGACGAGGACAGCTGCAGCGAGCGGATCGGGGTCGTTGCCCCCTCGCGCCTGCCTCAACGTCGCGACGTGATCGATGTTGACGCCCAGCCGGGCCATCTATCCTCCATCCGGCCTGTCGGGAACCAGGAAGAGCGGGACATGTATGCGAGGTGATAACGCGAGGTATTAGTAGCAGAAAGGAGCGATGGGGGGCAAGAACGGACTTGCCTGGTTCGGTTCCAATCTAAGGCGAAGGCAGGGCAGGGGGGCCGAATTCGGAACCCCACAGAATCACGGGGTAAATTGACTCGACCGGAGCCCTCAATTAGAATAGGCGCTTCTCAAGCTTCCTGGCCTTCTGACGAGAGGGGGGAAATTGGGAGTCACCAAGAAAGACAAAGGAAATTCATGGGGCTGGGCGACGGGTTTTACAGAATCAAACGACTCCCTCCGTATGTGTTTGCACAAGTACAATCCCTCAAACTTGAGGCTCGGCAGCGGGGCGAAGACATTATCGACTTCGGTATGGGGAATCCCGATCAGCCGACGCCTCCCCACATCGTCGAGAAGATGATCGAGGCGGCCCGCAAGGGGAAGAACCACCGGTACTCCGCCTCCCGCGGGATCACCAAATTACGGCATGCGATTTGTGGGTGGTACAAGCGGAATTACGACGTCGATCTGGATCCCGAAACCGAAGCCATCGTCACCATCGGATCCAAGGAAGGTCTGGCCCATCTGGCTCTGGCGATGATCGGCCCCGGCGATGTGGTGCTGACCCCGACGCCGACCTATCCGATTCACATGTACAGTTTCATTATCGCGGGCGGCGAGGTTCGCGGGATCGAGTTGCGCCAGGATAGCGACTTCTTTGAAGATCTGACCAGGGTCTATCGTCAGACGTTCCCGCGGCCGAAGATTCTCGTCATTAATTTCCCGCACAACCCGACCACGGCGGTGGTGAATCTCGATTTCTTCAAGAAGATCGTGTCGTTTGCCAAAGAGCACAACGTCATTGTCATTCACGATCTGGCCTATGCGGACATTGTCTTCGACGGATACAAAGCACCGAGCTTTCTTCAGGTCCCCGGGGCGAAGGACATCGGCGTGGAGTTCTATACGCTTTCCAAAGCGTACAACATGCCGGGTTGGCGTGTGGGCTTCTGCGTAGGAAATCGCGAGGTCGTGGGGGCGCTGGCGAAGATCAAGAGCTATCTCGACTATGGCATTTTTCAACCGCTTCAAATCGCGAGCGTCATTGCACTGAACGGGCCGCAGGACTGCGTCAAGGAAACCGTCTTGCGCTATCAGAAACGACGCGATGTTCTGGTGGGCGGGTTGAACCGGATCGGATGGCCGGTGACGAAGCCGCTGGCGACCATGTTCGTGTGGGCGCGCATTCCCCTCCCCTATCGCCAGATGGGGTCATTAGAGTTTTCGAAACTGTTGCTCAAGGACGCGAAGGTCGCCGTGTCGCCCGGAATCGGATTCGGCGAAGGCGGCGATGAATACGTGCGCTTCGGGCTGGTGGAAAACGAGCATCGCACACGCCAGGCGGTGAGGGGGATCCGGAAGGCCCTCAAGCTCGATGGAGCAGAGGAATGAAATCGCGCATCGGAGTGGGCATTATCGGATTCGGCACGGTGGGCACCGGCGTGGCCAAAGTCCTTCTCGACAATGCTACGCTCATTCGCCGGCGTGTCGGAGTGCCGGTCGATCTGGTCCGCATTGCGGATCTCGACATCACAAGAGATCGCGGGATTGTGCTCCCTCCCGGGCTTTTGACGACGGACGCGAAGCAGGTGCTCAACGACCCGGCTGTCGATGTGGTGATCGAATTGATCGGCGGCTACGATACGGCCAAGCGAGTCATCCTGGAAGCGATTGCCGCCGGCAAGCATGTAGTGACGGCGAACAAAGCCCTGCTGGCTCTGCACGGCGAAGAAATTTTCGAGGCCGCGGCGCGCAAGGGTGTCGATTTGGGTTTCGAAGCCAGCGTGGGCGGTGGGATTCCTGTCATTCGGGCGCTGACGGAGGGGCTCGCCGGCAATACGATTCAATCTATCTATGGCATTATCAACGGGACCTCCAACTATATTTTGTCGAGGATGACCCACGAGGGCCTCAGCTTCGAGGCGGTGCTCAAGGATGCACAGCAAGCCGGTTATGCGGAGGCGGATCCCACCTTCGATGTGGCCGGAATCGACTCGGCGCACAAGCTCGCTATTCTCGTCAGTCTTGCCTATGGCACCCCGGTCAATTTCAAAGAGATCTATACCGAGGGGATTACGCACATCACCCCGACCGATATCGCCTATGCGAAGGAGTTCGGCTTTACGATCAAGCTGCTGGGTATTGCCAAGTTGGTGGATGGCGAAGTGGAAGCCCGGGTTCACCCTACGATGCTGCCGTCGGTGTCGCCCATCGCGCAGGTTGAAGGGGTCTACAACGCGATTCAACTGGTGGGCGACGCGGTCGGCGATGTCGTGTTATACGGCCGGGGGGCCGGATCCATGCCGACCGGGAGCGCCGTGGTGAGCGACGTGATTGCGATCGGACGGAATCTGCTCAAGGGCGCAGTAGGGCGGGTGCCCGCCGCGTCGTTTCAGCAGGATCAACGGCGACCGTTGCGCATGAAGCCGATGGAGGAGATCAGCTCGCTCTACTATTTGCGGTTTATGGTGGTGGACCGACCCGGGGTGTTGGCTCAGATTGCCGGGGAACTCGGTCGCTGCGGGATCAGTATCTCCTCGATGCTGCAGCAGGGCCGTCGGGAAGGGCAAACCGTGCCGGTGGTCATCAAGACGCATATGGCCAAGGAGCGCGACGTGCAAGCGGCGCTTCGTGAAATCAACCACAAAGCATTTGTCTCTGAACCCGCGACGCTCATTCGGGTTGAAGGCAAGGACGAGTGATCAGATGAATCGCTGGCGCGGCATCATTGAGGAATACCGCAAGTTTCTTCCTGTATCGGAAAAAACCCCGGTCATCAGTTTGGGAGAGGGCAATACGCCTCTCATTCGTGCGGCGCGTCTGGCCAAGGCGATTGCTCCGGGCATCGATCTCTATCTCAAGTTCGAAGGAGTGAATCCAACCGGATCGTTCAAGGATCGCGGCATGACGCTGGCGATCTCGAAGGCGGTGGAGAACGGCGCGCGCGCCGTCATGTGTGCGTCGACCGGGAACACGTCTGCCTCTGCGGCCGCCTACGGGGCCCGCGCGGGACTGTCTGTCTACGTGCTGATACCGGCCGGTAAGATTGCCATGGGTAAGCTCTCCCAGGCGATGATGCATCAAGCCACGGTGATTCAAATTGAAGGAAACTTCGACCAGGCCCTGACCCTCGTCAAGGATCTCTCGGCCGCGCACCACATTGAGTTGGTGAACTCCCTGAATCCGTTCCGGATTGAGGGCCAGAAGACCGCTGCTTTCGAGGTGTGCGATCAACTGGGCGAAGCGCCGACTCTCCATGTGCTTCCGGTCGGCAACGCGGGAAATATTACGGCCTACTGGAAAGGGTATCGAGAATATCGCACGGCGAATCAGACCGCGAAACTTCCCCGCATGATGGGATTTCAGGCCGCCGGCGCCGCACCGATCGTGCTGGGCCGGGTTGTCGAGCAGCCGCAGACCGTCGCGACGGCGATTCGAATCGGCAATCCAGCCAGCTGGTCCTCCGCGTTGAAAGCCGTCGAGGAATCTTCCGGCGCGATCGACATGGTTACGGATGAAGAGATACTCCAGGCCTATGCGATGGTGGCGGCGACTGAAGGCGTTTTTTGCGAACCGGCGTCGGCCGCCTCAGTCGCGGGGGTGGCAAAGTTGCAACGTGCGGGAGTCTTACGAGAAGGAGAGACGGTCGTATGCACGCTTACGGGGCATGGTTTGAAGGATGCCGACACAGCGATCAGCATTTCGAAACAACCTCTGACCGTCAAGGCGACACGCGAGGACGTTGCCCGTCTGTTGAAAGTGTGAGAGGCGTGTGGACCTCATGAAATATGTGATCTTGCATGCTGGCGGAATGGCGGATCATCCCCAGCAGGAACTGGGCGGACGCACGCCGCTTCAAGCCTCCACGACCCCCCATCTTGATCGTCTGGTGCAGAGCGGAGAGCTCGGTCAACTGGTGATTCCTGCCGACGGAGTCCGCCACGGGAGCGGGTTGAGCGGCACGGCGATTCTCGGATACGACCCGAAGAAATATTATCAAGGCCCCGGACCGCTTGAAGCGGCAAGTCTAGGCGTGTCCGTGACGGAACATGATGTGGTGTATCGCTCTACGATGGTCACCCTGAAGCCGGAGGGCGGGAAGGGCGGGGGCGAGATCAAGAAATTAGGTCCTCATGTGATCATGGACGACGCGACCGCAGGCCTGATCGAAACCGAAGAAGCCCGTGAACTGATCGATGCGATCAATGAGCAGCTCGGCTCGGAAACCATTCAGTTTTACCCCGGGGCGGGTCATCGCCATCTGATGGTCTGGGTGAACGGAAAGCCGCGGGCGGTCTGTGTCGATCCGCAAACGGTGCTTGGCCGATCCATTGCCGAGGCGCTACCGACCGGCGACGGCGCGGATATTCTGCGGAAGCTGATGGACGCCTCGCATTTTATCCTGCGCGATCATCCCGTCAATGATGAACGGGTTGCCGCCGGGAAGAAGCCGGCAAACTGCGTCTGGCTCTGGGGCGAAGGCCGCGCCGTCATGTGGCCGAGCCTGACGGAGAAGTATCGCGTCTCGGGCGCGGTCGTGGCTTCGAGTGACGTGCATCGCGGCGTAGGGATCTGCGCCGGACTCGATGCGGTGGACCTTGACCGGCTGGCAGGCGGAGACCTTCGCACAAAGGCGACGGTGGCGCTGGCGGAATTTGCCAAGAAAGATTTCGTCTATGTCCATGCCGGATTGACGGACGAAGTCGTGCACGGCACCGATATCAAGGCCAAAGTCCGCGGTATCGAAGAATTCGATCATGATCTGGTCGGTCCCCTGGTCGAGGGGCTGACCAAACAAGGACTCTACCGGTTTCTGGTGGTGTGTGATTACGGCGAAGGGGCACAGGGGCATGCTTTTTATGCGTTCGGGGAGGGAGGCGGAAAGGGCTCGGCCGCAGCTGGCTGCCGCTTTACCGAGTCTGACGCCCAGGCCGCGAACATGCCCGCCCGTGATGCCACCAAGTTTGTGAACAAGTTTTTTGCGAAGAGCTGACGCCTGTGGCCTTGATCGTTCAAAAATACGGCGGGACGTCGGTCGGAACGATAGAGCGGATCCATCGCGTCGCCGATCGGGTGGCCGAGACACAGCGCGAGGGGCATCAGATCGTGGTGGTGCTTTCTGCGATGAGCGGCGAGACGGATCGGCTCATCAAGCTCGCCCAGGAGGCAACACCGACTCCGGATGAGCGCGAGCTGGACATGCTGCTTTCGACTGGGGAGCGGGTCACCATTGCGCTGCTGGCGATGGAGTTGCGCGGGCGGGGGGTCAATGCGCGGTCCTTCACGGGCCGGCAGGTGGGCATCATAACCGACAGCGCTCATACCAAAGCCCGCATCGCGCGCGTCACGGCGGATCGCATCCGCGAGGCGCTGGGGAAAGGCGTCATTCCGGTCGTGGCGGGGTTCCAAGGAATCAACGAACAATCGGACGTGACGACGCTGGGCCGTGGGGGGTCCGATCTCTCCGCTGTCGCGCTGGCGGCGGCGTTGAAGGCCGATCGCTGCATCATCTTCACCGATGTCGACGGGGTGTATACGGCGGATCCCAATATTGTGCCTGCGGCGAGACGGATCGATAAGATCTCCTATGAAGAGATGCTCGAAATGGCCAGTCTCGGAGCCAAAGTCCTCCAGACCAGATCAGTCGAATTTGCGGCCAAGTTTAATGTGCCGGTGGAGGTGAACTCGAGCTTCAAAGAAGGAAAGGGGACGCTCGTGACGAAGGAAGATGCGGACATGGAAGCGGCAGCGGTGGCCGGGGTCACCGGAGACCGGAATCAGGCGAAGATCACGATCGTCGGGGTGCCGGACAAGCCGGGGATTGCCGCCCGGATTTTCGGCGCCGTTGCAGACGCCAACATCAATGTCGACATGATCATTCAGAACATGAGCCAGGCGGCCATGACGGATCTTTCGTTCACGGTTCCCCGCGCCGATCTCAAGAAGGCCGTACCGATCATTCAAGCTGTAGCGAAGGACATCGAGGCCAAGTCCGTGTCGGTCACCGAAGCGATTGCGAAGGTCTCGCTCATCGGGGTGGGGATGCGGTCCCACTCGGGGGTGGCGGCGAAAATGTTCGCGGTGCTCTCGCGCGAGGGGATCAATATCATGATGATCAGCACATCGGAGATCAAGATTTCCTGCGTCATCGATGAAAAATATCTCGAGCTGGCGATGCGCGCGCTGCATGCGGCCTTCGGGCTCGACCAGGGGCAGCCGGCGGATCGCCAGGGAAGATCGTAAGCCCTTCGCCAGGGGAGTCTCGACAGATCGCCCTTTCACCTGGTACCCTCTCTTCCCATGGCCCGTAAAACGTCATTATCCCGTTCCTCTCGCCCTTCTCAGGAGCGAAGCCCGCATCCGGAACTGCGGTTGCCTGCCGATCGTGCGGCGACACTGGAGATCTACGACACGACGTTGCGCGATGGCGCGCAGGCGGAGGATGTCAGCTTCTCAGCGGAGGACAAGGTTCGTGTCGCGCAGAAGCTGGACGAACTGGGAATCCACTTTATCGAGGGGGGCTGGCCCGGAGCGAATCCGAAGGACATCGAGTTCTTCCGGATGATCAAGACCATCCCATTAAAGCACGCCACGGTGATCGCCTTCGGATCGACGCGGAAGGCGAGTAATTCTGTTCGGAAAGATCCCAATCTCCAGGCATTGCTCGGCGCAGAAACCAAGACGATCACGCTTTTCGGGAAGACGTGGTCGCTGCATGTCACCGATGCCCTCGGTATCTCGCTGGCAAAGAACCTGGAGCTGATCGGAGATTCTGTCGCCTATCTGCGCAGCAAAGGGCGCCGGATTTTCTACGATGCTGAACATTTCTTCGACGGCTACAAGACGAATCCGGACTACGCGCTCAACACCGTTCGGAAAGCGGTGGAGGCCGGGGCCGAACGGGTGATTCTCTGTGATACCAACGGCGGGACGATGCCGTGGGAGATCCGGAAGATCTGTGAGATTGTCCAGCGCGAGTGTCCGGTGCCGTTGGGGATCCATGCCCATAACGATTGCGAAATGGCCGTGGCGAACTCGCTGGTCGCGATCGAAAGCGGGATCGTGCAGGTCCAAGGGACGATCAACGGAATCGGGGAGCGGTGCGGCAACGCCAATCTTTGCTCCATCATTCCCAATTTGGAATTGAAGATGAAGCGGCCTGCGCTAAGCGATCGCTTGAGTCACCTGAAGGATGTGTCGGGATTTGTCACTGAAATCGCGAATCTCATGCCCGATAAGCATCAGCCCTATGTCGGCGATTCGGCCTTCGCGCACAAGGGCGGCGTTCATATTCATGCCGTGCTGAAAAATCCCGCCACCTATGAACATATCGATCCGGCAAAGGTCGGCAACCGGCAGCGCGTGTTGGTCTCCGACTACGCGGGTCGAAGCGGCCTCCTGGACAAAATCGAAGCCTATGGCTTCAAGCTCTCGAAGGACCACGCCAAGGTTCAGGAGCTGGTCAATACGCTGAAAGAGCGAGAAAGTCAGGGATATCAGTTCGAAGGGGCGGAGGGATCGTTCGAGTTGCTCATGCGAAAGGCCATGGGGAGCCACAAACCCTCATTCCAGTTGTTGGGGTTTCGGGTTATTGTCGAAAAGAAGCAGGATAACGGGGCTCCTCTCTCTGAAGCGACCGTCATGGTCAAGGTCGGCGGTGTGGTAGAACACACTGCGGCCATAGGGGCGGGGCCCGTCAATGCCCTGGACCATGCACTGCGTAAGTCATTGGAAAAGTTCTATCCGCAGCTCAGGGAAGTCAAACTCCTTGATTATAAAGTGCGCGTGCTGGCGGCGAATAAAGGGACCGAGTCCAAGGTTCGCGTCCTCATCGAATCCGGAGATCATAAAGACAAGTGGGGCACCGTCGGCGTGTCGGAAAATATCATGGAAGCGACCTGGCAAGCCCTGGCAGATAGCATTGAGTACAAGCTGCTTGCGAAGGATTAACCACCTGCCGGTATAGTCAGTCAAATTTATTCTTGACAGACTTCATAACCTCACGTAACTTAAGCAAAACTCGCCGCATGAGGACAGATGTCCTGGGAATGTGTGCGGTGATCTGCAGTGGTCGTCGAGGGGGGTGGCATGAGAAAGGCTGATATCGCAAACGAAATTTTCAAGCAGGTCGGTATTTCGAAGAACGAAGCGGCAGATATCGTCGAGCTTGTGCTCAATCTTCTGAAGTCCGTGTTGCAGAAGGGGGAATCGGTCAAGATCGCGGGATTTGGAAATTTCGTTGTGCGCAGCAAGGGTGCTCGCAAAGGCCGGAATCCTCGGACTGGAGAAGAAATTGGGATTACGCCCCGTCGAGTCGTCACGTTCCGGCCAAGCCAAGTGTTCAAGAAGTACGTCAATTCATAGGACTGCTTCACCCACATCATCGACCGCACCATGAGGGCCGGTCATGGGAATTGAACCCAGGCTGGGCAGCAAGGTTTTCTATAAAATCGGGGAAGTGAGTCAACTGACGAAGCTTCCCGCCTATGTGCTTCGATTCTGGGAGTCGCAGTTCAGCTTTCTCAAGCCCAAGAAAAGTCGCGGGAACCAGCGCCTCTACGTACAACGGGACATCGAAACCGTCCTGGAGATCAAGCGCATGCTCTACGAGGAGGGGCATACGCTGGAAGGCGTCAAACGGTATTGGGTCCGGCGCGGGCGAGCCGCTTCACGGCCGTTGCGTCCGAAAGAAATGGCCAAGAAACTCAGGGGAGATCTTCAGGCCATTTTGAAAATTATCGATTCGCATTCACGGTGAGATAGTCGATCCTTCCCCATTGCCTTTCCATGGCCTCCCAAGGGAGAATGGGTTGGAAGCCGGAATCGAAATCACGTCGGGGCGTAGCGCAGCCCGGTAGCGTACTCGCTTGGGGTGCGAGTGGTCGTGGGTTCAAATCCCGCCGCCCCGACCAAAATTCAGTGCTGAGTATTGAGCGCTGAGACGCAGCAGATGCACGGCCCTCGGTCCTCAGCACGTCGACGTTCAGTAGAGAGCTGCCTCGCGCAGCTTTTTTTATTGCGGGTGAGTCATGCGTATCCTCGTCACGAACGACGATGGCATCCAGTCGCCGGGACTCGCGGCGCTGGCCGAGGCCCTTTCTGCGATCGGGGAAGTCTGGATTGTCGCCCCGGATCGTGAACGAACCGCTGTGGCCCATGCGGTGACGCTGCACAAACCCTTGCGGCTCCATCGAGTCGCGCCGCGTTCATTTGCGGTGAATGGCACGCCGGTGGATTGTGTCAATCTGGCACTGCTGAAAGTGATGCCGAAACCTCCCTCTATCGTGGTGTCCGGAATTAATAAAGGGGTCAATCTCGGGGATGACGTCATGTATTCGGGAACTGTTTCGGCGGCAATGGAGGGGACCATTCTCGGCGTCCCGTCGGTGGCGGTATCACAGGAAGGGCAGGAGAAGTTCCGCTTCGCCGTAGGGGCGACCTATGCAGCGCGAGTCGTCCGACTCGTGCTCGACCAGGGCTTGCCCGAAGAAACACTGTTGAACGTCAACATCCCCGACCGGCCCGGGCGTTCGATTAAAGGCGCGCGGATCACCTGTCTCAGTCGTCGGCGATTCCATAATCCGATTATCGAAAAGCTCGATCCCCACGGGCGCAAGTACTACTGGATTGCGGGAAAACGGGTGTCATGGAGTCGCAGCAAGGATGCAGACCATGAGGCGATCGAAGAAGGTTTGGTGTCCATCACACCGATCCGCCTCGACAGTACAAACCATGGCGTGCTCGATCGGTTCCGTGCGTGGGAACCGATCATCCAGTGCGGCGCAAGTCGCGTGATGCGCCTGGGCCGGTCATCAGTCCGGCGCGGGAGTTGAATTCATGATCGGCGGATTGATCGAAACAATCATCAGCGAACTGAGCCGGTTCATCATCGCGTGCATCTCGAAATTCGGCTACAGCGGGATCCTTTTCACCATGGCCGTCGAGAGCGCGTGTATTCCGCTCCCGAGTGAAATTATCATGCCGTTCTCCGGTTACCTGGTGACCACGGGAGAATTCACCATGCTGGGGGTGACCCTGGCCGGTGCCGTGGGCAATGTGGTCGGGTCTATCGTCGCCTACTATGCGGGTATCTGGGGCGGTCGTCCCTTTGTCGAGCGGTACGGGCGTTACTTCCTGGTGTCGCACCGCGATCTCGACATCGCCGATCACTGGTTTCAGAAATACGGTGAAGCGGCGGTGTTTTTCAGCCGCATGCTTCCGGTTGTGCGTACGTTCATTTCCCTGCCGGCGGGAATTGCGCAGATGAATTTCCCGCGTTTCGTGCTCTTCACGTTTCTCGGCGCGTTGCCCTGGTGCTACCTCCTTGCCTATGTCGGGCTGAAGATGGGCGAGCGTTGGGAGGAGTTGCGGGACTATTTTCATCGGTTTGATATCGTGATCGGCCTGGCCCTCGCCGCTACCGTCGCGCTGTTTCTCTGGTCTCATTGGCCGAAACGTCGCCCCGCTCCCCGATAAGGCCGCTCTCATGCTCAGGATCTACAATACCCTCAGTGGAAAGAAGGAGCCGTTCGAGCCGCTCGTGCCGAAGACCGTGCGGATGTATGTGTGCGGCGTGACGGTCTATGACTATTGCCATATCGGGCATGCGCGGAGCGCGTTGGTATTCGATGTGATTCGCCGGTATCTCGAATACTCCGGCTATCGGGTCGAGTTTGCCAAGAATTTCACCGACGTCGATGACAAGATTATTAAGCGGGCGAACGAGCAGGGTGTGAACTGTGAGCAGATTACGGCCAAATTCATTCAGGCCTATTACGATGACATGGGGAAACTGGGCGTACGGCCGGCGTCCATCGAACCCAAAGCGACTGAGCATATGGCCGACATTGTGCGGCTGACCGAAACTCTGGTTGCGAAGGGTTTGGCGTACCAAGTGGATGGCGACGTCTACTTTGAAGTGGCAAAGTATCCTGATTATGGCCGGCTCTCCAAACGTCGATTGGATGATCTCCAAGCAGGCGCACGCGTGGATGTGGATGAGCGGAAGCGCCATCCGATGGATTTCGCCCTCTGGAAGAGTGCCAAGCCCCGTGAGCCTGCCTGGCCGAGTCCGTGGGGGGAGGGACGGCCCGGCTGGCATATTGAGTGTTCCGCCATGTCCATTCGGCATCTCGGCGAGACCTTCGATATCCACGGCGGCGGGATGGATCTGATCTTTCCTCATCATGAGAACGAGATCGCCCAGTCTTGTGGCGCAACGGGAAAAGAATTCGCGCGCTACTGGATTCATAACGGCTTCGTGCAGATCAACCAGGAGAAGATGTCCAAGTCCCTGGGGAACTTTTTCACCATTCGGGAGATCTTTGAAAAGTCTGAGTGGCCGGAAGCTGAAACCGGCGAGATGCTGCGGTACTTCCTGCTTGCCACCCACTACCGGGGTCCTCTGGATTTTTCAGATCAAAGCTTGAAAGAGGCCAAGAACGCGGTCGATGGATTCTATGATTTGTTTGTGCGACTGGGTGAGCCTGATAAAAGAGCCACGGCTGACAAAGACTTGGAGCCGATAATCGAGCGATGGCGGTCAGCCTTTTGTGAGGCCATGGATGATGATTTCAATACACCGCTGGCGATCGCAACATTGCAGGGGCTCCGGAGCGACGCCAACAAGCTGCTTGGTCACGGTCTTTCGAGCGAAGCGCGCAAGATCGCCAGGACAGAGTTTCGATCCCTGGGAAACTGCCTGGGATTGTTTCAATTGGACAGGTGGCAGTTTAATCCGCTGAAGATCTCGGCTCATTCAGAGGTCAAAACCTCAGACAGCGTAGCGGTCACTTTCAAAGAAGCTGCTCACGGACAAGTTGTCCTTTCGGATACGGACATTGAACAATTACTGAAAGAACGAAACGACGCGCGCGCTCGGAAAGACTTTAAGCGGGCGGACGAAATTCGAAAGTCACTCGCAGCCCGAGGCATTATCATAGAGGACAAGCCTGATGGCACCAGCCGGTGGAAGCGATAGCTCGCAGGAGATCCTCTATGGTCTCCATGCCGTGCGCGAAGCGTTGAAGGCCGGGAGCAGGCCGCTGCAACGTCTCCTTGTCATCAGGACCGACAAGCAGTTCTCGGATTTGGTGCAATTGGCCAGAGCACTTCATGTCCCGATCCATGTCCAACCACTAGCCTCGCTCGATCGTCTTGTTCCTGGCGGCAGACACCAGGGCATCGTCGCGTTTGCCGCAGCGAAAGCTTATCAGACTGAAGAATCGATTCTCGCCCGCGCGGCCGAACGGAACGAGCCACCGTTGTTAGTGATCCTCGACGGAGTGGAGGATCCGCACAATCTCGGCGCGGTGCTCCGGACTGCCGAGGGAGCAGGGGTTCACGGGGTGTTTATTCCTGAACGGAGAGCGGCCGGGCTCACCTCGGTGGTCGCGAAGGTCTCAGCCGGAGCGATCGACCACATTCACGTGGCGAGAGTCACGAACACGAGTCGACTGCTTGAGTCCTTGAAGACGGCAGGAGTGTGGATCTATGGGGTAGAACCGTCTGCAAGCAAGCTCTTTACTGAGGTCGATCTGCGAGGACCGGTCGGCCTAGTCTTCGGGGGAGAGGGAACCGGAATTCGACCCGGGGTGTTGCAACATTGCGATGAACGCATTCGCATTCCCATGAAGGGCCACGTTCAATCGCTGAATGTGTCGGCTTCTGCCGCGGTGTTGTTGTTTGAAGCAGTCCGCCAGCGGGGTCTTCCCGGCCGACAGACGGCCGGTTCTAGCGGATCTTGAGCATACCGCCCTGGATGGCTGTCTTCAGCAGCTGAGCCGTATTCGACACGCGCATTTTCTTCATCATATTGGCGCGATGGGCTTCGACGGTCTTCACGCTAATCTTCAGCCGCTGGCCGATTTCCTTATTCTTGAAGCCGGCCCAGATCAATTCGAGAATTTCCTGCTCGCGCGAGGTCAGTGATTCAGGTCGCTTTGTGCGTGGAGGGGGCTCGAGGTCCGCAAGAGACTTCCGAACTCGTGGCTTCCCAACAGCTTTGGCCATGATGATCAGTTCTCCTTTGATAAACAGTTGATTCAGGTATACTGGGAATCACTCGTCGCATGAATACAGACTACAAGAAACAGTGAATTATAGGAATGATTGCTAGGGAATGTAAATGGAAGCACTTCGGCCCTAGTAGGGTTACTGAGTAAGGAAACCAACTATTTTGGCGACGGTCGAAGAGATGAACCTGTCTATCCCCGCCGGCGCGCGCTAAAGATAAACCATGATTCCACTGTATTGGATCGTCGGTCTCCTTGGGGCGCTCATCGGCAGCTTTCTCAACGTCTGTATCTATCGGCTGCCCCGGCATGAATCGATTGCATGGCCAGGCTCGCACTGTCCCGCTTGCTCGCACCCGATTGCCTGGTACGACAACATTCCTTTCGTGAGCTATCTGGTCCTTCGGGGCCGCTGCCGACATTGTGCGGTACGCATCCCTTGGCGCTATCCGGTGGTCGAAGCCTTGAATGCTCTTGGCTATGTGGGGTTGTTGTGGTTCTTTGGGGCTACCTGGTCTGCGGTTGCGTACGGACTGCTCTACTCGGCACTCCTCGTCGTGGCCGGAACGGACCTCTCCCACAAGGTTATTCCTAACGTTATTACGTTTCCTGGAATTGTCGTGGGGCTTCTCAGCGCTGCCACTATCCTACCGCTGGGATTGGTGAATGGTCTAATCGGTCTTCTAGTAGGCGGCGGGATTTTGTGGCTCCTCGCCTGGGCAAGCCCTTTTCTCTTTGGGAAAGAAGGGATGGGGGGAGGCGATATCAAACTCCTCGCGATGATCGGCGCGTTCCTCGGCTGGAAGCCCGCGTTGATGACGATCATGGTGGGGTCCTTCCTGGGCTCGCTCGTCGGAATTACCCTCATTGCCGCGCGGGTGATTAAGAGAGAAGACTATATCCCCTTCGGTCCGTTTCTTGTCTGCGGAGCTCTGGTCGCGCTGTTTTTCGGACAGTCCATCCTCGATTGGTACCAGGGGCTGTTGGCCGGGTAGCGTTTCCTCTCAACCTGTCGCCTTCTCCCTCTCCTTGCCCTTCTCATTGTATCTATTCCTAAAGCCACTGTATCTCCGAAGGCACGGCCTCATAGTCATCGTGCATCTTCCTCCGAGATTACCAAGCTCCCGCGGAGAGAAATGATTTCCTCCCGTCTTGGCTTGTTGATTCAAAGACTTCGCGTCACGCGGTAGTCCGCGTCAGCGCACATTTCTGTCTGCGAGAGCGCAGGTTCCAGGACGGCATGACTCTTGGAGAAGCGATCATGTCATTCGAGGCTACTGTGGCTGTCGAGAAGCACAGCCGGGGGGCATATGACACAGGATGGCAAGACGCTGATGGAACTCATGATAGTCGTAACGATCATGGGAATCATCTCGGCCATGGCGCTTCCAAACTTTTCGGCACTCAGTTCGCGCGCGCAGGCTCGTTGTGCCACAGAAGAGATTGCCTCAGAACTCCGCCTTGCCAGACAGCTGGCGATGACCTATCGAGATCGAGTGCGTGTCGTCTTTGATCTTGAGCAGCAGGCTCTTGTCGCACAATTCGTCAACGGCGCGACGGTACACCACGTCTATCACTACAAGGATAAGGGCATTGTCATCGAGGAACCAAGTGCAGGGCCGGAAATCCTGTTTCACCCGAGCGGTCGCTCTGCATCCGCGACCACAATTCAACTCCATAACAAAGAGGGGCTGGTTCAGAAGCTAACTGTGGGCATAACTGGTCGGGTGTCAATCCTATGAATCGACGTTCTAGCGACAAAGGGTTCAGTCTGATCGAGGTGATGGTGGCGATGGTGATTTCAGGAATAGCGCTGATGGGGACGATGAGCGCATTGGAGATATCGTCCAGGCATGTCCAACAAAGCGGTCTCGGTGGAAGAGCGTTAGAGATGGCCCAGGGGAGGTTGGAGGTCAAGCGGTCGGTTCGCTGGCAGTCTCTCCTTGAAGACGACCTCAATTACGACGGTGTTCCTGAAACCATTATGAAGGATGACGGGCAGGAACCTGACAAGATGGCCGGTGATGGAATCTACACGGCCATGCAGAAGCGTGACGGGGTGACGGTGGTCTGGAGTGTCGAGGCTGATCGTCCGGGGCCACTGGGCGCTGTCGCCATGGTGACGATCAGGGCTGCGGCTTCCTATGCCGGAACTGGAGGCCGGAAAGAGGTGCACGTAGCAACCATCCGGGCGAACCCTGCGTTTTCGGGGTCACGATGAGCCACATGCGCGCGATGAGGACTGGTGTGAGCTACCTGAAGAAAGGCCTTCGCCTCTCCAATGCGCGAGGGGTCTGTCTGACGGAGTTGATGGTCAGCCTGGCGGCGGGAGCCATCGTGCTTGTCGCCGTGTTGGATGCCTTCAATGTCGTGCAGACCCGTACCGCCATTCAGCATCGTGCCCTGGCACATCAACAAGATCTCCGAATAGGTCTGGAAGTGTTGGAGCAGGAGGTGCGTCTTGCGGCCGGGGATTCGATTGTCGCGGCGACTCCTGATGAATTTCAGTTTCTTGCCAACATTAACGCGCAACGGACGATATGCACCGGTACCGTTGCACCGGGACAATCTGTCCTGGAGGTCCTGGATGGTAGCGGATGGGGTGAAGGAAAGACGGTGACCGTTTGCGGACAACAAGCCTGTGAGGTCCATCGTCTCTCTCGTGCGGGGCAACGATATCAGCTTACGTTGGCTGAGCCAGTCGGACTACCACTACCTTCCGGGGCTTCTGTCGAAGTGAAGAATACGGTGGTCTATTACACAAAGCGCGATGAACAGGGAGTGTTAAGACTGATGCGCATGGTGGATGGAGGAGCGAGTGTCCTCATCGGAGAGCTGGAAGATGCGCACTTCTCTTTCCGGGATGAATATGGTCGCCCCACGTTTCTGCCTTCTCGGGTGAAACGGGTGGTCGTTGAGGTCCTGCCGAGTCGCTCTGCTCATAGGATTGTTCGGGAAGTCAGTCTTCGTTCATAGGGAGGTCAAACCGCATGTCAGCTAAAACTAAGGGAGTAGACGATCAAGAAGGTATCGCGCTTCTCGGGGCGATGGTTCTGGTACTGATCTTGTCATTGCTTGGTGCGACCCTTCTGAAGCTTGCAGGACAGGAGATCATAAGTGCGAACGCGGGGAGAGGGGCGTCAGTTGCGCAACAACTGGCCGATGCTGCAGGGGAACTGGTGGTGGCTTGGTTTCATAGTCCAGCCTCCAAGGCGGTCCCGTCTGCAATCTCGTCAACATTGTTGAAAAAGTATCGCAGCGCAGAGGGGAGTGCCTCCTACTTTGACCAGGCTGGACGTTCGCAATTTGTCGGTACCGCAGACCAGCCTGACCTTCGCTTGGATGCAGGAAATGCTCTTGATGATCAAATGCTGAACGATCCTGAGACCGGAATGTTTCGTGCCATGCGGCACCTCGGAACTATCGAGACACTCAAAGTCTATGCTCCCTCGAACCCAGGGCTCTTGTGCACCGTCGACGCTACGGTTGCTACGCAGACGAATCCGCCCATCCGGCAATCAGTAGCGATGCAACTGGCTGCGCTCGATCTGCCGCCCCTCAGCGCTGCCGTGCAAGTGGGACAGAATCTCGGAGTAGTTCAGCCGGGAAGCGAGTCGCCGGTCAGAGTGCATTGGGGTGATTTGAAGGTAAGCGGAGATCTGGTCCTAGGTCGAGCTGACGAAATTCCTACGAAGAGCCTATTGGTCTCAGTGACAGGTCAAACATATGAAGAAACAGCACAACCAGAAGATCGATGGATGGCTGCCTGGGTCGGGAGCGAGGTTCAGATGACACAGCCGCCAACGAGGCAGGATCGGGCCTCGGTGGTTCCGGACAACGTTCATCCGCGACAGAATCCGATACCAGGTATTCGGCTCGATCAGTGGCCCTATGAACACCTTAAGAAATTGGCCAAACAGCACGGTAGTTATTTTGCGATTGATCGCGACGGTCTCTTGTACCCGCAAGGCACAGTAGAGCCTGGTCACGGAATTTCCCCTGATGCTGTGTTTCGATCACAGGGTCCCGGCGACCATCGCGGGCTGATCTTCGTCGATACTCTTGATCAATCCCCTCCCCGTACGGACAACCTTGGAGTTCTCAAGCTTCGGACGGCCTATCTGGAAGGCATTGTGGTCGTGCAAGGCCATGTCTTGCTTGCCTCAAGCGACCCGGGAGAGTCGTTGTCTGTCCTCAGTCCTCCAACAACAGAAGCGAACGGCGACGCTTCAAGGATATCCGCTCAACTCTCGCACGTGCATCTCAACGGCGTTCTTTATGCCAGTGGAAACATCACGGTGACCGGGAGGCCCAGAGTATATGGGGCTGTTGCAGCTGGAGGGACGATCATTTCATCAACCTCAGGGGCGTTGGTCGAAGTGTGGTACGACCACGACCTCGGTCAGGGGCTGTTCCGAGGGTTACCGGTGGTCTATCGCGCTCCGGGAACATGGCTGGCACGATACTAGTGAGTATGGTCTTGATTCGATCCGCCACAACCTCCTTTACGGGCTTACTTGAGGAGAGACGGGAACATCGCACCACTTACAAAATGCAACTTCTTATTGTCGATCATAAAGGATGATATAGAATGGTCACGCATGCTCCTGGAACAAATACGAAACGAGTGGTCCTTTCAGTTGCCTCTCTGACAAAGCTCCAGATGGCCAAACACCCCCGCAAGATGATGATGGAACGCAGTCTCTTGGACTGCATCGCCTATCGCGGACTCATGAGTCAGGCTGATCTTGATACTGCGGTGGAAGAGTCGTTGTCCCGCGAAGTGGATCTGGAAACCGTTCTGCTCGACAAGTATCGAGTCCCGAAGGCTGAACTCGGATCGGCCCTTAGCGAGTTCTATCAATGCCCATATGTTGCCTACGACGAACGAACCGTCATCGACCCTGAGCTCCTGAAGAACCTCAGTTTCGATTATCTCAGAAGGAACTCCTGGATGCCGTTAAAGCGCCAGGGTACTGTGCTCGACATCGTCATCAACGACCCTCACGACTTGGAAAAAGGTCTCGATATCCGACGCGCATTTCCCGGCCTCACGGTCCGCTTTTCTGTCGGGCTTCGACGCGATATCGAGCAATATCTCCTTGTTGCAACGGGTCAGGTCAACGGCGGTTCGATTACCGAGATTCTAGGGGAACTCGTAGACGAAGCCGGTGCCGAACGAAGCAGGGATGCTGATCCACGTGACGGTGAGATAGACGAAAACGATTCCGCCATTGTCCGCCTGGCGAACCAAGTCATTGCCGAGGCCTATCGGCTGGGGGCCTCCGACGTGCACATCGAGCCTTATTCGGACCGGAAAGAAACGGCGGTCCGATTCCGCGTAGACGGCACCTGCTTCACTTACATGCGAATTCCGGCGGTCTATCGTCGCGCCTTCGTCTCGCGCCTGAAAATCATGGCCAACCTGGACATATCTGAGCGACGGAAACCGCAGGATGGAAAGATTCGCTACAAGCTGGCGAAGGATCGCGAAATCGAACTGCGTGTGGCGACATTGCCGACCTCGGGAAGTAACGAAGACGTCGTGCTGCGTCTACTGACGGCGAAGGAAACAATGCCCTTGGAGGCGATGGACTTTTCGGTCGATGTGTTGCGGACGGTAAAGGAACTTGCCGAACGGCCGTATGGGATTTTTCTATGTGTGGGGCCGACCGGATCGGGGAAAACCACCACGCTGCACGCCGTGCTGAAATACATCAATACCGACGAAAGAAAAATTTGGACAGCCGAAGATCCGATCGAGATTACGCAGGAGGGTTTACGGCAGGTCCAGGTGCATCCCAAAATCGGTTTTACTTTCGCTGCCGCAATGAGGGCATTTCTGCGTGCCGATCCGGACGTCATTATGATCGGAGAGATGCGCGATAAAGAAACGGCCGATACGGCGATTGAAGCCTCCCTGACGGGCCACCTGGTAATGAGCACGCTGCATACCAATAGCGCGGTGGAGACGATCACGAGATTACTCGATATGGGGTGTGACTCGTTCAACTTCGCCGATGCGATGTTGGGGGTAATGGCAATGCGACTCTGCAAACGAATCTGTTCCCAATGCAAAGAGTCCTATCATCCGACTCGACAGGAGTATGACGAACTGGTTCAGGGGTACGGGGCGCGCTATTGGGACAAGTTAGGGGTTGTGTACTCCGACGAGTGGGTTCTCTATCGCGGCCGTGGCTGTGAGGGTTGCAATCAGAGTGGGCTCAAGGGGCGGGTTGCGCTCCACGAACTTCTCGTTGGAACGGAAGAGATTAAGAACCTCATCCAGGCGAGGTCGCGGACAGCTGAGATCCTCAGTGTGGCAATGCGAGAGGGAATGGTCACACTGCTTCAGAACGGAATTGAGAAAGTGCTCAAGGGTGTGACGACCTATCGCCAGGTCCGTGCCGTGGCAATAAAGTAGCGCAGGAACATAACTGCAACCAAGCAGGCGTCCGGGCCCTCAGGGAGTGTTCTCCAATAACGCAACAAAGGAACGCAGCTGGCTCAGCATCTCGGGTGAGATCCGAATAAACTCCAACCCGCAGCGATCTCCTGAGATCCAGCGAACCGCAGCCAGCTCCACGTCGACCGGCGTCGTGCCGTTCGAGAGATCAACCTGCAGCGAGACATAGGTCGAGACAGCGGGAATCTGGTCTGCCATCATGGCACAACCCTGAGCCGAAAGGTTCAGTACCGTTCCGCCCTCCTTCTTCCTGTCGTCTCCAAACGTAGCCGGAAGTTGCACGGCAAACCGTCGAACCTTTCGAGCATCTGGTTTCATCGCGATCCCTCTTATCGTTCTCGAACAAAGAATACCATTCCAAAGACGACATTCGTGAAGCAACCAGAACCAGGCGATGGGACGTTCCACTCTGCCCGGTCCTGAGCTTCAATCCGGCAACGTAGTTATGACAACGTTTCCTGTCAACAGCGGACTAGCTGATGGGAGAGATGTACAAAAAGCGTACAGCTGCCCCGCCGAAAATTGTCGTCCGCTTGAGCGAAAAATGGCCAAGAGACTCCCCTCCATTGGGAAGAGGATGATCATCAAATCAAGAGGTTAGGTGATAGAACTTGAACAATGTCGACGGCATGCCCCTTGCTCGGTTAGGGGGCGCTATGTTGCGACTTTTCAAGTCATCTGGCCGCTTCGGTTCCAACCAAGGCGGGTTTACGCTTCTTGAATCGATGACCGTTGTGGCCATCGTCGGAATTTTGTCGGCCCTGGCGGTGCCAAATCTCAGAATGATGATGGCGCGCCACGATCTCTATCGAGCGACCACGACACTCTATAACCGACTGATATTTTCCCGTTCAGCGGCGATCAGTCGAAATGCGATGATGGCCGCCCAACCACCGGTGCTGACTCCGTCCGGGGAGACACAGATCCCGTTTACAGCGCCGCTTCCGCCTCAAGACATTCCGAGGAACGTCGGTGTTCTGTTGTTCCCTCCCCAGGCAGTGGGGTTCAATCCGAGAGGATTGAGCACTGCCCCTCTAGCCACGCAGACCATTCAGCTGCAGAGCGTGACGTTCCCAACGATGGTGTACACAATTTCGGTGAGCCCATCCGGGAAGGTCAACTGGTGTACCACGCAAGTAAACCCTTGTGTCGCGAATGGAAATTGAGGAGAGAGATACGGGAGACACCATGAAGTTGCGCAATGACAAAGGCTTTACGCTGTTGGAAGCGATGGTTTCGGCCACGATACTGGGCGTGGGAATTATGGGTATGGCGGCCATGCAAGGGATGGCCGCCAGCAAGAACGTCGATGCCACCGACATGTCTGTTGTAACGAATCTCGCTGCGGACATGATGGAGCGTATTCAGAACAATCGTCGGTGGGCCTGGACTTATAACGGGATCGCGACGACGGGACCGGGAAATTGTGCGGCGGTTCCGGCACCCGCTCCGGCTCCTCCTTTTCCCGCTCAAACTCCGGGGGTTTCAGTCATTCGGACAGTCCAAGGCGACTGCACACAGTGGCGTGCGCTGGTCATCGACCCCAACCTGAGACTGAATAATGTGCAAGGAACAGTGCAGGTTGCCCCATTCGGGGTGGTGAACGCGGAGTCGAGCTCTACGCAGGTCACAGTGCAGATTCAATGGAATGATCGGGGAACAGGACAGCGAGTCAGGACCGTCAGATTTCAGTCGGTCGTGGTTCCGGAATAGCGCATGGATTTGAGCAAGGCTACTACGATGGGTGAACGCATGAAGACGCCTGTGAGTATTCGAATCCCGAATGAGAGAGGGTTTACCCTCACTGAGATGATGCTGGCGGTCACGATGTCCGCTGCAATCATCGCGGCCGGCTTTGGAGCCATGACGGTCAGTCAAAAGACTGCGAGGGCCAACGGCCAAGCGGTCAACACTCAGAGCGCGGCCAGAACCGCGCTGGACATGATTTCGGCGGATCTGAAGCTGGCCGGGTTCGGAACGCAAGGAATGACGACACCGGTAGGAAACTGCGCCATCAATGGAGTGCCCTCGGCCATCGTGCCGGCTGATAATAACCCCCTGGGCGCTGATTTCGGTCCGGACTCGATCTCCATCGTGGTACCGATGACAAATTCGATTGCGGCCGTGGGAGCGCCCTGGCAGCTTGCAGCGAATGTAGGCCCGGGCTTTAACGCCATTACGATGCCGGGCGGAGCAACAACGGCCATGGGCAATGCAATTCCAGGAGGAGCCGCGGCTCTACTGGGGATGGACGTGTCGATTGGAGGTGCAGCCTGGTCCCGTATCGCAGGAGTGGCTGGGGCAGGGCTCACTTTGAACCCGCCAATCGCGGCACCGGTCCAGTTTGGGGTCGGCACGCAGGTCTACTTGCTCCAGTGCATAACCTACCAAGTCATTCCTCCGCCAGACCCCCTCGGTCTTTGTCAGGGTAATGCTCCCTGTCTGGTACGTGGCGTGGCGCCGGTCGGGGTTGGTGGACCACCGAATTGCATCAATCCCGGAAACTCCTGTGTTCCGATCATGGACGGAGTCGAGGACCTCCAACTGGCTTATGCCTGCGACGGTTGCAGTCCCGCGGTCAACACGGGAAGTCCGGACGGACAAATTGACGATCTAGACGGGTCGAATAGCTTCAGCCAGGGGGATTTCATCATGAACCTGAACTGGTTCGCCCCGGCAGCTCCGTTCGTGGGTACCTACATGACTCCCAGCAAGGTTCGCCTTGTCCAAATCACTCTCGTGGCTCGTCAAACCAGAGTGGACCAGGGCACCGGGGAGGTTAACCAAGTGCAAGTCAACTACAGCGGAGCAAATGGAGCTCTTCCTATCATCGGAGGCGACCACAATACAGTCAATGGCGTATTTACCGCCGGCGACAATGCTACGCCGGCACAACAGCAGGGCTATCTACAGTTCCGCCGCCGGATACTGACACGGACGGTCGAACTCAGAAACCAAAGGGCATGAACATGATGACGACATCTCACACCTTCGACCGCTTCATGCGCCTGGGGCTCGGTGAGCAGGGTGCATCCTTCATGACCGTCATGATCATTACGCTTATGCTCGGCGTGCTGGGCGTGACAGCCTTAACGATGACCGGCTTGGAGAACTCAATGGCCGGCGCGATCCGGATGGTTGAGGAGGGGACGAGTGCGGCTGAATCCTGCGTCGGGACCGGAGTGAATGTCATTCAACAGAGTATCGACGCCGGGACGGTGCCCCCAGCGCTGTTGAGCAACGCGGTGCCTCCGGGCCCTGTGCCCTTCGCCAACGCCGCAATATTGGGGCAGGAGATCAACGGCGTCCTGGCGAATAATAATGACGTAGCAGTGGGGGCCGGGCCTCTTGTGGTCCCGAATCTCGTCATGAATGTGAATAATTACATCGTGAACGGCGACGTCGATTTCCAGTTTCGTAGGCAAAAAACCGGTGGCACTTCGAGCATTGCGGCGGGGTATGACGGAACCGGAACAGGCGCCTCGTCCGTGGACATGTTCTACCGCGTCGATTGCACGGCGGCGAATGTTGCCACCGGGACCACGAGCCATGTCATCGCCGTCTATGATTGCCTGGCAGCAGGCGACGGCTGCACGCGACGAACGTATTAGTGAGAGACTTCGGGAGGACTCGATGAGCAACTCATATCAGAAGGTCCAAACAGGTCAACTGTTGAGATCAGTGCTGGCCGGTGTCGCCCTTGCTTCGGGATTGCTGGTTCTCAGTCCGTCCGGAATGTCCTTTGCTGACGAACAGCTACCGACGATGAATGTCGCGTTCCGGGACGGGAAAATCACCGGCATTTATGAAACGACTTTTCAGATTGATCACAAGACTTACAGTTTCGCCCCTGAAGTCGTGATTTTGGATCGTCACGGAGACCCGTTGAACGCGAGTGACCTCAGGGTGGATATCGAGGTGAAGTATCACCTCCTCAAGGGAACCACGGACAAGATCGACCAGATCATTTTGTACTTGCCGCTCTAGGTCTGTAGCAAGGCCATGAGACCCAGACCGTTAAGGCAAAGTAGAGAGAAGAGGGAGGGTGCCATGAAACGCCGGAATATTGCACTTCGTGGGGCCGTCACACTTGCAGTGATGGGATGTCTCGCCGGGAGTGGTGGGGTGCAGGCCCAGACGATGGACCAATACTATTCGGTGCCGCCCTTCGTCAGCGACCAGGTTGCTCCCAATATCATTCTAGTGCTCGATAATTCCGGCAGCATGAGCGGTCTGGCATGTGATTTATCCAACCCTGCCGACGGGGACTGTCGAGATGCTGGAGATCGACCTTTCGATAACACATTCAATTTTTCCGGCTACTTTGATTCCCTCCGCTGTTACACATATGACACCGCCGAAACACGTTTCGAGCCTGCGACAGTAAAGGCGACATTGGCGACGGCCTGTTCCAACACGGAGTGGGACGGAAACTTTCTCAATTTTGCGACATTCCGTCGGTTCGATGCCCTCAAGAAATCGATGATCGGGGGCGATTGTTTTATGGCAAGGGCCGCAGACGGAAGTTGCCCGGCCTATGGAACTCCGGCGTTGAAGACGGTCCGGGCACAAGCTAACGGCGTAAATACAGAGCTCGTGGATACCGATTATGCCGGCGGAGCAGGGGCAACGACATACGTTGGAAGAATTCCACTGGCCGACAGATCGGGCAACCCCGCAACGCTTTGGATCGGTGTGGACGCTGCCTATTTTTGTATCGATAACGACAGCAATTTTTCAACCAATTGTGGCGATAGCTACAGTCAACGGAAGTATGAGCTCAAGATCGGGTATGCCGCTGAACCGACCGGGGTCATTCAGCAGATCGGTGCCCAGGCTCGCTTCGGGCTTTTTGAATTCAAGCCATCCGGCGATGGCGCCAGGATGCTTGTGGGCGTTGGCTCTCGCCAATCGATTGACTTTAGTGGCAGTACGGTGGAAACCTTCAACACCAATATGGCCGCCATGGTGGATGCGGTTCAGGAATCTTTCCCCTCGACCTGGACGCCTCTCTCTGAGTCTATTTATGAGACAACCCGCTATATTGCACAGATCAATTCCACGTACCTAGCGGGATCCTATGTCTATCCCATCGCCTATGCGGGCGGGAATTCCAATGGTGTGGCATTCGGGGCTAGTGGTACCGGTTCGATTGGAGCTTCGGAGATCTCGGCTCTGACGGCTCCGGAAGTCTGCCCAGCCGGGTATATCGCTAACGCCTGCGGACGGGATCCCTATTTTTTCGGGAGCAACCACACTCCTGCCTGGGCCACCAACTCCGTCCAAGTCTCCTGCTGTAAGACGTTCGTCATTCTCGTCACAGACGGCGAACCAACGCAGGACGTGAATATCCCGGCCGGGTTACAGGACTATGCTCACGGACAGCACGGCATTCATTGTACAGGTGCAGACACGAGCAGTCCCACAGCCCCCATTAACGGGACCTGTAATGCTCACCAGGCAACCACTGCTCCTTATCTTCTGGGAGAGCACAAAACCGATTACGCCGACAACGGGAACCACTATCTGGATGATGTGGCGTACTGGGCCCATACGAATGACATGCGACCCTGCAACGGAGCGGCGGATGGCACGATTGCCGTCATCGGCGTGACCGGGCACTGCCTCCAGGGATTGCAGAATATCACCTTCTATACCTTCTTCGCCTTCGGGAACATCGCCGGGCGCGAGATCCTGATGCACACAGCCCAACTCGGGGGATTCGAGGATAGCAATGGCAACAATATTCCGGATCTGACGGGCGAGTGGGATAAGGTTATTAACGCGACGGGGGCCCAGGGGACTGATGGCATTCCGGACAATTATTTCGAGTCCTCTAATGCGGACGATCTTCAAGAAAGGTTGATGGCCACCATCACGGCGATTCTTCGAAAGAGCGCGTCCGGAACGTCGATTTCAGTGTTGGCTACCTCAGCTTCTGGAGAAGGGTCGATCTATCAGGCGTACTTCTATACCAGCGATATCGGACAAGCTGGTGCCAATGTGAAATGGACGGGTTACACCCATGCCCTCTTCATCGATGCCTTTGGGAACTTCCGCGAGGATACGATTCAAGACGGGGTCTTGAACTATATGCAGGACCGGATTGTGACCACGCGGTACGACAATAACCCGGCCAGTCCCACCTATCAGAAAGTGCTGGTCGATAAGTATGATGACCTCAACGGCGACGGCCTCGCCGACAGTGCGACGCCGGTAGTCTTAGGCGCCGATCTCAAATCCATCATCCCGATTTGGGAAGCCGGCAAGGAGCTTGCCCTCGCGAGTTCTGCCTCGCGCAAGATTCTCACATGGGTCGATAATGACAACGACGGTTTGGTCGATGCTGGTGAACAGATCAATTTCAGTACGGCGAACTGCGCAGCCCTGAGAGACTATCTGCGCTACGCGGGAGATGCCTGCGCTGGTAGCAGCAATGCCATGAATCTCATCAATTTCATTCGAGGTGATGAAGTGCCGGGATTGCGGACGAGAATGCTGGAAGTCCCGGTCGGCAGCGGATCGTACAGCGTCTGGAGACTGGGCGATCCCATCCATTCCACGCCGACAATCGTCGGCGCGCCCAAAGAACGGTACGATCTCATCTACGGCGACCCGACCTACAATCAATTCTATTTGCAGTATAGAAACCGGCGACAGGTTGCGTATGTGGGCGCGAACGATGGAATGCTCCATGCCTTCAATGCCGGGTACTACCACAAGGGCGACGATCCTACGACTGCCGGTGTGATCGAACACGGATGGTTTACCAGGAACCCGACCGATAATTCGAGCGGACCAAAATTGGGGGCCGAGCTGTGGGGCTTTGTGCCTCAGCAATTGCTGCCTCAACTGCAGTGGCTGGCCAGGACCGACTACACCCACGTGTACTACGTGGACTTAAAGCCGAAAGTATCGGACGTCCGGATCTTCACACCGGACGCCGATCACCCGGATGGCTGGGGCACCATTCTTATCGGTGGATTCCGGATGGGCGGCAGCTGCGGAAGCTGCGCAGCTGGTTCAGGGGCCCCGCCGATGACTGCCACGATCGGCGGCCTGCCGAGAACGTTCTACAGCGCCTACTTCGTGCTCGATGTGACCAATCCGGAAGTCGATCCCAAGCTGCTGTGGGTCTTTACCGACAGTGGCCTCGGCCTGACGACAGCCTATCCGGCTATTGCTCGGGTGAATCCGACTTCGGATTCTTCGACGAGCAAGGTCAATGAGAAATGGTATGTGATCTTCGGGTCGGGACCGAACGGCTATCAGGCCGACCTGCCGGCTGCCCCGGCCCAAACCTCCAAGTTGTATACGGTCGATCTCGTCAGCGGACCGGGCGTGGCCAACGTGAATGTGACGACGATGGGCCTTGGAACGTGGCGGTCTTTCATGGGACATATCATCACGGTTGACAAAAACCTCGATTATCGAGTCGATGCTGCCTATATGGGTCGTACGATCCACGACGGATCCCTCCCCTGGCGGGGGAAATTGTATCGCTTGACCACCGGCGGCTGTGCAGCGGCACCCTGCAGCCCGACAACCTGGGGCATTGCGAACGGAGCCAACCGAACACCAACGGAGGTCATCGATACGTTCTTCGATGCGAGCCTTGGCGTCAATGTTGAAGTTGGACCGATTACGGCAGCGCCAACTGCGACCGTGGATGACGCCAATATGGTCTGGGTATTTTTCGGGACGGGACGGTATTTAGGGAATGCGGATAAGGTCGACAATACCCAGCAACGTCTCTATGGCATGAAAGACTCCGTTCTCAGTGGCATATGTACTGAGACCAGTACGACGAGCTGCCATGATAACGATCTTGTCGATGCGACGAATACCGTTCTCTGTCTGGTATGCAGTGGCGGAACCAATCAGGTGACCGACCCGACTAACACGGGCGTCACGACTTTCAGCGGGACTGGGACTACATCGATGGTTGGTCTTGTCGCCAGCAAGGACGGTTGGCGTGTGGATCTGCCTGTGGGTTCGGGGACCAATGCCGCCGAACGGTCGGTGGTGAATCCTACGCTGATCGGCGGAACGATCTTCTTCCCGACCTTTGTGCCGACTAATGATTTCTGTGCCTCGACCGGCAACAGCTATCTCTATGCGCTGTACTATAAGACGGGGTCAGCCGGGATGACGCCGGTTGTCGGCACCGCGACGGCTGGTACTAATGTCAACGTTACGACAAAAGTCTCACTCGGTGTCGGTATGGCTTCGTCAATGTCTGTCCAGATCGGCTCCCAGGGGTCCGGTTCCCAGGGAACGGGCGGCGGCGGTGGCGGTTGTAGCGGAGGTATGACCGGAGCGATTCAAATGAGCACCGGTGCTGCAACCAAACCCTGTACGAGCGCAGGGGACTACTACAGTAAGTATGTGAGTTGGGTGCATCAGCGCGACTGAGGTCGCAGAAAAGAAGAAGGGCCCAGACAGCATAGGCCGTGGCGGCGGGTCATCCGACCCACGGCCTGCAGACTTCATATAGCGAACTCCCTTGGAAATGGTCTCAAGGATGCCGATGCTCGTTAAAGGTTTAAAGTGGTCACACTTACGGATCGCCTGCCTGCCAATCATCCTCCTTGCAGTCTCGTGCACAGGAGAGGGACCCACAGAGACAGCTCAAACACCCTCATCCAGCGAGAACAATCGACCACCTGTGATTAAGTCAGCCCGCATCGTGAATAATCCGATTCTGCTGAATGGACCGGTGGAGGTCCAGATCGACGCGGAGGATCCGGAGCGGGAGCCTATCTCCATCCGATATCAGTGGTACGTGGACAATGTCGCTCTGGACGGTCAAACGAACGCTACCTTTCCTGCGGAACTGCTAA
>DATIGF010000081.1:0-52990 GCA_035454865.1 Nitrospiraceae bacterium | reverse complement strand
GTGTCCGGGTTCAAATCCCGGCTTCGGCACCAACCCTACCTCCCTGTTCGATTAACCACATCGTTCCCTGTCCTGCCCTCCCGTAGCGCGATCAGGCTTGTTCTGAGCATCTTTCCCTTCGGTAGGCAGCGAACGTGGCTTGTCGAAACAGATCGGACTGTTATCCCTGCGACGCCAGCATGCGGTTGGAGACGAGAATCATCAGCCTGCTGTGCAGCGCGGTGAGATCATCGAGGAGTTCGATCTTGCCTCCGTGGAGAAGATGTTCAATGACACGCGCTCCGTGGCCGCCGACTGCGACGGGCCATCTGGTTGCGATCGGTTCCAGGTCCTGCAGCAGCCGGCGCGCTGCCGCATCCGATTTGATCTCTGTCAGTGAAAGCAGAACGAGGTCCGGCTTGATGCGCTCACAGAAGGCCAGCAAATCCGGAGTGGGAAGGTTGGGGCCGAGATAATAGACGTGACAGCCGCGTGTGGCGGCGATGTAGGCCACGGCCTGCGCGCCGATTTCGTGCCATTCCCCTTCCGGACAGGCGACCAGGATCCGTGGGCCGAGTTCATTGACGGCAAGCTGGTTCATGACCGAGAACAATTTCTGTTGAATGAACTTTGTGACGTAGTGTTCGATCGCCACGTTGAATCGTCCCTCATGCCATAAATCGCCGACGCGTCGTTGCAACGGAAGCAATATGCGGGTCACCGCCTCTTCGAACGGGATCACCGCGACGGCTCCGTTCAACTTTTGTTCAAAGCGGCTCTTGTCGAGTGGATCGAGTTGCGAGATGAGTTCGTCTAGAAGATGTTCGTGAGGCGGCAGTTCCTGCGTCGCAGTGGCTGAGCTGGCCCGCATCCGTTGAAGCAGCGAATCGCGTCCTTCCAACGCCAGCGCTCCGATTGTCTGACCGTGATCCAGTTCTCTCTTTAGAAAACGAAGCAGGGCCACGTCCTCATCCGTGTACTCGCGATAGCGATTGGCGCTTCGCAAAGGTTTGACAAGCCCATAACGCCTTTCCCAGACCCGCACGACGTCCTTTGAAAGGCCAGTCAATTTCGCAACCCTATGAATTCTATGTGTATTCATTTGACAAACCGAGTGTAACTCTGACGTCCAATGTTTGTCAAACATTTTTTTAAAAACACTTGACACATTAGACAAGATAGGTTATACATTAGACATACAATGAACAAACAGTAAACAAACTCATTCGGAGGTGACTATGGCAACAGCATTCAGAACAGCGACGGTGGACCTTCAAAGCCAAACAGAACATGTTGGGGCCCATCACTGGAGCTGTGCCCGCTGCGGCGGACTCATGGTGAGTGACTTCTGCATGGATCTGCTCAACAGCACAGGCGAGTTGGAGTTTGCCGCAAGACGTTGCGTGCAATGTGGTGAGGTCGTCGATCCCGTCATCCAACGCAATCGGCGGCTCCGGCAGGAATCGATGGCGGTCCGGTTTGCAGGCCAGAGTTTGTCTACTAGCAGGGTGACAGAAGTTCGATAGCGGTGTTTTCAACCAACCAGGGTGGTCCTGGTGTTTCCAAACCAAGGAGGTTTCCAATGCGGAGTCAAACCATTCTTCAGGTCGGATTAGGAGTTGCATTAGTTGCGGGCTCTCTATCCATGGCGTCAGCGGCAGACCAGCCGAGTAGCGACAAGGACATGGTGCTGATACCCAAGGGGGAGTTCACCATGGGGAGCAATGAGCATTCAGACGAGGCGAGGCACCAGGTCGTGCTCGATGCGTACCTGATCGACAAGTATGAAACATCGAACGCACGGTACAAGGAGTTCATGAAAGCTACCGGTCATCCCGCTCCGGCCTATTGGGACGATCCTCGCCTCAGCAAAGCCAATCAGCCGGTCGTCGGTGTGAGTTGGACCGACGCGAACGCATTCTGCAAGTGGGAGGGCAAGCGGCTTCCGACGGAGGCGGAATGGGAGCGAGCGGCCAAAGGTCCGGAAGGCGACAACCACTATCCTTGGGGCCACAAGCTCGATCCCAAGAAAGCCAACTATGGACAGAATGTCGGTCGCACGATGCCGGTGGACTCCTACCCGGAAGGGGTGAGCGGCTTCGGGGTCTACAACATGGCGGGGAACGTCTTTGAATGGGTCGAAGATTGGTATGACCCGAAGTTCTATAAAGAGAGCATTGCGCTGAATCCGAAGGGCGCTGAGAAGGGCTACAACTTTGCCAATCAAGGTCCGGTCAAGGTGCTCCGCGGCGGATCCTGGCTGGCTCCCGAAACGTCGCTCCATACGAGCCACCGGTTCTGGAATCAACCGGACAATAACTCCTACGGGGTCGGACTCGGTTTCCGTTGCGCAAAGTCTGCGCAGACGATTTCCGACGAGGCCATGCAAGCCGGACGCGATGCCTTCATTCAGGCATTAGTCGCGATGGGTGCTGAGAAGAATGCCGATGCGATGACCTCAATCGAAAAGGCATTGGCTGCAGACCCGGGCAACAAGGAATACCTGGCGACCCGCGATCTGATCAAGAAGAGCATGAAGAAGAAATAGCTGAAGGACTGGTGGGGGGCGGCATCGCCGTCCCCCTCACAGGGCAGACGGCGTGACGGGAGGTGTGAATTGAATATGGCTAGATCCATGATGGTGGGGATCTTGGTTACGGGGGTGACGATCCTGACCGGGACAGCCCTTGCGGAAGAATCGATGATTCCCAACGAGATGGTGTACGTCGGTCATGGGCCGTCGGTGATGGGGATCGACAAGGAACAGCCCGCGGACTCAGGGAAAGGGCTTACCCCATATGCGCGGCGGATGACCACGCCCTGGTCGGCCGAAGCCTTGAACGATGAGGGTCCCGCGCATATGGTGATGTTGGACTCCTACCTCATCGATAAGTACGAAGTCTCCAATAAGGAATACGGCGAGTTTGTAAAGGCCAAAGGTCACTCGGCCCCGGCCTATTGGGATGATCCTCGCTTGAATAAGCCGGAACAACCGGTGGTCGGAGTGAACTGGGACGATGCCAAAGCCTACTGCGAGTACCGGGGGAAACGCTTGCCGACCGAGGCGGAATGGGAGAAGGCCGCCCGTGGTCCGCACGGCAATCTCTATCCCTGGGGGAACGAGTTCGACCCAGGCAAGACGAACTACGGCAAGAATCACGACGCGACCATGCCGGTGGATTCCTATCCAGACGGCGCGAGCTACTATGGCGTCTACAACATGGCCGGCAATGTGTTCGAGTGGGTCTCAGATTGGTATGACCCGCGTTACTATGGACGTCTCGAAACGATGGTCAATCCAGGCGGCCCGGCCAAACCCATATGGATGGGCGGAACCGGCACCTATGTTGACCGGTTGACGGTTGGAGAAAAGCGAGTCATTCGCGGCGGGTCCTGGATTGCTCCCGAGGCTACGACCCGGACAACCCATCGCTTTTGGAATCACCCGTTGAACAACAGTTATGGGGTTGGGCTCGGATTCCGTTGCGCCCAGACAGCCTCACCGGCCATTGAGCAGCGGATTCGAGAGGCGGCCATCGATGCCTACATCAAAATGGGACGGGAGCAGTTTGAAGAAGCCAAGCTATCGGTTCAGCGAGGGCTGGCCGTAGACCCTGTCAACCCGGAGTTAATCGAGCTGAAACAACTCATCGACCGCTCCTTGAAGAAAGGATAGCGGGCACACGGTTGAATTCAGGAGCACCACCATGATGATTATCCAACACAGACGATCACTTTTCTCAGGTTATAGCACCGCCCTCATCCTCGGTTCGTTGCTGATGACCGGCGTCGTACAAGCCGGCCCCATCGATCCGGCCCGCCATCCGCATCCTGAAAGCGCGAAGGCGGTCCATGAGGCCGAACATTCTGTCGACCATGCGTGGGAGGTCTACCATCGCGCGGCGTTAGGAGGGACGGTCGCCTCCCCAGCTCTGCAGGCCGAAATCGAGCAGCATCTGCACGAAGCCAGGACTCTCGTCACCCAGGCACAGGAGGCAGCCGAGCGGGGGGATAAGCGTCAGGTGGATCATCTAGTCGGGGAAATCAAAATCCATACGTCCCAAGCCATCGAGGGGAGCAAGGAGCAGAAGAAATGACACCAGGTCTGAGGAGGAGAACAACTCGCTGGAGAATGATGGCGACCGTTGTCGTTACGGTCTGGGCAGTCGCACAGTCGCCAGTTGTGGCGGCCTCGCCGGCTGATTCGAAAGAGCTCGACCCGGTTTCCATGGTGACGATTCCGGCCGGAGAATTCCTGATGGGCAATCCGGAAGGAAAAGGCAGGGCTGATGAGTGGCCGCAGCGATCCGTGTATCTCGATGCATTTGCGATCGATCAAGTCGAAGTGACGAATGAACGGTATATGGCCTTCGTCGCGACGACGGGTCATCGAACTCCTCCGAATCCCTATGGTACGGGACCGCTGACGTCCATTAAGGGGATCGAGCAACTCCCCGTCGTGCAGACGACGTGGTACGACGCCAAAGCCTACTGCAGCTGGGCGAAGAAGCGACTGCCGACAGAAGCAGAATGGGAAAAGGCCGCGCGCGGCACCGATGGCCGCCGTTTCCCCTGGGGTAACGAACCGGCGACTTTGAATCGGGCGAACTTTGAGCGCGAATGGGAGGAGGAGAAGACGCTGTACCCGGTCGGATCTTTGCCTGACGGAGATTCGCCTTATGGGGTGAAAGATATGGCGGGCAATGCCAGAGAGTGGGTCTCCGACTGGTACGACCCGGACTACTACAGGCAAGCGCCGAATCTGAACCCGCAGGGTCCTGACAAGAAGGGAGTGGTCCGATCGATTCGCGGCGGGTCCTGGCATAGCCCGCTGGCCGATATTACGACTTCAGCAAGAGGCCGCGGCGGGTTCGCCCTGCAGACCCATGGCACAGGATTTCGCTGTGCGCGTGGTCTGGAGGGAGAGATCCAACAGAAGTAGCAGGTCGAGGTGGTGCGTGATGAAGAAGTATGACAACCGAGGAAACCGGAGGCCGGTCTTCTTTACCCGTCTGGGTGGCGCCGCGACTCCGCACGGCGTCTCCCGCTGAGGTAGACAGGGCTCTCCCGAGGGAGAGCCCTGTCCCCTCGGTGGGTCCTAAGAGAAGGTCATACGGAGGCAGGTGCGATACCGTCGAAAGTTACGAGGAGGGTAGCATGACGACGTTAATTCTGTGGGCCATGGTAATAGGGGCCTTGAACTGCTCGGTACAGGCCGTATGCGTCAGCCCAGCGGTCGCGTTACGGCAGCGGGGATGATTGAGCAGGCCTTGTGACAAGTAAGGAGCGTTCAGTTGTCATTCTTGATCGCCGTCGAGGGTTCCCGTGGAATCAAATGGGAGGCCAGACAATCTTTTCGAGTCCGCCCCGCACAGCGATGACATCTGCACACGTTGTGGCGGGCTGATGGTCCTTGAACACTACATGGATCTACAGGACGATACGGGTCAGATCGGCATGACGGCGTTGCGTTGCACGAGTTGTGGAGAGGTTATCGATCCGGTCATTCTTCAAAACCGGGTCAAGCCGGCGCCGAATCTCTTGTACGGGACAAAGCAGCGTAAGTATGCACAGCGTATCGATGAGGGTGAGTCCGATGGTTCAGTCCAAATGGACGGCAACGAAAGTGAAGCGGGACATGGCAACTGACCAGGCAATTGTTTCGCCTCGTGGATCTGTGAGGAGGTAAGTCCATGCACATCGTGGTGACTGGAGGAACCGGGTTCATCGGTCGGGCCCTATGCAAATCGTTGGTCCGGGAGGGGCACCGGGTCTCTATCCTCACAAGAAATGCGAGAGAAGCTTCGTGCCTCCTAGGGGCGATCGTGACGGCGGTGGAGTGGAATGGCCGGGAGTCCGGGGCCTGGGAGCAGAGTCTTGAAGGAGCCGACGCGGTGATCAATCTGGCCGGTGCGCCGATCGCCGACGCTCGCTGGACCGATGCGCGGAAACGATTGCTCACCGACAGTCGAGTGCTCACCAGCCGTCTGCTTGTGGCAGCCATGTCCCGCTGCTCCTCGAAACCCCGGACGCTCATCAGTGCGTCCGGCATCGGCTATTACGGCGCCAGCGACGATCGCCTACTGGATGAGGGTGCGGCCCGCGGTCAGGGATTCCTTGCCGATCTGTGCCTGGCATGGGAAGCAGAGGCCCTCCGGGCTGCGGAGTCCGGTACGCGGGTGGTGCTGCTACGAACCGGAATGGTGCTCGAACAGGACGGCGGGGCGTTGCCGAAGATGCTGGTGCCGTTCAGGCTGTTTGCGGGCGGCCCGATCATGCCGGGCACGCAGTGGGTGTCCTGGATCCACCGGCGCGATCATGTCGGATTGATCCAGTGGGCGCTCGCAACACCCGGCGTCTCCGGTCCCCTCAATACCGTGGCACCGGGGGCTGTGACGATGACCCAGTTCTGCGACGTGCTCGGGCGAGTGCTCCGTCGGCCATCGTGGCTCCCCGTGCCGGGCCTGGCATTGCAAGTGGGGCTGGGCGAACTGGGGACGCTGATGACGACCGGTCAACGGGTCAATCCTGCCAAGGCACTTTCAGCCGGGTATGTCTTTCACTATCCGGCGCTGGAGCCGGCCTTACGGGCGATCCTCACGAACGGAGAGCGGAGCGTCTGACATGGTGTCGCTGATCGAATATCTTCACCTGCTGGCCGTCGCCGTTCTGGTGGGCAAGGTGGTGCTCTTATCCTTCGTAGTGGCGCCCATTCTTGCGAAGACTCTGGAACGGGAGCCCTTCGGCAAAGTCGTTCGTCAATTGTTCCCCGCATACTACGCGCTGGGATTGGCGGCGGGGTTTACCGGTCTTGTGTCCGTGATCATCCTGGGAATCATCGGAGAGACACATGCGCTCCATCATCTCGCTGCCGGATTATGGCTCGTGGTCATCGCAGCCGAAGCCTATTGCCGCTCGCCGCTGACCCCTCAGAGCAATGCCATGCGGGATCGTCTCAAGGGGCAGGAATCACGGGGGGTGGTCGATCCCGTTCTCCAGAACGAGTGGAATCGATTGCATCAACGGTCGGTCTATCTGAACTCCCTCGTGCTGCTCGCAGGATTGAGTTTACTCGGACTGGTAAGTCGATGGTAGTTCACAAGGAGGAATGCAGATGAGGATTACGCGCATCCATATTGCGGCAGGACTAATGATGGGCCTTCTGTTGACCGGTGCACCATGGGCTGCCGACCAGCCCGTGAGCCAGGCACCCACTGCGCATGGAGACGATGCCAAACTTCCGGGCGGCGTGATCGGCGTGTCGCTCCAGGTCGGGGCTGAGCGGATCGGCGACCCATCGGTGCTTTATGTCGGGATGGTGCACCCGGAGGGACCGGCTCACCAGGCAGGGCTCAGACACGGAGATGAGATTGTGACTGTGGACGGGACAGCGGTGTCGGGAAAGACTTATGAGCAGGTGGTCAAGATGATTCGGGGAGAAGCGGGAACCGTCGTGAAATTGGGAGTCAAAGGTGACGGAGGAACTCGGGAACTTTCCATCACGCGGGTGGCCAGCGACAAACTTCCGAAAGGTCCGGCGGGATCGCACGGCGGCCCGGCGAGATAGGAGTTCATCATGGCCAATCGCATCATGCCGATCGCGCTCGTCGGACTGCTGATCCTCTCGGGTCACAGTGCGGCGCTCGGCGAACCGGGGAGGGTTGCGGCCGTGACGACTCATCCCAACCTGGCTAAGGCGAATCTCTTCTTGCAGGCCGGTGATTATCGTCGCGCACTCGAAGCCTGCCAGAGAGAAATCGATGAGGCCCCGTCGGCGGCGAGCTATATCCATCTCACCTATGTGTATCAGGCGATCGATGCCTATTTGGAACATCTGTCGCAGGAAGAGCGATGGATGGCTGTCGAGCACCTGTATCTCAATCTTGCATACCGCGACACCGAGGATCTGGTGGATCCTCCGGGGGGACTGGCCCGCATGGCCAAGGAAATGATCCAGGCGAGTGTGCGGCAACAGTCCGACGTCAGCGCCGGGATGGCCAATCGACTGGACAGGGTCGAGTCGGATCGACTCTGGGTGGAACAAACACAGTGGCGGGCCATGCACCCAAAGACCTGGTGGCAGAGCGTTCCGACAGCCTGGGTACGATAGGAGGCGGAGATGCATACAAGATCGGTCGGGGTGGACATCAAAATGCTGGGCGGGCTGTTCCTGATCGTGGGAACGGCGGACCTCGTCATCATCGTCTTGTTCCCGTCCTACGCGTTGAAACTTTTCGGGACAGCCGTCACGGGTCCTATGTCGTTTCTGGCTAAACTTCATTCCCCCGCCGTGCATTTGTTGATCGGATACGGATTTCTCTGGTTGCGTCCCTGGGCCTGGGGCCTCAGCCTGGCCTACGCGGGATTCGGCCTCGTGAGCGAGGCCATGAATCAACTCGTTTTCGGATTCCACATGGTCCGTTCAGGATTCATCGCCACCACGGCCTTGTTCGTCATCTATTTATTCTGGCGCCGGGACCTCTTCACCGATCTGCCGGCTATGACGACTACCAGGCCGTCTGTTTCGGGAGGATCGCACTGATGCGCGGGATTGTGTGGCTCAGGCGGGACCTCAGGCTCTCCGACCAGCCGGCTCTGACGGCGGCCTGCGACGAGTGCGATGAAGTGATCCCGCTCTTTGTGTTCGACGACCCGCTGTTGCAGTCCCATGTCTTCGGGTCGGCCTGCGTGAATTTCATGCTCGGTTGCCTGCAAGAGTTGGTTGCGTCGCTGGCCGGCCGGGGCGTCCAGCTCCACTGGCGTCGCGGCGGCCCGGTGGAGGAAGTGGTTCAGGCCGCACGCGAATGGAAGGCGGACGTGGTCTATTGGAATCGTGACTACGAGCCGGGGGCCATTGAGCGAGACCGTCTCGCCCAACAACGACTGGCACAGATGGGTGTCCTCGTGCGGACCTTCAAAGACCATGTGGTGTTCGAAGCGGAAGAAGTCCGTGGTGCCACCGGGGAGCCGATGCAACGATACAGCGCCTATCGCGCACGCTGGTGGACGAGGTGGCAGGCGACGAAACCGCCGGTCCTACCGATTTCCAGCACGTTGGCGGAGACCAAGGCTGTGCCGCTTGCCGCTCCTCGTCCGATCCCGACGGCTCCTGAGCTGGGCTATGAGACCACCACACCCTGGATCGAGGCCGGCGAGCGAAGCGCACGGAAGCGGCTGGACTGGTTCGTCGAAGGACCGATTCATACCTATGTGGACGGCAGGAATCGGCCGGCCATCGAGGGTAGTTCGAAACTGTCTCCTCATTTTCGCTTCGGAACATTGTCGCCTCGTACCGCGATCCACGCGGCTTTGTCCGCCCTGGCAAAGGGTGGTCGGGCTTCAAGAGCCGACGTCCTGACGTGGGTTGATGAACTGGTGTGGAGAGAATTCTTCCAGCAAGTATTGTCGGCGTTTCCTCGCGTCGTCGACGGTCCGTTCCGGAACATCGCCGTCCCGCCGCCGCGCGAACCGGGCCGGGAACGGGACCGGCTGTTTCAGGCCTGGTGCAATGGACAAACAGGCTATCCGATCGTGGACGCGGGCATGCGGCAACTGAATCAGACGGGATGGATGCACAACCGGGTGCGCATGATTGTCGCCTCGTTCCTCATTAAGGACCTGAGGATCGACTGGCAGAGCGGCGAGCGGTACTTCATGCGCCAGTTACTCGATGCCGATGCGGCAGCGAACAACGGGAATTGGCAGTGGTGTGCGTCGACCGGCACGGATGCGATGCGCGGGTATCGGATTTTCAATCCGGCGCTGCAGAGCAGGAAGTTCGACCCGGACGGAATGTACATCCATGAGTACGTGCCGGAACTGGCGAAGGTCGCGGGCAAATGGATTCACGAGCCGCATCTGATGACTCCGGACGAACAGATTCGATGTGGTTGTCGTCTCGGGATCGACTACCCTGTGGCTATCGTGGATCATCGGCGAGCCCGCCAGGAATATTTGGATCTCGGCAAACAACAGGTGATGAGATGACGACCGCGCCGCTTCGGCTTGGGATCAGCCGTTGTCTACTCGGAGACGAAGTCCGGTTCGACGGGGGACATAAGCGGGACAATTTTCTGACCGACGTGTTTGGTCGCTATGTGGAATGGGTCCCCGTCTGTCCCGAAGTCGAAGCCGGCCTGGGTACGCCTCGGGAAGCGATGCGGTTGGTCGGCGATCCACAGCATCCGCGGCTCATGACAATCAGAAGCGGGCAGGATCATACGCAGGAGCTCGTCCGCCTGACCGACAATCGCATCGAAGAACTCCAGAAACTGGATCTCTCCGGGTATGTGTTCAAGAAGGATTCGCCGAGTTGCGGGATCGAGCGGGTGCGAATCTACAACCAGCACGGCATGCCCAGCCGGAACGGTGTCGGAATATTTGCACGCGCATTCGTCAAGCGATTTCCGATGATCCCGGTCGAAGAGGAAGGGCGGCTCTGTGATCCCCCGTTGCGGGAAAACTTTATCGCACGCGTGTTCTGCTACCGTCGATTCCAGGACCTCGTAAACGGCGGCGTGACCAGGCAGGCGGTAGTGCGGTTCCACACGATTCACAAGTATTTGCTGCTGGCTCATAGTGCGCAGCACTACCAACTGCTCGGCCGACTCGTGGGTCAAGCGGAGCGCCACCGTCCCAAGGAGCTGGCTTTCAAGTACGGGGAACAATTCATGAAGGCGCTGGCCGTCAAAGCGACCGTCCGCAAGCACGTGAACGTACTGCAGCACATCATGGGGTTCTTCAAAGACCGGTTGGGCGCTCAGGAAAAGGCCGAGGTTTTGGGTGTGATCGGCGATTACCATCGGGGACTCACGCCCCTGATCGTGCCGCTCACACTGATCAAGCACTACGTCCGGATTTTCGATGTCGCGTACATTCGCGACCAGGTCTATCTCAACCCGCATCCGAAGGAACTCATGTTGCGGAATCATGTGTAGAAAGGACGCAGCATGCCGCATGTCGTTGTAGACCACGCAGGGGATCTCGAGGGCCTGTATCAGGCCTTCACACCGATCGTTCATCGGGCGGGGGACGAAATCCTCAAGGTCCAGGAGTTCTATCTGGCACGGAGCGGGAAGGAGGCACTGCTGGAGGCGGTTGCGATCGAACAGGGGGCGGCACGCAATTTCTTTATCCAGCTCAAGCGGCACGAGCATGCGATCACCGTCCGGTTGTTGCCTGCCACAGATCCGGAGAAAACGCCAGGCGTGAAGAAGGTAATGGCCCTGGCGGCGGGTTTCATCCGGAAAGTCTACCCGGGGAGTCGATACGGCAAGACCAACCTGCAGGAATATCTGGAGGCGGACGGATCTCAAGGTGAGTGAAAACCCATGCGAGTATCAACAAAAGGAATAATGACATGGCGACAGCCACACGAGGGGTGATTTTAGTCGGTCACGGCGGCATTCCCAAGGGGTGTCCGCAGGAATTGGTCACGAAACTGAAGCGGTTGGAGGCTCAGCGGCGTGCGGCAAAGCTTCCGCCCTCGGCGGAAGAACTTGAGCTGGATACCAAGATCCGCCGGTGGCCGAGGACACCGGAGACGGACCCCTATCAGGCGGGCCTTGAAACAGTAGCCGCCCGCCTTCGTGCTCAATTGGACGGAGTGCTCTTCGCTGTGGCCTACAACGAGTTTTGTGCGCCGACCCTGGAGGAATCAGTGGAGGAGCTGATCAAGAAGGGGGCGACTCATATAACCGTGACGACGACGATGTTCACGCCGGGCGGGTCGCACTCAGAGGTGGAGATTCCTGAAATCCTCGACCATCTGCGGCCACAGTATCCCGGGGTCGAACTCCGCTATGCCTGGCCGTTTGATCTGAATCTGGTCGCGAACACATTGGCGGAACAGGTCAGGAGGTTTTCCTCCTGACCGGATATGAGACATCTCATGGGACCCGGGACCAGCGGGAATATTAGGAGCAACGGAATGGTGACACTCAGACCACATAGTTCTTTGTTCACGTGGCTGGCGGGGTGTGTCGTTGCGGGCATGGTTGTCTTCACGCCTCTGGCTCAGGCTGCTGAGATCGAAGGCATCGCATTTTCAGATTCGTACCGGGCCGGGTCGATCACGATGCCGCTCCGGGGTGTCGGGCTGGCGAAGTTTCTCCGGACGATCAAGGTCTATGTCGGGGCCCTGTATCTCCAGCCGGGCGTAGAGCCGGATATGGTGTTGAGCGATGTGCCCAAGCGGTTGGAGCTGTCCTACTTTCGTGCCCTGAAGGCCGGAGACTTTGGACAGGCGGCCGATAAAGTGCTGGCAGATAACGTCCCGCCGGCCACGATTGCCACTCTCAAGCCGCGCATCGAGCGGATGCACCGGTTATATGAAGATGTGAAACCGGGTGACCGGTACGGATTGACCTATCTTCCGGGAGTGGGGACCGAGCTGGCGCTCAATGGGCAACGCAAGGGGATCATTGAAGGGGCTGATTTCGCGGCGGCCTATTTTGCAATCTGGCTTGGGCCGGATCCGATCAACGAGGCATTGAAGGAAGGACTCTTGAATCGGCGGTAGGCCAGGCGGTCAGCCATATCCGCCGCCCCGACTTTGTGGGTGTGAGGAACAAGCAGAGGGATCGATGCAGACTGTCATCGAACGTTTCAAGCAGACGTACAACCGGCTGAACGCCCACTCGCTTGGGCTGTTGCAGGACCTCTACAGCCACGACGTGTTTTTCCAGGATCCCTTTCGTCGAATGACGGGGCTTCCCGCACTGACAGAGTATTTTGAGGAACTCTATCGGCACGTGGCGTCGAGTTCGTTCCTGTTCGAGGAGGAAGTGGTGCAAGGCAACAATGCGGTGCTGATCTGGACCATGTCGCTGAAACACCCGAGGCTGAAGGGTGGCGACGTGGTAACCGTGCCCGGCTCCACGCACATTCGGTTTCGAGACAAGGTGACCTATCACCGGGATTACTTTGATGCCGGCGCGATGCTGTACGAGCATCTGCCGCTGGTCGGCCTGGTGATCCGTACGATCAAGGAGCGTGTCTGAATGAAACCGGTCTCTGTAAAAGGGCGACGGGTGTGGGTGACCGGCGCATCGGCGGGCATCGGCCGGGCGGTGACGATCGAACTGGTTCGCCGTGGAGCCACGGTCGTCGCTTCTGCGCGCAATGAGCAGGCACTCAACGAGCTGGCTCGCGAGTGCGGCGAAGTGCCCGTTGTCGTGCTTCCATTCGATGTCGGAGAGCGCCAGGCGAATCTTCGTGCGGCAGACGCGATCCGGCAGCGGTTGGGCGGTCTGGACATCGCGTTCTTCAATGCCGGTACCTGCGAGTATGTTGACGTCGAGAAATTTGACAGCGCCGTCTTCGAGCGGACGATGCGGACGAACTTTCTCAGCATGGTCTATGGCATCGAGGCGGTGTTGCCGCTGTTGCGGGCCTCACGAAGCGCCCAACTTGTCGGCATGAGCAGCACCGTGGCCTATCGGGGACTTCCCAGGGCGGAAGCCTACGGGGCGTCGAAGGCGGCGATCAAACATCTCTTCGAGTCGCTGGATCTTGACCTGATGAGGGACGGGATCACGGTTTCGGTCGTGTGCCCCGGTTTTGTGCGGACGCCGCTCACGGACCGGAATGATTTTCCGATGCCGTTCCGGGTCGAAGCCGACGAGGCGGCCCGCCGGATTGTGGACGGAATCGAAGCGAAGACGCCGGAGATCCATTTTCCCAAACGCTTCAGCCTCCCGTTGAAGCTGCTGTCTCTGCTTCCCCATCGTCTCTATGTCATGGCCTGCTCGCGGATGGTGCGATCATCATGAAGATTGCGATTGTCGGTACCGGCATCTCCGGAATGGTCGCGGCGTATCTGCTCCATCATGACCATGAGATTACCGTTTTCGAGGCTGCCGACTACATCGGTGGACATACGAACACAATCGACGTGACGCTGCAGGGGCGGACCTATGCAGTCGACACCGGATTCATCGTTTTCAACGACTGGACCTACCCCAACTTCATCAGGCTGCTGAAAAAGCTCGGCGTGGAATGGCAACCGAGCGACATGAGTTTCAGCGTTAAGTGCGAGCGGACCGGGTTGGAATACAACGGGACGTCGCTCAATACGCTCTTCGCGCAACGTCGCAATCTGCTCCGGCCCTCGTTCTATCGCATGATCCGGGACATCCTGAGATTCAACCGGGAGTCGCTGGAACTGCTCACGCTACCGGAGCCAGGTCCTACGCTCGGCTCGTATCTGGAGACTCATCGATACTCAAAGGAGTTTATCGACCACTATATCGTTCCGATGGGGGCGGCTATCTGGTCGGCTGACCATGCCACCATGTGGGGCTTCCCGGCGCGCTATCTGGTGCAGTTTTTCAAGAACCATGGAATGCTTTCGGTGGATGAGCGGCCGACCTGGCGCGTGATCAAAGGCGGATCGCAACGCTATACGGAGAAACTGGTCGCACCTTTCCGCGATCGTATTCAGCTCAACTCACCAGTTGAGTCGATCAGCCGTTTCCCGGGCTGGGTTGAGATCCGGACCAACCTGCAAGGCCGAGATTACCGCGCGATGCGCTTTGACCATGTCATCATCGCCACGCACAGCGACCAAGCCTTGTCAATGCTGGCGGATCCGTCACCGGCAGAAAAAGACATCCTCGGCGCAATCCGCTACCAAGACAATGAAGCGGTGCTCCATACCGATGCCTCGCTTCTGCCTCGCCGGAAACTGGCCTGGGCTGCCTGGAACTATCATCTCCTGCCCGCCCAACCGGATCGTGCGGTTGTCACCTATCACATGAACCGGCTCCAGAGCCTCTCGGCCCCTCATGAATTCTGCGTGACGCTGAACCATACCCGGGCTGTCGATCGCTCGAAGATTCTACGCCGGATCACCTATCACCATCCGGTGTATTCACCCGAGTCGGTTGCGGCGCAACGAAGGTATCGTGAGATCAATGGCGTCAATCGGACGTCCTACTGCGGCGCCTACTGGGGTTTCGGGTTTCATGAGGATGGAGTGACCAGCGCGCTGGCCGCCTGCAAGCCATTCGGAAAGGACCTCTCGTCATGAACAGCGCGATCTATACAGGACTCGTCCGTCACCGGCGTTACAGCCCGGTTCCGCACTCGTTCACCTACCGCCTCTTCATGATGTATCTGGATCTGGATGAGTTGCCAATGCTGTTCAAGGACCGGTGGTTCTGGTCCGGCGATCGCGGAAACGTGGCGTGGTTCAAGCGTGGAGATCATGTCGGTGATCCGGCGACTCCCTTGGATCAATCGATCCGTCAGCTCGTAGAGGCGTGGACAGGCAAACGACCGACCGGGCCGATCAGGCTCCTCACCCACCTCCGGTATTTCGGTTACGTCTTCAACCCTGTCAGTTTCTATTTTTGTTATGACCAGCGGGACCGACATGTCGAGACGATCGTGGCGGAAGTCACGAATACGCCGTGGGGCGAGCGCCACTGTTACGTATTGGGACCAAAGGACAATCGAGTCCGCGGAAGCAGGAAACGCTATCAGCTCGAGAAGGTCTTTCATGTCTCCCCTTTCATCGACATGGACGTCCTGTACGATTGGCGGTTCTCTGAACCGACGTCGCAGCTCGCGATCCATATGATAAATCTGCGCGCTGGGCAACCCTTCTTCGATGCGACGATGGTGCTGCGACGGAAAGAGATCTCCGGCACTGCGCTTGCGCGGGTGCTGGTGGAGTATCCCTTGATGACGCTCAAGGTTATCGGAGCCATTCACTGGCAGGCATTGAAACTCTGGATCAAAGGGGTCCCGTTTCAAGCACATCCGGACAAACGAAAGGAGGCGTCGCCTGTGGCGGCGAGTAAGACACCGGTATGAAGAACTCGATGATGCAATCCAATGCGGCCTTCAGGGCCTCTTCGTGCGAGGCCAATGGTCCAGCCCTGTTGCTGGATTGGATGTATCGGCTCGGTCGGCAGGCTGTGTTCTCCCGTCTGGACTGTCTCCGGCGCGGGATGGTGGTCATTCTCGAGGGACCGGAGCGGCATGAATTCGGTCGGCTCACCGAAGACTGCCCGCTTGAGGCAACCATCACGATCCACGATAGACGCACCTACGTCGATCTGGCACTAGGCGGGACGATCGGGGGCGCGGATGCCTACCGGCGGGGATTGTGGACCTGCGATGATCTCACAACCCTGATTCGCATTTTTGTCCTGAATCGCGACCTCCTGGATGGAATCGAGGGAGGACTCGCCCTGCTGACGAAGCCGTTGCTGAAGGTCATCCACTGGTTCAATCGCAATACGAAATCCGGCAGCCGGAAGAATATCGCCGCCCACTATGATCTCGGCAACGGGTTCTTCCGCCTCATGCTGGACGAGACGATGATGTATTCCTGCGCCTACTTCGAGCGGCCGGAGGCCACACTGGCAGAAGCCTCGCGAGCCAAGAACGATCGCATCTGCCGAAAGTTGCAGCTGTCGCCGAGCGACCATGTGCTGGAGATCGGCACCGGCTGGGGGGGCTTTGCCGTGCATGCCGCATCCCAGTATGGATGTCGCGTGACAACCACCACGATTTCCAGGCAGCAGTATGCGCTGGCGGTGCAACGTGTGGCGGAGGCTGGGCTGACCGATCGCGTGACGGTGATCCTGAAAGACTACCGCGATCTGCCCCGGCTAGAGCAGCGATTCGACAAGCTGGTCTCAATCGAAATGATTGAGGCTGTGGGCCATCAATTCTTCGAAACCTTTTTTGCCGTGTGCAGTCGGATGCTGAAACCCAATGGGCTGATGTTGATTCAAGGCATCACGATCGACGAGCAGATCTACGAACGGGCTAAGCGGTCCGTCGATTTTATTCAGCATTTCATGTTTCCGGGCAGTTGCATCCCTTCGGTGAGCGCATTGACTCAGGCATCGGCAAAAGGAGGTGGCCTCAACCTTGTGCAGCTGGAAGACATCGGTGCCCACTATGTGCCGACGCTTCAAGCCTGGCGGAGGAATGTCGCCAGGGCGCTCCCGCAAATCACCGCACTTGGGTATCAGCAGGAATTTCTACGGCTCTGGGATTTCTATCTCTGCTACTGTGAAGGCGGATTTCTCGAGCGGTCCATCAGCAACGCCCATCTTCTCTTTGCCAAGCCGGGCTGGCGTCCCGCGCCTGTGAGTCAGTGAAGAAGGCAGCCAACTTTGTAGGCTTCCAAATCGGGTGGTGGGCCTCTGTGCTCGCCGCCGCGGGCGACTACTCCTGGCTCGGTCCGATGGTGGTGTTGGTGCTGCTGGTTGCTCACCTGAGGGCGGTCCAGGACCGGTTGAATGAGGTGCGCCTGATTCTGTGTGCCGGAATTCTGGGCGTCGCGATCGACAGCGTGCTTCACCTATGGGGAGTGCTGATGTTCCATGAAGGCCCCGGTCCGTCGTGGCTACCTCCTCCGTGGCTGATCGGTGTGTGGCTGATCTTCGCGACGACACTCCGCTGGTCGCTCAGTTGGCTGGAAGCATATCCGAAGCTGGCTGCGCTGCTGGGTGGGATTGTCGGCCCTTTTAGCTATTACGGCGGAGCGAGGCTGGGAGCCCTATGGATCGGAGACCCCCTCTTTCACAGTCTGCTTGTCTTGGCTGTGACGTGGAGTCTGTTGATGCCCGTGCTATTCGTCTGTTCCCGCTACATCTCGAGCCATCGTTCTGCGTGACGCAGGAGGAACTCCGGTCTACTTCTGTTTCGGGGATTTCCCGTTGGGACTTAGCGGGCGGGTGATCTGTCCATTTTCACTGAGGCAACCGGATTGCGGTGTGCAAGGCGGAACCGTGCGCGCAACACTCCGGCTGTCTCCTATGACTGAGACGTCGGTGGGCAACACAGCGGTGCGCGGCAGGTATGTCGAGGTCACAGTTGTGAGGAGCGATGCGCGCGAAGGTTTGAGGTAATACGTTGGGACGATTGTCTCGGGATTGAGATAGACGGCTGTCCCGGTGAGGAGACCCAGGTTCAATGGAGTCGGTGGCGGATTGAGCGCAATCCCATTGAACAAGACGAGACCGGGCGGGCTGTTCAAGATGATGAGGGAATTGCTGGGCAACACCGTCCCGTTAAGCGTTGCCGAGATGCCGGCGAGTTGATTGGTCGCTGCGACGCCGAGTGTTGCGCCGGTGACGTTGACGTCGATCGGATCGGCTGCCACCCCAATCACCCCGCCTAACGCGTTCAAGGTCGAGTTGGCGGAGGCCGTCAAATTGTTCGCTGCACCGTTCCCGTCCAGAATGGAACCTCCGGCTGCCGTCAGGTTTACTCCGCCAGTAGTGGCCGTCACTATATTGATGGTCATGTCTCCCGTAATGTTGGTGATCGTCACGTCCCCCGCACCAGCCACAACATTGCCGAGTGTCACTGCGTTTGCTTGTGTCACATAGATCCCCCCCGCGCTGGTCGTCGCACTCAGGGTTCCCACACTGGTGTCCATCGGATCGCCGGCTGTGCCGACACTGGCCCCGGTCAGATTTGCCGTGGTCGCCGTGATATTGGCCGCCGGCCCGTTGGCGTCTGTGATTGTTCCGGTTGCCGTGAGGTTCAGGGTACCCGATACATTCACCGCCCCTAAACTGATCGCGTTGCTGTCCTGCAACGTCGCGTTGCTGCCGCTGGTGATCGAGACGCTGCTGAAATCATTCGCGGGATTCGCCAGGGTAATGTTGTTTCCGGGGCCTGCGGCGAGCGCGGTGCTCCCGGCCACATTAAGCGCACCGCTTTGCGTCAGGGCTCCGTTGGTCGTGACGTTCAGGGTCCCGCTGACCGTAGAGGCAGCGAGGTCCAGAGCATCAGCATCGGCGAGAGCCACGTTATTGCCGCTCGTGACCCCGACCGTGCCGAAACTATTCCCGGCATTGGTGAGGATGATGTCATTGGCAGGGCCGGCAGCGAGGGTGGTGGTGCCCGCGGCGGTGACGGCGCCGGTTTGAGTGATTGGACCGGTGGCCGTGATCGAGAGGGTGCCCGTGGACGTGGTCCCGGCATTGGCACTGACCGTGTTGATTGTGACCGGACCGGTCTCGGTCCAGGCGATGTTGCCGCCGGTGAAGTTCACAGTCTCAAAGCTGTTGCCGGCGTTGGTCAAAGTGATATTGCCGCGGGTGCCGGCGGTGCCGCCGAGGTCCGTGACGGTCAGGCCCTGGCCCACATTCAGATTTACCGGCGCACTCTGCGTCAGGTTATAGGTGTTGGTCGTGGCGCCCGTGAAAGCGGGGGCGGCCGTGGTCACGGAGACGGGACCACCAAAGGTGTTACCGGCGTTGCCGAGATTAATAGCTTGGGGGAGCACCGGCGGGCCGGCAAAGGTGGCGGTGGTGCCGGTCGTGTTCACCGTGATGCTGCCCGTTCCGGGCAGTGGCAAGGCATTGAGATTTGTGTCGGCGCCTAACACGAAGGTGGCACCGGTGCCACCGACCGAGGCCTGTGTCCCGCCGATGCGGGTCGTGCCCAGGAGGTTCACAGTGCCCGAGGGGGTCAGGGTGGCATCCCCGACGACCGTGAGGGTTTGGCCCGCCGGTAGTGTCAGGTCCCCCGCCGTCGTCGTGACCGTCAAGTTTCCGCCCACCGTCGAGGTATTGAGCGTCAATGCGTTCCCGTTCGTGAGAGTGACGGAGCCGAGCGTGGCAGCCGCGGTCGTATCGAAGCCGGCGGTGCCTGCGACGGTCAGGGCGCCGGACTGGCTGATGAGCCCGCCCGCCATGGCAGTCAGGTTCCCGCTCGCTGTCAGTGTCGGTAACACGAGGGGCGCATTGTCGAACGCGAGCGTCAGATTGCGAAGACTGGTGAGGCCGGCCAGCGCCGGCACGGTGGCGCCTGCATTCACATTGCGAAGTGATACGTCCCGGAAGTTCCCGAGCGTACCGGCGAATGAGAGTGGACCAGCGAAGTTATTCGCTTGAGTCCCCAGCAGGATGTCGGTGTTCGCCGCGGTCGCGGTGAACGTGGTTGTGCCAGAGACAGTGAGTACACCTGACTGGGTCAGGGCTCCACCGCTCGTGACTCCCAACGTACCGCTGACGGTAGATGCACCCAAAATCAGCGAGTTGATATCGGTGAGGGAGACATTGTTGCCGTTAGTGACACCGACCGTGCTGAAGTTGTTGCCGGCGCTATTGAGGGTGATGTTATTGGCGACACCGGCCGCCAGAGTGGTTGCACCGGTCACATTCAGAATGCCGCTCTGAGTCAAGGCGCCGTTGGTTGCAACGTTCAATGCGCCGGAGACGGTCGAGGCACCTAAGACCAGCGCATTGGTGTCCGTGAGCGCCACGTTGTTACTGCTGGTAACGCCGACCGTGCTGAAGTTGTTGCCAGGGTTGTTGAGGGTGATGTTGTTGGCCGCGCCTGCTGTGAGCGTGGTCACGCCGGTGACGGTTAAGGCGCCGCTTTGGGTGAGTGCGCCGTTGGTGGTCACGTTCAACGTCCCGCTCACCGCGGAGGCCGCGAGATCGAGCGCGCTGCTATCAACGAGCGTCACATTATTGCCGGTGGCGATCCCTACCGTGCTGAAGTTGTTACCGGCATTATTGAGGGTGATGCTATTGGCCGCCCCGGCGGCGAGCGTCGTCGTGCCGGTCACTGTGAGTGGCCCTGACTGCGTTACCGCTCCGGCCGTCGTGACATTCAAGGTTCCCGAGATGGTCGAAGGACCGAGGACCAGGGCATTGATATCGTTCAGGACGACGGCGTTTCCGCTTGTGACGGAAACGGCGCCGGTGAAGTTGTTCGCGTTATTGAGCGTGATGTCGTTCGCCCCGGCCGTCACGGTCGTTGTACCGGGCACGACCAGATTGCCGATGTCCGTAATGGCTCCGCCCGCGGCCACGGTCAGATTGCCGCCCGCCGTCAGCGTCGCGGCGGGCAATGTGACCGGAGCATTGTCGAACTGCAGAGTCAGGTTTCTCAGGCTGGTGAGGGTATTCAATGTCGGCACCGTCGCCCCGGCGTTCACATTGCGAATCGAGACATCGCGGAATCTCGAGAGGGTGCCGGCAAAGGCAAGCGCCCCACCGAAATTGTTCGCTTGGCTACCGAGGAGAATATCGGTATTGGCTACCGAGGCGGTGAATGAGGTAGTCCCGGCCACATTGAGAGCACCTGATTGGGTCAGTGCTCCGCCGGTCGTGAGGGCCAGATTGCCGCTCACGGTGGAGGCGCCGAGGACCAGCGCATTCGTATCGCGCAGGCTGACATTGTTGCCGCTGGTGATGCCGATGGTGCTGAAGTTGTTGGCCGACGTGGCCAGGTTGATGTTGTTGCCGACACCGGCCGCGAGAGTGGTGGCACCGGTCACATTCAGGATGCCGCTCTGAGTCAGGGCGCCGTTGGTTGTAACATTCAATGTGCCGGAGGCAGTGGAGGCACCCAAAACCAGGGTGTTCACGTCGGTGAGGGTGACGTTATTGCCGTTCGTTATGCGCACGGTGCTGAAGTTATTTCCGGCATTGGTGAGGGTGACGTTATTGGCCGCTCCTGCGGCAACCGTAGTAATGCCCGCCACGGTCAGAGGTCCGGATTGCGTGACCGCTCCGGCGGTCGTCACACCGAGAGTTCCCGAAATCGTTGAGGCCCCAAGCGTCAATGCGTTTGCATCCCGGAGCGCCACGTTGAATGCTCGGCTGACTCCGACCGTCCCGGTGAAGTCGTTCCCTGCCGTGTTCAGTGTGATACTTGAAGCGGCGGCTCCAGTCGCAAGGGCGATTGTGCCTGCTGCACCCGTGTTCATGGCGAGGGCGGCGCCTTGCGTGATCGCGCCACCGGTCGTGTTCCCTCCGGCCGCCGCCTGTCCACGGGTGGAGACAGTGGCGGTGCCTCCAATGCCCGTACTGATCGACCCCCGTACTGATACTGCCCCTGTGCCGCCAGTCGGACTGTTTACGACGATCTGCACGGCATTGGCACCTGTGTTCGTCGTGGCGATCGAGCTACCGGCGTTCATGGTGAAACCCTGAGCTCCCGCGCCGTCGCTGTTGGCATTGATGCTCACAGTACCGCCGCCGTTGACCGCTCCAGAGAGGCTCACGGTATTGGGCGAATTCAGCACAATATTTCCAGTGGTTGTGCTCAGGTTTCTGATCGTGGTGATGCTGCCAGGGGCGTAATTCCCCGCTGTCGCGGGATCAACAGTCAGGGTGATATTTCCTGTGCCAGCGCTGAGATTGGCCCCGGCGGCAAAAATAATGTCCCCGGCGGCTCCGTTTGCCCGGTTTGCCAGGATCGATGTCGAGTCGTTGGCCGTGAGCGAGATATTCCCGTTGTTGGTCGTGATGGCCGCATTGACGTTGATATCGCGCCCGGCCTGCATCGTGAGGCCGACTCCGCCGTTAGCCATGTTGATCGCGCTGCCGACCGTGATGTCGTTATTGGCTTGCAGCACGACATTCGCAGCTGCGGCATTGATACTGGCGGCCGAGATTGTCACGTCTGCCGCCGGCGTATTGGCAAACAGATTGTTCACGCCGGGATTGTAGGCAGCCCCTGCCGCGGCGATCGTGATGTTGCGTGGATCCAGGAGAAGCGTGCCTGCATGGCCGAAGGGAGCGAGCGCATTGACGGTTCCGGCGAAGCCCAGATTCTCTTTGCCGGAGAGCTCGACGAATCCGCCGTTGCCGCCCAGATCTCCGCCTCGAGCAAGGATAGTCGATCCGGCGTTGAAGAAGGTGTCTTGATCGGACCAGACACGCAGCCGGCCGCCGGACGAACGGCCGACACCGCTAATATCTATGGTGCTGCCATCCGCGAGCAACGACCGCGTCGTCGATGCGATGATCACCTCTCCGCCGTTCGTGCCTTCCGCTCCGGTCGCCTGGATCGAACCGAATTGTCCGATTCGCTCTCCCGTCATCGTCACCGATCCCGGCGCAGCATTCGGTGATCCGGCCGATACGTCGAGTGTTCCGGTGTTGACGACTACTCCGCTCACCTCGCCGGCCGGACGCATCGCACCGGCCGCTGTGGCTGCAACCAGCTTGTCGTCTCCGCCGATCAGCTTGACGACCCCGTCGTGCTGCTCCAGGCTCCGCGCCCGGATCACTCCGCTCTGGTTGACCACAGACGAGAAGATGTCGCCGGAAGCTCTCGCCTGCAGGATCACCTGGCCGCCGTCCGCCTGGATGGTCCCGCTGTTGGTGACCGCCGAGCTGAGCGGTTTACCGTCCGGGCCGGTGACCTGGCTCAGCACCTTGTCGCTGATGGCATAGTTGATGAGCCCGTCGCCCATCAGGTCGAGCGTCAATTTCTTGCCGGACCCAAGGACAGCGGTCCCGAGGTTGGCGATGATCACGCCTTCGTTCGCGACCCCTGGAGCGGTCAAGACGACGAAACCATGATCGGAGACCCGGATCGTGCCGCGGTTGATCACAGTGCCCAGGCTTTTCAGGGGATCCTGCGCAAAGAGAAACCGACCGGCCATGAAGTCTTCATCGCGAATCTGCAGGGTGGTCGCCAGGAGACCTCCCACATTGATCTGGGCGCCGGCACCGAACAGAATGCCGTTGGGGTTCACGAGGAATATCCGGCCATTCGCTTGCAGTTGGCCGAGTATGACGGAAGGATCAATGCCGACTACCCGGTTCAGGGTAACCGAATGGATCGAAGGTTGGGAGAAACGGACTGCTTCGCCTGCCCCGATGGAAAACTGCTGCCAGTTGACAATGGCCTTGTCCGTCGACTGTTGGATCTGGAGAGATTGCGTGGTCGGCTGGCTGATGGTGGCCTGCCCTCCCGCCACCTGGCCGCCGTTCGGTAATGCGGCCGCAATGGCGGGCACCAGGATCTGCAGTGCGCTCAGGAGGAGGCAGAGGATTGTGGTCGTTCTGGATCTTACCGCTGGCATTCGCATCCTCTCGGGTCTCACCTTATAATAGTCTGTCACGAATCCAGAAATTGTCATGACCCGGGAGCGGCCCCTCCAAAGCGGGTGCAGCAAGCGGCGCAGGCCGGAGGATCGATAGAAAGTCGGTCTCTGTGGCATCGGACCTCGTAAGTATGCTCGCCCCGTCAATGAGTTAGAACCTCATCATCGCTTGCAGATACACTGTCGGCGAACGATCTCCACTGATGGTTCCCCCTGACGGCTTTGGCCCGAGCGGGAAGCCCACGTCCACGCGCAGGCGCGTCGAGTAGTACGGCAGCTCGGTCTGCATGCCGATGCCGGTCCCGGTCAAATTGCCCGAACTTGCTTCGCCCGCGGCGGGTTTCAGCAGACGGCCGCCGCCGTTATCAATAAAGGCTGCGACTTGTGTCGATCGCAGGGGAACCGGCAGCAGGGACGGAATGAAGGGCACTCGCACCTCAGCTGAAACCGTATACCCCTCATCGAAGAATTTCTCTCCCAGCTGATAGCCGCGCACCGAGTCGGGTCCGCCGAGCAACATCTGTTCGATGACGACGAGAGGACGGTTGGTGAGCTGGCCGGTTGCTCTCAGGATGAGCAGTGAATCATGTCCCAGGCTCTGAATTCTCCCGGCCATCAATGTCCCCTTCGTGAAGCGATCGTCCGCGCCCTGCCTGCTTGTTTGAGGATCGTTGTTCTGCATACCTCCCAGAGCCTGGCCTAGTCCCTGGAAGCCGTAGAGAGAAAGATAGGTGCGGCCGGAGAGGTCCAGGCGATCGTAGTTGACCCCAAACTTCAATTCCCGGATCTGGTCATCGGCGGTCATCGCGCCGAGGGTGAACAGCTGATTGTTCTTTGCAGCCAGGCCGAACTCGCCGAGGAGCGACTGGAATCGGGTCTTGATAAACGGGTGCGTCACCGACAAATCAAACGTTTGGATTCTTCCTTCAATCCCCAGAGCAGCGAGCTCAGCTCCCACGTTGAAGAGTCCACCTGAACCGGAAAATACGAGTTTTGTTCCATGGACTCCGACGGGGACCGAGTAGGCTCCGGTCCCGAACAGGAGTTGATCCGGGTGGTTGCCCATGATGCCGTTGAGATTGAGTGTGGCGCCATCAAAGAGCACATTGCCGACTTCAACCCCGGCGCCGAACCGGTAGCGGGAAATGGTGTTAAATCCATAGTTATTGAAGTCAAGCGAAGCGTGGAGCGGACGTTTGTCCTCCACGTTGGCCTGAATGTTGGTGCTTCCAGTGGAACGGCCCGGTTCAAGTACGGCCGACACTTTCAAGTCGGGATAATCATTGAGCAGTAGCAGCGCCCGTTCCAGGGCGACATTCCGGATGACCCGCTCTTCCATCGCGTTGGCAAAGCGGCTGTAGATGAACTCTGTTGAGTAGAAGCGATTCCCTGAGACGGAGATCGCACCAAGCCGACCCTCAAGGATGGCGATCTCCACCACGCCGAATTGAATGCTCTGTTGTGGAATGTAGGCGCTGGCGAGGGTATAGCCCCTGTGCCTGTAATGCTCAGCGACAGATTCGGCGACCTGTTCCAGTGCCGGCAGGTCGAGTGCCTGGCCGACATAGGGTTGCGTGAGCGCTTCGAGGTCGGCCTGAGAGACGACGGTGTTACCGCTGAACGAAAAGCCCTTCACGAGCAGACTGTCGGCGGCTGTGGCCGGGTCCGCCAGACTTAGGGACGGGTTGACCAGGAGGGTTACAATCGACACGATCACGCCCCACCCAGCCCTTTGTATGGTGTCGCAGCTTCTCCGGCCCATCGTTTGCGGCTTCACTTTGCCATTCAGGTATGCCAAGATGCCGCGCCTGACGGGAAGTGTGAGGTCTCCGGCTTGATAAAGTGGCTGCTAGTCGTCACTCTGTGTGCGATCTGGGCCGGCTGCGTGATCCATCCGAGTCCTTCCTCTGAGCCCCGCGGTAAGGCGGACTCAGAAGAGGCGCAGCCCCCGCCCGAAGTGGAAAAACTTGAGCCGCCAAAACCACCGGCTACCACCTGCCCCCCTGGCATGCGAGGATCCTGCTGACCGGTAAAATCGCGGTCGATCAGATCTGATGGGGGAAATAGCATAGGGCCGTTTCACCCTAGCGTGGAACAAGCGTCGGGTCAATGAAATCTCAGTTATACTACTTACCTAATGCTTAGGTAGCCAATTCGAACGGCGACGGGCATTGAGTTTGGATGGAGTCATGATGACGGCTGCACGCGATGAGTTAGCACGGGCGTTTCGTTCGACTCAATCGTTCAAGTGGGACCCGCAAAACGGGTTCACCCTCGCCTCCGGCCAGGTGAGCCCGTTTTATGTGGATTGTCGTTCCCTCATGGCTTATCCGTCCGCGCGCCGCCTTGTGGCTCAATTGGCGTATGAGGTATTGCAATCCGTCGAGCTGAACTGTCTGGGCGGATTAGAAATCGGCGCCATTTCCATTGCGACGACCATTTCAGATTTTGCCTATGTAGCACGTCCGCAACGGGAATGGCGGACCTTCGTGGTCAGGAAACAGGCCAAGGATCACGGACTTGGGAAGCTCATCGAGGGAGCCATTCACGCCGGCGATCGAGCCGTGATCGTCGATGACGTGTTGACGAGCGGAGGATCGCTTCTGAAGGCGGTGGCTGCGGCCAGAACCGCCGGGCTTACTGTATCTCACGCTCTGGTGATTGTAGACCGGAACGAGCAAGACGGCAGGAAGAAAGTCGAACAGGAGGGACTGACGCTGCTCAGCCTGCTGACCGTGAATGATTTGATGCGTCAGCAGCCGAACTAAACAGGAACTTGCCTGCACGTTTGATTGACGTGCCTACTTGCACTGAAATTCAATTCCCCACCGCCGCTCCTGGACGACTTCTTGCGCGCCTTCAACCGGGCTGGTGACTCGCGCGCGCCCTTTGGCTTCTCCTTCGCGAATGATGGTATAGGATCCGCCGCGGCATTTCTCTTTCATACGTGCGAGGGCATCTTTACGGAAGGAGGAGAGCATCGGCCCCTGTCCTTCTTTAAAAGGGTAGATAACCACCCCTCCATTATCATGTTCCTGCGCTAGTTTTGCGCCGTCGGCACAGCCGGCTATGAAGACCAATGTGACGAGGGCGGTGGCTCTTGACCGGGCTTTCATCGGGTTTCTATTATGAAGGGGTCCTGCGTCGGTCTCAATGACCACGTTCAAGAAGGAGGGGTACGATGAAGTCCTATATCGCCGCAGCGCTGGGGTTCTTGCTCGCCGTCGGCCTTGTCTTGAGCGATGGCGCCTGGTCCTATCATTCCTATCTCCTGACTGTTCAGCAGTTGCAATCCGGGCTGTCCAAAGCCCGGTCGGCGACGAAGAAAGATTTTATCCTGGTCGATGTGCGCTCTCCCGAAGAACATCTGTCCGGAGTCATCCCGGGCACGGATTTCAATATCGACTTCCGTGACATGAAATCACGCCACCGGGAACTCGGTGCCCAACCCGAGGACCATATTGTCGTCTACTGTCAGTCCGGACATCGGAGCAACATTGCCGCGGAAACCCTTGCGGATCTCGGCTATCGCCATGTGTACAATGTGGCCGGTAGCATGAACGCGTGGAAGGAGGCCGGGTTTCCGGTCGAGCGCCCGCGCGGATGACCGCGCGGCTGCCTTCTGCGAAGCGGAGAAGCCGGTTATCTTGGACTGGTGCCGATCACCGTGGGAAGCGGGATGTGCGTACCCGCTCTTCCCGCAAATAAGCCTTTCCATGACGTGCGGTCCGGGGTTTCTCTGTCAACCTGCCAGAGCGATTCTGAGACGACCACGTCGGATGACGAGCCTCCGTCCATGGCCATGGCCTGGCGCGCCACCGGCAGCGTATCCCTGATACAGCGACCGACATCGTACAGCGTCACGGGGTCCAGGCTCTTGAGGATCAGAATGTGTCCGTTGCCGGCTTCGGCCACGATGGTCTGGTAGGCAAGCTTTCCCGTCTGGCGGACGCGAATCTTCCCGGTACGATCCAACAGCATCAAGGCCTGTGCGGCCTCTCGATAGGCTGGCTGCAGTTCATCGAAGTTATCCGAGGCCAGGTCGAGCACCCGTGCTTTCTTTAGTCCGGAGGTCGATGGTTCCGCCACGAATAAACCCTGCCAGGTCTGGTGGCGGCGGCTGCCCAGTGACCGGCCGTCTTTATAGAGGAGACCGAGGTACGCGAAGTTTTCTCTGAACAATCCTGCGTTGAAGAGGATTTGATGGCCTGTCCGTTTCTGCCACTCTTCGATAGTCGGAGGCGTGGGAAGTCCTTCCTGCGCGTAGTGGTGCACCGAGAATCGTGTGCGTTCGGGGTCGATGTCGGCAGCCAACATGGCTGGCACCTCAGGACAGGCCTCTCCCGGTTTCCACACTGCCACGGCAAGCCCATCTGAAAGCCGTTCCCACAAGATGTCCTGGGGAAAACCGGTGGCCGGCAACACGACCATCGCGAGGATGAAACAACAGAAAGGACGGGTATGTCGGCGGGTCAGGATCCGGATCCGGAGACACCAATGCGTGATGGCTTCAGACCGCCAGTGATGAACAGGATGCGGGCAGTAGCGGCTCATTGCTTACGAACGATTGACCGGCGATGACCGGGCCGTCTCACCTTGTCGAACCGCCGGCGTCGCGCTCGCGGGTTGCATGTCGAGGAGTCCACGAATTATCCTCGCCAGCGCTTCCGGCGTGAAGGGCTTTTGAAGGTACGCGCTGGCAGGGTCTCCGGCTCCGATCCCGACATCGTCGGTGTATCCGGATATGAAGAGGAGCTTCAGTTCCGGCTTAATCACGCGAAGATGTTGAGCGAGTTCGGTCCCGCTCATCCCCGGCATCACGACGTCCGTGAGTAAGAGCTGAAGGCTGCCCATCTGCTGCGTGCCCACAAGGCAGGCCTCCAGACCGTTCTTGGCTTCGAACACACGGTACCCCAGCTTGCGGAGCTCATCACGAACCAACTCGCGCACGCTGGAGTCGTCCTCTACCAACAGGATGGTTTCATGACCACGCACCGACTGCGGTGTTGCGTCTTGGCTTGCCGCCTTTTCAAGCTCGGCCGACACGCTGGGGAGGTAAACGTCAAAGCGTGTGCCCCGCCCGACGGTGCTCGTCACATCCAGCCCTCCTCCGCTTTGCGTGACGATGCCGAATACCGTGGAGAGGCCGAGTCCGGTGCCTTTTCCTTCTTCTTTGGTGGTAAAAAACGGTTCAAAAATGTGGGCTTGCACATCCGGCGGCATTCCGCTGCCGGTGTCGGAAACCGAGAGTCTCACGTAGGGGCCCGGCGGTAGCGGGCTCAGGTGATAGACCGGAGTGCGACCGAGATTGGCGGAAGCCGTTTCGATGGTCAGCTTGCCGCCTTTGGGCATGGCGTCACGGGCATTGACTGCCAGATTCATGATGACCTGCTCGAGTTGTGCCGGGTCAGCCTTCACCCGGAGATTCTCCTGGCTGGTTCGCAACACCAGCTCGATATCCTCCCCGATCAGTCTCCGGAGCATGGTTTCGAAGTTGGTGATGACGGGATTCAGACTGAGCACTTTCGGCTCAGAGGGTTGCTTCCTGCTGAAGGTCAGCAATTGTCTGATGAGGGTGGCGGCGCGATCGCCTGCTTTTTGCATTTCTTCAATCTTGCTTCTCATGGGGTGGCCGGGCTTCATGTCGTTGAGCAAGACCTGGCTATGCCCCATGATGACGGTGAGCAGATTGTTGAAATCGTGGGCCAGCCCTCCTGCCAAGCGGCCCACGGCCTCCATCTTCTGTGCCTGCCGCAGCTGCTTCTCGCTCTGGTGTAAGGCCTCCTCGGCCCGCTTCCGTTCTGCACGGTCTTGTAGTTCGCGGAGCGCCCGCTGAACCGACGGGACGAGCCGCCCGAGCCGCTGTTTCAGAATATAGTCGGTGGCGCCGCGGTGCATGGTATCGATGGCCAGTTCCTCACCAAGCGTGGCGGAGACGAAGATGAACGGAATATCCGGTGCCAGTGTGCGGGCCAGTTCAAGCGCGCCGATGCCGTCAAATCCCGGGAGTGAATAATCTGCCAGGATCATATCGGTCTGGCCTTCCTTGAGCGCGGCGATGAAGGCATCGCGACTATCGACGCGTCGTGACACGCAGGAGATGCCTCCCTCCGTCAATGTGGCGACGATGAGATCGGCATCGAGAGGATTGTCCTCCAGCTGCAGGATTTTCAGCGGAGTCGTCACGGGACCTCGATCGGTGGGCTAGTTGCTGGGGCCGGACCCTTCGGGAGGCGGTTCGTTGATCACACCCCAGAACGTGCCCAACTCTTTGACGGCCGACAGAAACTGATGGAACTCGACGGGCTTGACGACGTACGCGTTCGCGCCCAAGGCATAGCTCTCGGCGAGGTCGCGTTCTTCTCGGGACGAGGTGAGCATGACCACGGGGATTGGCCGGAGATTCGTGTCGGCCTTGATGGTGCGCAAGACCTCCAGTCCGTTCACTTTGGGCATCTTGAGATCAAGAAAGACAACGGCGGGGTTGCCTTTCAGCCGGGACTTAAACTGTCCGCGACAGTAGAGATAGTCGAGGACTTCCGCTCCGTCATGGCAGAGGACGACCTTGTCGGCGATGTGCTCCTCCTCCATCGCAGCTAACGCAAGTTCCGCGTCGCGCGGGTTGTCTTCGGCCAGGAGAATCGGTTTTGCGGCGGTCATGATCGAGGTCTCCTCGTCGGAAGCGCCACGTAGAAAGTCGCCCCCTTATCCGGCGCGCCTTCGGCCCAGGTCCGTCCGCCATGCCGATGTACGATGCGCCGCACGTTGGCGAGGCCGATGCCGGTTCCTTCAAATTCATCTACCCGGTGGAGTCGTTGAAAGACGCCAAACAACTTTTGTTCGTATTGCATATCGAACCCCACTCCATTGTCGCGAACAAAGATGATCACTTCATTCGAAGTGCGTCGGTCAACACCGATCTCAATGGTCGCTATCGCTCTGGTGCTCGTAAACTTGAGGGCGTTCGAGATCAGGTTCACGAACACTTGCCGGAGCATGGCCGGATCGCCGGGCACCTCCGGGAGTGTGTCAATTCTCCAGGATATTTCGCGTCCTTGCAAGTCAAGTCGTAAATCATAAAGGATGGTCTTCACCAGCTGGTCCAGATTGACGGTCGTATGGAGCATTTCCTGGCGGCCCATGCGGGAGAAGACGAGGAGATCGTCGATCAGCTGTCCCATCTGTTTGGCGGAGTCGGAAATGGTTTGCAGATACCGGGCCGCTTTCTCATTCAGCGACTCCCCCACCGCTTTGCGCAAAAGCGAGGCGTAGCCGTCAATATGGCGCAGGGGGGCACGAAGGTCGTGGGAGACCGAATAGCTGAATGCTTCGAGCTCTTTGTTCGCGGCCTCCAGGAGCTCGCCGCGCCGCTGGAGCTCCGTGGCGACGCGTCGCCGCGCCGTGATGTCGTGCCGGATCAAGTAATAAACGGACGCCAGGAGCACGAGTTGGAGCAGGGCGCCGATTCCAAGTAGTACGATGGTGTTCGTCGTACTGGCTGCAGACTCCCCCACCCGCCGGCGCAACGCCTCTCGTTCGTACAACTCCATTTGGGCGATGATGTGATGGATTGCGCCGAGCTCCTGTTTGGCCGCTCCCTCGAGGGCCATTTTCCTCACGGCTTCAAATCCTCCCCCGTCTCGCTGGGCGATCGCGCCGGCCTCGGCATTCAGCTGCCGGTCCATCATCTGGTTGAGCAGGCCGACCCGCTCCTGCTGTGCAGGAGATCGTTTGGTCAGGTCCTCGAGGTACTTGATGAATGTGGGCTTTTGCTCAACGACCGTTTTATAGGCCTGGAGATAGTCTGCTTCTCCAGTGACGAGGTACCGACGGTGGCTGTTCTCCGCTTCATCCATGAGCGCATCGATGTTACTGAGGAGTTGCACCAGTTCGTGACTGCGCGTGTCGAGCCCGCTATTGCGGATCAAAATGCGGGTGTTGCGGTAAGACACCGCGCTGATGACGAGTATGCCGATAAACACCAGGCTGAAGCCCGCCAGGATCCGGCGCTCGATGGTGAGCGCGCGAAACCAGGTGATCGGTGTGCGCCAGAACGGTTGGGGGATTGCGGGTACGGTGCCGGTCGCGAGCGGTTGCGGCGCTTCAGCCGGCGTGAGGGGAAGCTGCGACCGATCGTTCGTAGCTGATTCCATGGACGAGGACGAATCGCGATCGGAAATCGAGGGTTATTGTGAGGGGACTGTACTGCGAGACCCCTGCCGGCTACAAGCCCTAATTCTAGCAGAACTCCCTTGAGGGAGACGGGGAAACCTATCCGCCGAACGGCGGGATGGGAGGCACCACGGCGGTTGAAGGCGCGGCAAGATTTGAAAACATCAGTGTGGCGGCCACGACCCAGTCGATGAACGGCTGGGGATAGATGCCGATCAGCAGTGTTCCCGCCAGGCCGACATAGACGACCGCCTTCATCGGGCCTGAAATCGACACGGGCGAGGGATCGATCGGTTCGTTGATGTACATCCGCTTCACGACGATCAGGTAGTAATACATCGAGATGACGATATTGATCAGCCCGACCGTGATCAGCGTGTACAGCCCTTCTTTGATGGCCGCGACAAAGATATACAGTTTTCCGATGAACCCTGCCAAGGGCGGCACGCCGGCCAGGGACAGTAGGAACAGCAGCATTGCGAAGGCCAGGAACGGCGAGCGTCGATTGAGCCCGCTGTAATCCTCAATTTCATCGCTGCCGATGGCATGACTGACGGCAATAACGACGGCGAAGGCCCCGATATTGGCGAAGAGGTAGGTCAGAAGATAGAACAGAATGGCATCGCTTCCCATTTTCGTTCCGGCCGCCAGGCCGATCAGCACGTTTCCGATTTGGGCGATGCCGGAATAGGCCAGAAGGCGCTTGATGTTGCGTTGGGCGATGGCCACGATGTTGGCGTAGGTCATCGACAGGATGGAAACGCCGACCAGTAAGAAGATCCACATCGGTTTGAATGCGGCCAACGCGACAAAGAAGATCCGGAGCAGGATGGCGAACGCGGCGCCCTTGGGGGCGATCGACAAGAACGCGGTCACCGGCGTCGGTGCGCCGTGGTAGGTGTCGGGAATCCAGGAATGGAACGGCACGGCTCCGATCTTGAAGCCGAGAGCGGCAAAAATCAGCAGGAACCCGATGATCAGGCCGGGCGTGGCCGGCGCGGAGGTCATCTCCGAGAACACGAGCTTCCCGGTTTCACCGTAGACGAGGCTGATTCCGTATGCCAGGAGCCCCGCGGCGAAGACGCCGAGGATGAAAAACTTGAGCCCTGCTTCGTTCGAGGCCAGGTCGTCGCGGAGATAGGCTACCAGGACATAAAAACCGAACGTCGAAAACTCGAGAGTGACGAAGACGGAAAGCAGGTCGTTGGCGGATGCCATAAACATCATGCCGAGAGCCGACATGACGACAAGAAAATAATATTCCCCCCGGAAAAACGTGAAGCGGTTGACGTACTCGATCGACGCGAGGATCACGAGGATCGTGGCGCCGACGATAAACATCTTGAAAAAGAGGGCCATGCGATCCAGCACGAACATGTTGCCGAACAGCGTGCCGGAAGTATGGTTCAGGTCCAACCAGGCCAGACAGGTCAGTGTGGCCACCAGGCCGACGACACTCAGATAGGCCAGTTGCTCTTTCGGCATCCGCGGGAAGGCGAAGTCGACGATGAGGACCACGCAGAGCCAGCAGGTCAGGATGATCTCCGGCAACAGGAGCAGGAGGTCGGCGAACGACATCGTGAGATCAAAAGTCATGGCGTGTGGTTACCTACGGTGCATCAACGGTCCCTGTGGCGAGGCGCACTCCCCTCGCGGCCAGCTGTTCATCCGAGCCGGTCGTTGGTGATGTGTCCAACTGTCGGGAGGCGACCGGCACTACATGCGTGATCTTGGCAACCAGCGGATCGACTCCGGAACGGACGACGTTATACAAGTGCATGGGGAAAATGCCAAACCCTATGCTGACGGAGATCATGATCAACAACGGCAGCCGGTCAGCCGCCGAGACTGCATCATGCGAGTGGCTGTACTTCTGGTCCATCGGCCCATAGAACAGTCCGCGCATCATTTTAAAAAGGTAGGCCATGGTGAGGACGATCCCGAGGACGGCGACGATCACCTGCAACGGGTATTTGTTCCAGGCCCCGACGATGATCATGATTTCGGCAATAAAATTGACCGTGCCGGGCATGCCGACAGAGGCCATGCAGCCCACGATGAAACAACCTGAGATGAACGGCATCTTGTTCGAGAGGCCTCCCAACGAAGGGATATCGCGCGTATGGGTCTGGTCATATACCCACCCGGCCATGGCGAAGAGCATACCGGTGGCCATCGCATGCGCGAACATATAGATCACCGCGCCGCTCAAGCTGATGTAGTCCAGCGCCGCCATGCCGAGAAACACATAGCCCATGTGGCTGGAACTGGAGTAGCCGATCACATATTTGGTGTCTTTGGCATAAAAAGCCACGAAGCCGCCATAAATGATGCTGAACATGCAGAGGACGGCGGCCATCGGCATCAGTTCTCTGGTTGTTTCAGGGAGAATCTCGAAGGCGACCCGGATGATTGAAAAATGTCCCAGCTTCATGAGCACGCCCGCATGGAGCATGCTGGTGGCCGCGGGAGCGGCGGCATGGCCGACCGGGGACCACGAGTGCAATGGCCACAACGGCGCAATCGACGCGAAGCCGAAGAAGATCAACAGCCAGATGATCTTGTCGAGAGTCGTGCCGAGCACGGGGATGTTCATGAGCTTGGCCTGCTCACGGAGTACTAAGATGTCGAAGGTATTGAGTCCCGAATACTTATAGATGAGGAGAATGCCCATCAGCGCCACGACAGCGAAGGCCGACAGGAAGAGGACCAGCTTCATCGCCGCGTACTCTTTGCTGTTCGACCCGAAGTTGAAAATGAAGCCGACGGAATCTCGTTGTTTGAGACCTTCGGGGTCCGTCATCTCCAGATACTTCTTTGTGTGGCTGCCCCACATCCCCAACAGCAGGTACATGGGAATCACGGACATCTCATAGAAGAAGTAGAGGAAGAACAGATCCAGCGACATGAAGACGCCGATGGTGGCCGCGGCCAGGATCAGCAACCAGATATAGAACTCTTTCGTTCGGTCCTTGATGTGCCAGGACACGAAGATACCCGCAAACAGCAGGATCGACGAGGCCAGGACGAGCGGAGTCCCGATCCCGTCAACGCCGAGATAGAGCGAGATGCCGAGCTGTCTGGACCATTCGAACCGCTGAACAAATTGAAACCCGCCTCTCGCCGGATCATAGGCGTAGAACAGATAGAGCGAAGCGATCAGCGAGACAAACGCAGCACCCGCCGCAATGCCTCGTACCAGCATGGGCTGCCGATTCGAAACGAAAATCAGCGCGAGGGCCCCGGCGAAGGGCGCGAAGAGGATATAGAGCAGTGCATACTCTCCCATGGGGCTTAGTGTCCTTGTGCTGTCGTGCGGTTTTCGAGCGCCGCCACCGTGCCGTGATTCAAGCGATCAACCAGCGCTTGGACCGATCCGTTCATAATGCGCAAGAAGGGGGACGGATAGAGCCCGATCCACAGAATCATGACGGAGAGGGAGACCGCGATGACTATTTCGCGCAATTGAAGATCGCTCATCGTGTCTTTCACCGCTTTCCCGACCGGGCCGAGCATGGCGCGTTCGTAGTACCAGAGAAAATAGGCGGCGCCGAAGATGACGCCGAGCACCGCTACAGCTCCGAACCACCATTTGGCTTTGAATGCGCCCAGAAGAATCAGAAATTCTCCCACGAACCCGTTCGTGCCGGGGAGTCCGATCGACGCAAGTCCGATAATCAGAAAGAACGTTGCGAGGAGTGGAACCTGTTTGGCCATGCCGCCAAAGGCCGACAGCTGCGTGGTCTGCTGGCGCGAGTAGAGGAATCCTGCGATGAAGAAGAGGCCGGCCGTGCTGAATCCCAGATTGATCATGGTCAGGAGGCTGCCCTGCAGCCCCTGATAATTCAAGGCAAAGAGTCCCACGACGACGAAGCCCAGGTGGCTGATGCTGCTGAAGGCCAGCAGGCGTCTGAAGTCCGGTTGGATGAGAGCCATCCACGCTCCATAGAGAATGGCGCAGAGCCCGAGGACTACAACGACGGTGACAACCGTCTCGCTCTTGGACGCGTCGGGAAGGAGCGGAATGCTGAAGCGCATGAAGCCGAATGTGCCCAGCTTGAGTCCGGCCAGCACCACGGCCATGCCGATAGGACCCTCCAGCAGCGCATCGGGCAGCCAGGTGTGGAACGGAAACACGGGCGCCTTGAACGCAAATCCCATGAACATCAGCCAGAAGATCAGGATCTGCTGGCTCATGGGAATCGGCACGGTAAGGAGTTCGAGCAGATCGAACGAGTAGACCTGATCGGTGTGGTGCAGGGAGGCCCACTGGTGGAAGTTGATATTGAGCAGGGCGATACCGACCAGCATGAACACGCTGCCCAAGAGGGTATAGAGCACGTATTTGAGTGCCGCATAGTGGCGTTCGGCGCCCCCGCCCCACAGCTTGATCAGGAAGTAGCTGGGGATCAGCATCAGCTCCCAGAAGACGAAGAACAGGATCAGATCCAGGGACACGAAGACGCCCATCGTTGTTGTTTCGAGCGCCAACAGGCACATCATGTACAGCTTCACTTGATGGCGGATGGTGTCCCAGGAGTAGACCACGACCAGTACAGTCAAGAACGCAGTGAGTCCGACAAAGAGCACGCTGATCCCGTCGACGCCGAGGTGATAGCTGATACCCAGCGCAGGAATCCAGCGGACGCGCTCGGCGAACTGCATGGCGGCGGACTCCGGCACGAAACGCAGCAGCACGAAGATGGAGAGGGCGAGTTCAACCAGGGCGATCGCGAGTGCCGAGGTCCGCACCATGTCCTCGTCGTCGAACAGCCAGAGCACGGCTGCCCCGACGACAGGCAGGAACAGGATGCAGGAGAGAATCGGAAATCCGGTTGTGAGTTCTTCTAACATGAGCGTTGTCTCATCATGGGCCTCAAGGCCTACATCTGGATGACAATTTGGACCAAGAGGGCCAGCAGAAAGAGTCCCGCCACGATGATGGCGGCATAATGATGAACCATTCCGCTCTGCATTTTCCGCCCCTCGCGTGCGGCGAGATGGTTGCTGTACCCGATCACGTTCAGCCCCGCATAAATGACGTGCTTCTCGATCCAGGTTGATCCGGCCGACCCCCAATCAGCCATCTGCCCGACTCCGCGCACAATGCCGTCCACGATCGTGCGATCGAACCAATCGAGAAACTCTCCGAGCCGTTTGGTGGGCTCGACGAACAGGAAGTCAAACAGTTCGTCGACGTAGTACTTGTTGAGCAAGGTCGTATAGGCGCCGGAGAATCGCTCTGACCATCGTTCGGCGGTGCCGGGGCTGATGCTGTAGAGATAATGGGCGAGTGCCCAGCCCAAGAGCGCAATGCCGGTGGCGCCCATCATCAACGTCAGAACGAGCCCCGTACTTGCTTCGTGCCCACCGCCCGAACCGGCGACGGGGGCAAGGAACCGGTGGAGCCAGCCGTGTTCCGGCGGAAATCCGAGGGCTCCGCCGAGAAGTGAGAGGACGCCCAGAGCGGCCAAGGGGCCGACCATCACCATGGGCGATTCATGCACATGCTCTTCCGTATGGTGGTCCATTCGGGAACGTCCGTAGAACGTGAGATAGGTCAACCGGAACATGTAGAACGACGTGAGCAGGGCCCCGATGGCCGCCATCCCGTACAGGAGATACTGGTGATGGGTGAAGGCATGGGCCATGATCTCGTCTTTGCTCCAGAACCCCGCCAGAGGAGGAATCCCGGCAATGGCCACGGTGCCGATCAGGAACAACTTATGGGTCCAGGGAATTTTCGAGGCCAGGCCGCCCATCTTGCGAATGTCCTGTTCACCCGACAAGGCGTGAATCACCGAACCCGCGGAGAGGAAGAGCAGTGCCTTGAAGAATGCATGAGTCATCAGATGAAAGATCGCGGCCGTGTAGGCTCCGATGCCGCAACCGAGGAACATGTAGCCCAGCTGGCTGACCGTCGAATAAGCGAGCACCCGCTTGATATCGGTCTGGACCAGACCGATGGTGGCGGCGAAGAGCGCCGTACAGCCTCCGATCATTCCCACGACGCCCATCGCGGTCGGGGACAGATCAAAGATTGCGTGGTTGCGGACGATCATATAGACGCCCGCGGTCACCATGGTGGCGGCGTGGATGAGCGCGCTGACCGGCGTCGGGCCCTCCATGGCATCGGGCAGCCAGGTATAGAGGGGAAGTTGAGCCGATTTTCCGACGGCTCCCACCAAGAGGCAGAGCGCAATCGCCGTCGCCATCTCCGGTGAGAGCTGGCCGACCTGCGCAAACACCTTGGTGTAGTCGAGCGTCTTGAAATTGACGAAGACCAGGAAGATGGCCAGCAGAAAGCCCGCGTCGCCGATTCGGTTGACCACGAAGGCCTTGGTTGCCGCTTTGGCCGCCGACACTTTGTCGTAGTAGTATCCGATCAAGAGGTACGAACAGAGCCCGACGCCTTCCCACCCGATGAACAGGACGACATAATTGTTCCCCATGACGAGGAGCAGCATGGAGACCATGAAGAGGTTCATGTATGTGAAGAAGCGCGTGAATCCCGCTTCTCCATGCATGTAGCCGACCGAGTAGACGTGGATGAGGAAACCCACCCCGGTCACCACCAGGAGCATCACGCAGGTCAGCGGATCCACCAGATAGGCCAGATTGATCGTGAGATCTCCGCCGAAGATCCATTGGTAGGCGATGACCTCATGCGGGGTCCCGGTCCGCAGGATGTCGGTGAATACGCCGATGGTGCAGAGGAACGACAACCCGACCGAACCCCACGCCAGTCGATGGGAGACCTCATGGGAGTAACGGCTCCCCAGGAGGCCGTTGGCTATGACAGCCAGCAGCGGGAAAATCGGAATCAGTTTGATGAGCAGATCGGTTAAGTCAGACACGTTACCACTTCAGGAGATTCATTTCGTCCACGTTCGTAGAAATCTTGCCGCGGAAGACGACGATAATAATGGCCAGCCCGACCGCGGCTTCCCCGGCGGCGATGGCAATGACAAAGAGGGCGACCAGCTGGCCGGCCATGGATTCGAGATAGTGTGAGAACGCCACCAGATTGATATTGGCGGCGTTCAGCATGATTTCCACGGCCATCAGCACGATAATGAAGTTACGCCTGATCAGCACACCCAGGAGCCCGGTGATAAAGAGGACCGCGCTCACGGCGACATAGGCGGACAACGGAATCATGGACTAGTCTTTCCCCGCATCCATCGGCTTCGGCGTTTTAGCCAGCACGATGGCGCCGATAATAGCGCCCAGCAGAAACACGCCGACGATTTCAAACTGCAAGAGATAGTCGCTGAACATCTTGATGCCCACGGCGTAGGTGTCTCCGTCTTGCAGCACGGCGGCCGCGGGCGCATTGCCTTTGGCCCCTCCGTAGGGAGACCGCAGCAGAAGCAGGAGCACATAGAGCGAGCCCAGGACAGCCGGGGCAAGGAAATACAGATACGACGAGTGAAAATACCGCTCGTCAGTCTTGAGGTTGAGCAACATCAATACGAAGAGGTAAAGCACCAAGATTGCGCCGGCGTAGACGATGACCTGGACGGCCCACAAGAACTCGGCATTCAGCAATACGAAGAGTCCGGAGACGTGCAGCAGCAGCGCGAGCAGCGCGAGACCGCAGTGCACGGGGTTCTTCAACGCCACCGTGAGGACGCCGGCGACAATACTCACCAATGCGAAATAGGAAAAAAAGACGGCGATCATGGCTTCGACTCAGCTTAGATGCTTGGGAGGCGGTTGGGTCGACTTCAGTACCGACTGCGGAAAGTAATACCGGTACTCGCGGCTCTCCTCAGCATTCTTCTCCTGGTTATGTGCATACAGATATTTTTTCGCGTCATCAAGATGACGCTCGCCGATGTCGTAGAGCCGCTTCTTGTCGAAGAGCAGAGTGCGCTTGTCGTGGGTGGAGTATTCGTACATCTTGGTCATCGCGAGTGCGTTGACCGGGCAGGCTTCAACGCAATAGCCGCAGAAGACGCACTTCGTCACATCAATGTAGAATTCGCTCGCATAGCGCTGGAGCGGACGGGTCTTGTCCTCTTCGCTCACCACTTTGATGCAATGCGACGGACATGCGGCCTCGCAGAGGTCACATCCCACGCAACGCTCGCGTCCGTCGTCGTATCGAAGCAAGCCTAAAGCGCCCCGGTGGGTGTCCGGGATCGTCCGCTGCTCGCGCGGGTATTGAAACGTAATCGGTCGGTGGAACATGTGGCGGAACGTCACCTTCATCGCGTCCCAGATTTCATAGAACAGCGCAGCGTGTAGAATTTTCTTGGTTAGGGCAGCGACACTCATCGTAGTCTCCTGCTCCCCGGCTGGGGGAGCATACACATCCGCTTACGCTCGTTCAATGCTCACCCACGACTGCCTGAAGGACGGGACGCCCGTCGTGGCATCGACCGACACGGTCATCAGGTCTTTCACCGGTGGTTCATTGAAATGTTCCGGGAAGAAACACGTGCCGGGCGCGATGGACTGGTCGGGCTGCACCCCGAGCTGGAGTGATCCCCGTTCGGAAGTCAGCCGGACTTTCGTGCCGTCCTGTAACCCAAGCCGTTCCATATCCTGAACATTCATTCGAAGCTTGCCGGTATTCGGCGCAATCTTGAGGAGACCGGGGGCTTCGGTCGACATCTTGCCCGAGTGCATGAGCAGTTGACCCATCAACAACGCGAACGGGCGCGCGCTCTCAGCGGCCCCTGATCCTGTCCGGTAGCGGGCCTTGACCTCGGCGGCATATCCGTTGGCCAAATAATCGTCAGGCGCCGGCGTGACCTTGCGGGGTTGGCCGAGGTTGTAGTACCCGGGCAGGAGTTTCATGATCTCAGCCTGAATATCGTTGGCCGATTGGTATTCCCACTGGCATCCCATCGCATTGGCTAGGGCGGTCATGATGTGCCAGTCCGGCAGGCTCTCTCCGATCGGATCCATCGCTTGCCGGACACGGAGGACGCGGCCTTCGAGGTTCGTGAAGGTGCCGTCTTTCTCCGCATAGGTGCAGGCGGGGAGCACGAAGTGGGCCTGTCGCCCGGTTTCGGTCAAGAACGGATCCTGAACCACGAGCAGCTCCAGTCTCTCCAGTGCGGCGCGGACTTCCATTGAGGCCGGCAGAGTGGCGAGCGGGTTTTCCCCGAGTACATACAGCGCTTTGATCTGGCCGCTTTTGCATCGCTTGAGGATCTCAATAAGATGGGCGCCGCTGCCGGCAGCCGGGAGCGACACGTCCCAGGCCTTGGCAAACCGTTCGCGAGCCGCAGGGTCGTCAAACCGGGCCTGGCCTGGAAGGAATTCCGCCGCCACCCCCATATCGACGGCGCCCTGTTCATTCGGCTCCTCGGTTACGGTGTTCACGCCGCAACCGGGCTGGCCAAGCTTCCCCGTGACCCAGGCCAAATCGATTAGCTTGAGGACGTTCTGGTAGCCGTTTGCTCTTCTGACGATACCTTCCGCGCAAAGTATGATCGAACGCGGCGACTCCGCGAAGACGGCCGCGATTTCCTTAAAGCCGTCAGTCGAGAGTCCGGTGTGTGCCGAGAGCTGTTCCAAAGAAAGGCCCGCCACCGCGGTCTTGAGGGCTTCGAACGCTTTGGGATGTTTCTTAATTGTCTCTTCATCCACCAGGTCCTGGTCGATCGTCGCCTTGACCAACCCGTCGATGACGGATCCTTCCGTCCCGGGCTTGATCAGGAACGGATGAGAAGCCAGCTTGGCCATGTTGGTAATGGCGGAGTCGAGTGTCACCACCTGCGCTTTGTAGACGCGGATGGCTTCCTTGATCCGAACGGCGGTCAACGGATTGGTTTCGGTGATGTTCGAGCCGATGAGGAGAATGGCTTTGGCCTTGGTGAGATCTTCCCAGTCGTTCGGTGTCCGCCCGAGTCCCACCGCATGCTTCGAGGCATGCACGAAGTTCAAATGCCCGTACCGGGCGCTGCTGTCGACATGGTTGCTGCCAAACACGGCACGCATGAGCTTTTGGAACAGATACAGTTCTTCGTTCGTGCAGCGCGCGGTGATGAGGCCGGCGATGGCATCGGAGCCGTGTTTGCGCTTGATCTCGGCAAACCGGTCCACGACCAGATGCATCGTCTCAAGCCAGGGCTTTTCGACCAGTTGGTTGCCTTCGCGGACCAACGGCTGCTTGAGGCGGGTCTTGCCGTCCAGGTACTCGAATCCGAAGCGTCCCCGCACGCAGAGACCGCCGTGCCCTTTGGCCGTTTCCGATCGGTCGCCCCACTTGTTCTTCCAGGACAACGGAGACGTGACCCGAATCACTTCTGCATCTTTGGTTTCTAAATACATCTGGCAGCCGTCCCCGCAATAGTTGCAGGTCGTCGTGGTCTTCTTCATCTGCCAGGGCTTGTACAGATATTTCGAAAATTTGTTCGTAATGGCGCCGACCGGACAGACCGCCAAACAGTCGCCGCAGAATTCGCACGCGAGCGGCAAATCCCCCTTGGCCACGACCTGGTTGAATCCGCCTTTCTTCATGAACTGCAGGGCGTCGATCATCAGCACGTCCTTGCAGACGTTGATGCATTCGGCGCAGGCGATGCACCGGTTCATGTTGAAGTCGAGTACCGGGCTGCGGGTATCCTCCGGAATGAACTTCTGCTTGGCATTGGCAAGGTTGGTGACGCCGTGCTGGAACGCCATGTCCTGCAGCTCGCAATGGCCGTCCGCGTCGCACACCGGGCAGTCCAGAGGGTGCACGGACAGATGCTTCTCCACGGCTTTCTTGCGGGCGAGGAAGAGATCTTCCCCCTCGGTGCGGATGATCATCCCTGCCGTGGCTTTGGCGGTGCAGGACCGGACCGGGGCCTTCTTGCCCTCCTGCATGACGAGGCACATGCCGCAGGAGCCGAAGGGATCGAAGGTATAGTGGTAACACATGGCCGGGATAATCTTGCCCGTGCTCGAAATGACGTCGTACAACGACACGCCGTCCTTCGCGGTGACGGTCTTTCCATCGATGCTCAACTCAATAGTCGCGGCTTCGACTTCGGGATTGGTAGCCGGCTTCAGTCCCATGCGGTCCTCAATGAAAAATTACAAGTGCAAGATGTAAAATTTGAGAATGCAAGTTTTGCATTTTAGATGTTGCACTTTTCATTCGCCTAGCGGTCGCACTCGCCCATCACGATGTCGTAGGTTCCGAACAGCGTGATGGCGTCCGCGATCATATAGCCTCTGGACATATAATCGAATGCGCCCATGTGAATGAACGAGGGGGCGCGAATCTTGAGGCGGTAAGGTTTTCCACCGCCCGTGCTGACAATGTAGAAGCCCAGTTCCCCTTTGTGCGCTTCAGTGCCGCAGTAGATTTCTCCCGGAGGGGCGTTGAACCCCTGCGAGAAGAGCTTGAACTGCTGGATCATCGACTCCAGATTCGTGAAGACCCGCTCCTTGGGCGGCAGCGTCACGCTCGGGACGTCCGCCATAATGGGGCCTTCCTGCATCTGCTCCAGGCATTGCCGAATGATCTTCACGCTCTCGTAAAGTTCCATCACACGGATCCAATACCGGTCGTAGGTATCGCCGTTTTTCCCGACCGGCACGCTGAACTCACATTTCGGGTAGGCGGCGTAAGGTTCATATTTGCGGAGGTCATAGTCCACGCCGGATCCCCGCAACGTCGGTCCGCTCAAACCAAAGCTCACGGCATCTTCTGCCGAGATGACGGCTACGCCCTTGGTGCGCGCAAGCCAGATACGGTTCGTCTCCAGGAAGACGATGTACTCGTCGATCTTGGGAGGGAAGTAGTCGAGGAACTGTTTCAGCTTGTTGAGCAGGGAAGGCGTGAAGTCCCGCTCCACCCCGCCGATTCGATACCAGCTGGTTGTGAGGCGGGCTCCGCACAGCTCGTCGAACCAATCGAGCAGGATTTCGCGATCACGGAAGCAATAAAAGAAGACGGTCATGGCTCCGATGTCGAGCGCTTGCGTGCCCAGCCAAAACTGGTGGCCGATGATGCGCTGAACTTCCGCAACGATCGTCCGGAGATACTCTGCCCGTTCCGGCACCTGCAGATTCATCAGTTTCTCGACCGCGCGGCAGTACGCGAAGTTGTTGTACATCGCGCAGACGTAGTCGAGCCGGTCGGTATGGGGAATGAATTGGTGGTAGGTGCCGTCTTCCGCGAGTTTTTCCACGCCCCGATGGAGGAAACCCATGACCGGGGTGGATTTCACGAGACGCTCCCCTTCCAGTTCGAGAATCACCTTGAGCACCCCGTGTGTACTGGGATGTTGGGGGCCCATGTTGAGGAGCAACTCTTCCGTGCGGAGGGTGGGAAGCGTCTCGCTTTCCGGATGCTCCGGATTGACCTTATAGACTGTTGTTCTCTGATCTTCGAATGCCATGATGTAATCGTTACGTTATCGAGGCACTTCGTCGAGAAAGTCGAAGGTATCGCGCCACCCTTTGCCCCGCAGGGGGAAGTCTTTCCGCAAGGGGTAGCCTTCGGTATAGTCGTCCGGCATCAGGATCCGGCGCAGATCCGGATGATTCCGGAACCGGATGCCCATCATGTCGTAGACCTCGCGCTCCATGAAGTCCGCCCCCTTCCAGAGGTCAGTCAAGGAATCGACGATGCAATCCGATTCAGGCACTCTGGTCTTGAGACGGATACGATGGCGTTTTCGGATTGAGTAGAATTCCCACACGACTTCGAAGCGCTCTTCATCGTCGGGCCAATCCACAGAACTCACGTGGACGATGTAATCGAAATCCATTCCGGGATCATCATGGAGAAACTGCGCCACTTCGTGCAGTTTGTCCCGGGTGACGGTCACCGCCACGTCGCCGCGCCACTCTGTCGCGCCGACAAAGCCGACGGAAAACGTCTCTTGAATTCGTTTGATCAAGTGATGCATAGCCGTGCCGTTAGACCTTCAAACTGGCCTTCACTTGGTCGGGCTGAGTGACGAAGACACGCTTCTGCATGATGCGTTCTTGCAGTTTCAAAATGCCATCGAACAGGGCTTCCGGCGTCGGCGGACAGCCCGGGACATAGATGTCGACCGGAACGAACCGATCGACTCCCTGCACCACGCTGTAGCTGTCATAAATGTTTCCGGATGTGGCGCAGGAACCCATCGCGATGACATATTTCGGCTCCGGCATCTGGTCGTAGATTTTTCTGATCACGGGCGCCATCCGTCGACAGACCGTTCCAGCGACAATCATCAAATCTGACTGGCGCGGCGAAGCCCGGAACACCCCGGCTCCGTACCGGTCCATGTCATATCGTGATGAGACGGCGGCAATCATTTCAATGGCACAACAGGCGAGCCCGAAGGTCATGGGCCAGAGGGAGCCTTTTCTCGCCCAGTTCACCGCTTTTTCAACGGTCGTGGTGATGACATCGGGGGCTCCGTCCTTGTCATGACGGCCCAGTTGGATTAATCCCATTCCAAGGCCCCCTTCCGCCAGGCATAAACGTAGGCCACGAGAAACAAGGCGATAAAAATCATCATTTCGACCAGGCCGATTACCCCGATTTTGTTGAACACAACGGCCCAGGGGTAGAGGAAGATCACTTCGATATCAAAAATGACGAACAGCATCGCGAAAATGTAATACCGGACAGGGAAAGGCATGCGGGCGTCAGAGAACGGTTCAGAGCCGCACTCATAGGCCGAGAGTTTTTCCGGCTCCGGATACTTGGGTTGGACAAGATGGCTGATCACCAATGTCACGATCCCGAACGCGAGGGCGACGAAGACAAAGAGAAGGATCGGAAAGAACTTGGTTAAGTATTCGAGGAGGAGATCCGGACCGCTCATCGGCTTCGCCTCACAAGGCATTGACCTGGAAAGAAGAGTCGAGATCTTAGTGCTGGGATCTTGGGGATAGCAAGCGGACAAAGGACCTAATTGAAAAAGACCCGAAAGCCCTAGGTAGCGGAGCCCAAAGCGGTGTGAAAGGGAGTGGAGTGTTTTGTGTTGAAATTGAAGAAGATGGAGACCCGGGAGCGACTCAACGGAATTACTTCTTTGGCTTGGTCAAAGCTTCATGAAGAACTGATCGATCCGAGACCTCCGTCTGAGGCTTGGGCGATCCTGGGGAGCGCGGTGGCGAGGGAGGCATCCGTAACTGGCTAGGCGGTTCGAGCTGCGAACTATCCCATTCCGACTCCAGGGGTGACAGCGCCTTGGCCTTGCGCCGTCGATGAATCTGGGTCTCGATCCGGTTTTTCTTGCCGGAGTCGGGTGATTCGGGGGGAAGCTGATCGTGATGACCATTCATAGTGATCGAGACCATCGAGAACCAGCCGGAAGACATTGCTGTATCAGCGCCACCATAGCACCCGGTGAAAAACTTCGTCAAACCTGTGTCGATTAGCTCAAATTCTTGACAATACAACGTGATTTGCTATGGTTTGCCAAGCAGTACTTGCCTCAAAAAGGAACCTACTCTATGAAAACTCTGACGCCACTCATCCTCATCCTCTCCCTGGGCATAAGTGCTTCGCCCCAGGTGGCACTGGCCCAGGTCGACGCCTCCAGTTCGGTTCGGCATGGCGAGGCGGCTCTTACGTATGCAGCCGGGGCCATACAGAAATTCACCCCGCGTGACGGGACCGTGAACCTGGTGACGGGCGATAACCAGACTACGGGTAATCGGATGCTTCTAGGAAGACTCGATACCTTCTATCTCAAGCTGGATAAGCCCGGTGATGCTGCGGTCGGAGATCTTTTTACCGTCTACCGGCGGGTGAGAAAAGTTTTCCATCCGGTAACGAAAGAGTATCTTGGATTTGCTGTGATTCGTCTGGCGGTCGTCAAGGTGACGCAGGCAGACGACAGCCTCGCGACGGTGGAGGCTGTCCGGAGCTATGGCACGGTTGCCCCGGGCGATCTCGTAATGCGGTTTGTCGCTCCCATGCCCGAGGAAGGGGTCAGTCAGAACGTAGATATTGCTGACATCAGCGGCATGATTGTCGAGTACCAGGCGGACAGAACGGTGACCTTGGTTGCGCAGACCGATGTAGTGTATGTGGATCGAGGGCGTGAGGACGGGCTCAAGGCCGGCGATCTGATGGATATCTATCGCCGTAGCGCAGGACTCCCTGCGAGGAAAGTCGGGCAGTTGAAGGTCTTATCTACGGAAGATCGTACGGCGACGGCGAAGGTCGTAAAAGCCCGTTCCCGGATCATGATAGGAGACCGGTTCAAGCTCGTTGGCTATTCTGCCCCTGTCATCCAGCCTGTTGAATTGGCTCCCGCCGCACAACCTTCTCAGGCCACCCCTGCCAAGGCTGCGGCTGTCCCAACGGATTTAGTGGCAGGTCAGATGAAGGTGCAGGATGCGTCCGGCCAAAGCCGCATTAACCTGGGCGAACTGCCCAATTTACTTCGCTACGATTCCGGAGAAGCGGCAATCAAGCCGGAAAGCTACAAAGTGTTGGATCAGTTAATCGAATATCTCCACACCAGTGGCGATGCCCGGCTGATTCGAGTGGAAGGCCACGCCGACAATGTAGAAATCGGTCCTTCGCTGAAGTCACGGTATCCGACGAATTGGGAGCTGTCCAAAGCCCGCGCGAGCGGCGTCGTCCGCTATCTCGTGGAGAAGGGCGGATTGGATTCAGCGCGACTCAGCTCGGTGGGGTATGGCGATAGCAGACCGGTTGCCACGAATGCGATTGAGGACGGCCGCACGAAGAATCGTCGCGTGGAGATTCTGCTCTATGCGCCTCAAACCGAGACACCGGCTCAGACACCAGACCTGCCGGGTCAGGTGCAGAAGCAAGAAAGCGATCCTTCCAGCCTGAGCGCACGCGGGAGTAACGACCAACCGGGCGTTCCGCCCGATGACCCAACTGCGACTGAACCAGGCACCCTGTCCGTGAGCGATCCATCGCAAGCTCCCGCGCCGGATGGAACTGGTACTTCGACAAACTCCGAGGTGAGCGACATTGCTGTGCCAGAGGCGGCTACGCCGGATTCCCCGCAGCCGACTGCGTCGCCACTCCCATAGGGTCATCGTCCTGAGCCGGGGGGATTCATGTGGTCATGAATCCCCCGGCTGATGGCCGGTCTCAACACGACTTCTCTCCAATCCCACTCAGAGCTCTATCAAGTAATCCGCGTCTCACCGCTTCGTTGTCCTCTCTTTTCCCGCGCTGTTACAATGGCGCATGTCACTCGATGAGCGCCCCGTTCCTATCCGTCGAATCCAGACATTGTATGCCGATGTCATCGTTCCCCGTCATATTGCCAAGGCCTTCACGTATCTTGTCCCTGCTGCGCTGACGCAGAGCCTGGAAGTAGGCCACCGGGTCTTAGTTCCGTTTGGTCGAGCGACGCTGGAAGGAGCGGTGATCGCGCTGCGTGATCACCCTCCTGCGGGGGTGAAACCTGTCTATCTCAAAGAAATCCATTCCCTGGCCAAAGGACCGGGAGATGCCGGGCTTTCTTCCACGCTGTTCGAATTGTCCAGAAGGATTGCAGAAAACTATGTCGCCCCATGGGGCCAATGTCTGCGGTTGATTTTCTCCCCGACCCCAAGAGCAAAAGCCTCACCCTCGCGATATGTCGCCACTGATCAGGGTCGCACGGCGCTCAAGGACGTGGGTTGCCCCGAGCAGTTGCGCACCATCCTTGCTCGCATCGCTCTTCGACCCGGGGGGGTCCTGTCGTCGACTCTCCGGCTATCTCGAGATCGAAGGAGTCGGCAGGTTGTTGACGCCCTCGTAGCGAAATCATGGATTGCTGTAACGGAATCGAAAACCGAAGAGATGCATTTCCCGAAGCGAAGAGTAGGAAAGAATGCGGATCAATTCGATCGAGCCAAAGAGGGAGGCCTGATCCCGGGCGCGGGCGAGCTTCCAGAGCCGGATCCCCTCTGGGCGACTCGCGTGGCTGAAGCTCTTCGAACCAATCGGGCTCACAAGATGGTTTTGCATGCTCCGTGGGAACAACGGGTCAGCAGGCTTTCCAGCGCAATTCAACAGGCACATGCGATGAACAAGTCTGTCATTATTCTTTCCGGCCAGGTGGCGAGGGCGGAATGGCTGGGGCGACTGCTTTCGACGCTCACGGGGCTCCCGATCACCTTTTACGATCCATCTGCACGGTCTGATCGATGGGGTCGGGCCCAGGATGGGGCTCCATCGGTTGTCGTCGGGACACGTTCCGCGATCTTTGCGCCGCTTCCATCGATCGGACTGATCTGGGTGGATGGAGAAGATGATCCAGCATTCAAGGAGCCTCAGGAGCCCCGGTATCATGCCCGGGACGTCGCCTGTATGAGGGCTGAACTTGAACATGCGCTCGTCGTGCTCGCGTCCGCCCACCCGTCGCTGGAGTCGAAAACGGATGCCGTGGCTGACACATATGCCGTGCAACCGGATGGAGCTCACCGGCCAGAGATCGAACTCGTCGATATCCGCGAAGAGCCGGGAGTAACGCTGTTCAGTCAGAGGCTCGTCGCCGCGATGCGTGACGCTGTGGAGAACAAGGCCGGGGTGCTGCTCTTCCTGAATCGGAAAGGCTATGCAGGGGCATTGATTTGTCGGGACTGTGGCTGGGTACCACGCTGCTCCTCCTGTGCGGTGGCGTTTGGTTACTATCGGGAGGCCGGCCGGTTGACGTGCCGGTATTGTGGCGTGACGGCTATGTTGCCGGACTCCTGTCCGACCTGCCAGGCCTCTCGTCTGAGTCCCGTCGGGGAGGGAACGGAACGGGTCGAAGTTGAAGCCCGGCGGCTGTTTCCCGACGCGAGGATTGCCCGGCTCGACGGCGAAACCCTCCGCCGTTCGGCCTCCGCCCGATCTCTATGGGAAGGCGTCAGGTCCGAAGCATGGGACATTCTGATTGGAACGCAAGCCCTGTTTCAGCGGGAACCGCTTCCGCAGAGGGGATTGGTGGGCGTCCTTCAGGCGGACTCGGGATTGCATGTTCCGGACTTTCGAGCGGCCGAGCGGACCTACCAGTTGCTGGTCGATGCCGTGAACCTGGCACGGCCTGCTTCAGCAGGAGGCCGGGTGGTGCTGCAAACGCGGCTTCCCATGCATCCTGCCGTGCAAGCCGTGCTATCCGGTGAGCCGAATCGATTTTATGACGAAGAATTGACGGCGCGTCGGTTACTACGATACCCGCCGGCCTGCCAGCTGGCCAGCCTCTCGGTGGCCGGGAGAGATCTACGCGTGGTTGAAACAGCGGCAAAGCAGTGGAGGAAGAATCTCGAACTGTTCATCGACAGGCAGGAAGCCGTGATGATCCTGGGGCCCGTGCCGGCGATGGGTGGCCGACCAAAAGGGCATCATCGACAACAGATGCTCGTGAAGGGGGCCGATCGTACCGTCCTATGCCGCAGGATTCGTGAGTCGGTCGAGAGGATGGAACGCGCGTATCAGAAGGGGCAGGTCAAATTCATCGTCGACATCGACCCCGTTGAAATGGGGTGAGACTAGCTGGTCTTCTTCCTCTTCGCGGGCTGAGATCCGGGCGGCGTGTGCGGGGCGAGGCTCGTGGGTTCTGGTGCAGCACCCCACGCCCGCTTGAAGAGGCCGTAGGAAAACGAAATCCAGAACACGGATGAGAACAGGCCGAGCACGACGGCCGAGAGAATAGTTCCCATCTCGTCCTCAGAGGGCGCTGCAGATGCGGCCTTTAGCTGGATCATCAACGACAGCGGCCAGGCAAAGCTCTCAAGTCCGAGCAACAAAGTAGACCAGGCCCACACTTCAGTGATCGTTCGTGCTTTCCACCACAGGAATCCTCCCACAGCCAGGGCCCATCCGGCCACAATGACCGGCGAAACAGTTCCCCATAGCAGCCAGAACCCGACCGCCACGACGAGGGTACCGAGGAGCAGGTTGAGGGGAATCATCTTGGACATGACGCACGCATGAAGCAATCAAGTCTGACGGGTGCCTGTCTTGATGTCAACGCAGATGAATAGGGACGCATGGAGCGGATCGTCTAGTTGCTCAGTTCGGCGGCGACCGCATCGAGCAGGGTTTTCATCTCGAACGGCTTTTGGAGGGTCCGCCGGGCACCCAGCATCCTGGCCACGTCTAAGAAATTCAGGACGCCGATCATGTCGCTACCCCCGGTAATGGCGATGACGCGGGATGCGGGAAATTCCCGGCGGAGTGTTATGGTGCTCTCCAGGCCGTCTTGATCGGGCATCAGGATATCCATGATGACCAGATCGGCGGGCTTCGCGCGATAGCATTCGACCGCTTCCTTTCCGCCGCGGGCTTCCTGAACGTCGTAGCCTGCTTCTTCCAGGGTTTCCCGGATCAATTGGCGGACTTGGTCTTCATCATCGACGACGAGGACTAACGGCATTGCGTTTACCAGGAATGAGCGAGGATCCGACTCCATGGCGACAGGATGGCAGGATGGTCGTCGGAACGGGATTGTAGAGGGCACCCGAGGCGTTGACAAGTATCTTCAGATACTCGCGCTGCCTCTGTCACGGCACGGTCAATTTACTCCTGGGTCTGGCTCAGCGATTTCTCAAAGATTTCCGATTCTGACCCGACCAACCGGAGAGGCGTTCCTTGCGCATCCCAGAGGACTACGCCCCGGTCGAGAATCCACACGTATGAACCGTCTTTTCGCTGAACGCGATATTCCTCGCAAAACTCCGAACACTGCTTGGCGACGTAGGCGTCGAGGCGTTGAAGGACTCGTTCGAGATCGCCCGGGTGGATTCGACTCCTCCATTCATCGAGCGAGTTCGTGACTTCGTGATCTTCATATCCCCGCAGGGCTTTCCACCTGGTCGAAAAGAACACCTCGCCGGTTCGAATGTTCCAGTCCCAAATCCCGTCGAGGCTGCCGCGAAGCGTGAGTTGCCATCGCTCTTCACTGGCTTTGAGCGACTCTTCGACGCGCTTGCGGTCGGTGATGTCCAGGCACGTGCCTCCCATGGCGACGGGATGGCCGGCCTCGTTGCGAATGACCTCGCCCCGGCAGTGGATGAACCTCACTTCGCCGTTGGGACGAACAATCCCACACTCCACATCATAGGGGGCTTTCCCGGTCAGGGCGTCATTTATCGCGGCCAGGACGCGGTCCTGATCGTCCGGGATGAGCGACGCGAGGAACGTGTCGTAATTGACCGTCATGCACTGAGGTGTGTGGCCGAAGATCCGGAACTGTTCATCGGACCACTCCACCTCCCCTCCTGCAATGTCCCAGGCCCAGCTGCCCAGGTGGGCCTGGGCCTGGGCCTTCACCAGCCGGCGATTGTGTTCTCGTAGCGCCTTCAGGGCTCGCGTGCGCTGGAGTTCTGCCGCGGCTCTTGGTGCGACGACACCCAGGAGAGATTTCAGTGACTCGCCGTTGGACAGCGGCTTGGTGTCCATGAGCACCAAGAGGCCGATATCGAGCCCGGCTTTGGTGCGAAGGGGCACGCCGCAATAGCTCTCTACACCGAGCCCGGCGATTTGTCGGACATGCGGGAATGCAGCCTGTGCGCCCTGCTCGAAGCACCCGAAGGCCTGCTCCATCCCCGTCTCCTGACACCGGGGTTCCAACTCATACTCGAAATTGTCGGTAAGATCTCCTCCCGCTGCGCAGGCCACCGTACGAATCTTCTTCGTTACGTCGCCGACGATCTCTCCGATAAAGGCATACTGGACATTCAACGCCGAAGTAAGGTGGGTCGCCAGCGCGGCGAAGAATTCATCCCCCGTCTCGGCAGCGGTTGCCTCCAGAATCGCTTGCAGCAGCGCAGGTTGTGCGCGACGGCCCTGCATTGTGTGATCGAGATGCGGGTTCTGCTGGTGCGGCAGTCGGTCTCGTTCCGCGAGTTCACGCGACAGGGCTGCAACCTGGGCACGCAACGAATCCAGTTCGGGCAGATGACCGGTCCTGCTCATCGTGACGCTCCTTGCCATATGAGATGGCGATATGGATGCGATGCATGCGAACATAGGTCTTCCCGGCGAAAGGAAGCGGGAGCAACCCCGACGCTGTCGGTTGATGCTGCGGGTGTTCGCTGTCGATCCTGGAAGGTGGGAAAGACCAAGCAGCGGGAAATCGGAATGACGCTCCCGCG
>DATIGF010000080.1:0-16186 GCA_035454865.1 Nitrospiraceae bacterium | reverse complement strand
ACGGCGGGCTCAATCTGCACGTGAATCTCATGTATGGCCGCAACCCGCATCACATCATGGAAGCCATCTTCAAAGGCCTGGCCAAGGCCCTTGATCAGGCGACGATGTTGGAAGAGCGGTTGGCCGGGAAAGTGCTCTCGACAAAGGGGATGCTGTAGGGCAGAAGTTCTCGAAATTGAAACGAACGAGGAAGGAAGGCAGGCTGCTCATGGCAGCCTGCCTTTTTAATTTCCGATGGGGAGAATTCCAGCTGAGGGGGATGTTGCTATTTCCCCAGTGGCAGGACACCATCCGTTGAGGTATTGTTACAGCCTTGTGGCCAGGCTAGGAGCAAGGGGCGTGAGGCAATAGGCATGTGTAGAAGAAGGGAATTTCTTCTAGCCGCTTGCCTCGGACCTCTCGCCTCCACGAAGGGAATATGATCGCGATCATCGATTACGGTATGGGCAACTTGCGCAGTGTCCATAAGGCGTTTGAAGCCGTTGGGCACCAGGCGGTGGTGACACGGGATGCGCGGGTGATCGGCAACGCGAGCCATGTGGTTTTGCCTGGTGTCGGGGCCTTCGGCGATTGCATGGCAAATCTCGACCAGTATGAGCTGGTTGAGCCCGTCAAGGCGACGATCCAGTCAGGTAAGCCGTTTCTGGGAATTTGTCTCGGGCTTCAGCTGCTGTTTACAGAGAGCGAGGAATTCGGGTTTCACAAAGGACTCGATATCATCAAGGGCAAGGTCAAACGATTCGCGATCGATCCGTCGTTGAAAGTCCCGCATATGGGTTGGAACCAGGTGAACTATCAGCGCGTCTGTCCGCTGTTTGAGGGTATCGCCGACGGGGCCTATTGGTATTTTGTCCATTCATACTATATTGATCCGACCGACAAAGGCGTGGCTGCCACGACGACAGCCTATGGGATTTCCTTTGTCTCGGCCATCTGGCGCGACAATGTCGTGGCTTGTCAGTTCCATCCGGAGAAAAGTCAGGGGGTCGGCTTGAGATTAATCAAAAATTTTGGAGCGTGGAAGTGAGGCCTGCACAAGGCAAGGGATGGGCAATTGGAGTGGCGTGGCTGGCTTTGCTGGTGGCCACCGGCTGCAGTGGGGCCAAAGTCACGACGAAGGCCTCATCGGAGCTGCCGAAGTATCGTGTGCAACGTGTCGCGGTTCTGCCTTTCGATACATTGGCTACCCCACAAGCAACCCAGAGCACTGCTGCCGGGTTCCAGGTGCCCCAGGGCGCGAAGGGGTCATACGCCACGATCTCCCCGCGGCCGCCTCACGAATTGCCCGCCCGGTCGACCGTCGGCGTTCCCCCCTCCGCTGCAGAAAAGGTGACCCAGGTGCTCGGGAACCGTTTGCGGTCGCGGACAGCGCTGGTGGTGCTCTCGTCGGACGAAAGCGGTCGCGCACTGCATGAAGTGGAAGGGAAGGACGGCGGGAAGGATATTGCGGCAATGGCGCCCAAAGCGGCGGCGCGGTTGTCGGTCGATGCGGTTGTGATCGGTCGCGTGTTGGTCTACCAGGAGCGCGTCGGCAGTCGAATGGGGGCAGATCCGCCGGCGGCGGTGGGGTTTGAGGTGAGGCTGGTGGCGGCGGACGGGGCATTGCTGTGGGAAGGAAACTACTTCGAACGGCAACAGCCGGTGACCGCAGATCTGGCGGGATTTTTCATACACGGATTGGGCTTTGTGACGGCAGACGAACTGCTCCACTATGGAGCCGATGAATTGGCGAAGGCATTCCCGTTCGGACAAGCGACCGGGGGGCAGTGATCGCCTGACATGGCGTGAGGGAGAGTGAACTGTATGCTGGTGATTCCTGCGATTGATTTGAAGGACGGCCGCTGTGTTCGGTTGCGTCAAGGCGATATGGCGGCGGAGACCGTCTATTCGGAGGATGTCCCTGCGGTTGCCCAGAAGTGGCAACAGGGCGGGGCCAGCATCATTCACATAGTCGATCTGAACGGGGCGGTCGATGGCGAGCCCAGGAATTTGCCGCAGATCGAAGCCGTGATGAAGACGGTGAGTGTGAAGGTCCAGGTCGGCGGCGGCATCAGAACCATTCAGACGGTTCGCCGGTATCTGAATGCCGGGGTGTCGCGTGTCGTGCTCGGCACCGCTGCGCTCACGGATCGACGCTTTCTCGAACAGGCCTGCAGGGAATTTCCGCGGCGGATTCTGCTCGGGCTCGATGCGCGTGACGGCAAGGTGGCAGTGAGGGGCTGGACGGCGGTATCGGACACCAGAGCGATCGATCTGCTGAAAGAGCTCTCCGATTTCGAGCTTGGGGCGGTGATCTACACGGATATTTCTCGTGATGGCATGCTCAGTGGACCGAATATTCCGGCGTTGAAGCAGATTGTCGAGTTTTCTGCGTTTCCGGTGATCGCCTCCGGCGGGATCGCTCGCGTGGAAGATCTGCGAGCGGTGCGTTCCCTCGGCCCCCGGATCGAAGGGGCGATCGTGGGCAAAGCACTCTATGATGGCGAACTCGACTATGCGGCTGCGGTGGCTGCAGTAGGCAAGGGGTAAGAGGCGAGAGGTGATGCGAGAGATACGACTCAAGTCGAACGGGCCCGTGGCCGCAGGCCGTGCGCCTGAAACCCTGAGTGAGTGGAGCGAGCGACGATGCTGACGAAGCGCATCATTCCCTGCCTGGATGTCAAAGACGGACGCGTGGTCAAAGGCGTAAGCTTCGTGAATCTCCGTGATGCTGGCGACCCGGTCGAAGTGGCGGCGGTTTACGATCGCGAGGGCGCGGATGAACTGTGTTTTCTCGACATTACTGCGTCGCATGAAAACCGGAAAACGATCATCGACGTGGTTGAGCAGACGGCTGCGCGCGTGTTCATGCCAGTGACGGTCGGGGGCGGCGTGCGGACGCTCGACGATATTCGAGCGCTGCTCAATGCCGGTGCCGATAAGGTCAGTATCAACACGGCGGCGGTGCAGCGGCCGGAGTTTGTCAAAGAGGCTGCGCAACGCTTCGGTACACAATGCATTGTGGTTGCGATCGATGCGAAGCGGAGTTCGACACCCGGTCGGTGGGAAGTCTTCACGCATGGCGGACGGAAATCGACCGGACTCGATGCGGTCGAATGGGCGAAGAGGATGGAAAGCTACGGTGCGGGAGAGATTTTGCTCACGAGCATGGATCAGGATGGCCAGCAAAGCGGCTATGACCTTGGCCTGACTGCGGCTGTGTCGGAATCGGTTTTGATCCCGGTGATTGCGTCAGGCGGGGTGGGGACGCTCGAGCATCTTTATGACGGGTTTGCCAAGGGGAAAGCCGATGCGGTCTTGGCCGCCTCGATTTTCCACTTCCGGACCTACACGATCCCGCAGGCAAAGGTGTATTTGAGGGATCGCGGCATCCCGGTGCGATTGGAGTCTGCTGCACCGGCGGCATGAGCATATGAGCCAGGCATCGACGAATCAGTTCAAGTTCGACGAGCAGGGCCTGCTCCCGGCTGTTATACAGGATTGGCTGGACGGGACAGTGCTCATGCTCGGCTATATGAATCAGGACGCGATTGCCAAGACTCTTGCCACAAAGACCGTGCATTTCTGGAGCCGGTCGCGTAAGACGCTCTGGGAGAAAGGTGAGACGTCCGGCCATAAGCTTCATGTGAAGGAACTCTTCATCGACTGTGATCACGACACGATACTGATTAAGGCGCAGCCGGTCGGACCAACCTGTCACACGGGCGAACGGGCCTGCTTCTTTTCGAGGCTTGATGACCAGGGCCGGATCGGCGGAGAGAAGACGCAGGATGCCTTCGGGGGGATTCTCGAAGGAGTCCTGCGGACGATTCGGGATCGCCGCGCGAATCCACAGGCGGGTTCCTACACGACGAAGTTGTTCGAGGGCGGGCACGACAAAATCCTCAAGAAAGTCGCAGAAGAAGCCGGTGAAGTACTACTGGCGTCTAAAGGCGGCAAGAAAGAAGAAATTGTCTACGAAGTCGCCGATCTGTTTTTCCACACGCTCATGGTCCTGGGCTATCACGATGTGGCGCTCCAGGAGATTTACCAGGAGTTGGGCAAGCGGTTCGGCAGGTCCGGGCTCCGGCCGGAGAAGTAGTCAAAGGAGGGTGGCGTGAGCGAGTGTATCTTCTGCCGGATCATCGAAGGAAGTATCCCTGCCAAGATTGTCTATCAGGACGAGCACACTCTGGCGTTTGACGACATCAATCCGCAAGCTCCCGTCCATACCCTGGTCATTCCGAAGCGGCACGTGGCCTCAATGCAGGATATGAACGAGGCTGATCTGATCTTGCTCGGTCGACTTCTGTTCACCTGCACCAGGATTGCGAAGGAGAAAGGACTTTCTGAGCCCGGCTTTCGATGCGTGGCGAATACGGGACGGGACGGCGGGCAGACAGTCTTCCATCTCCACTTCCATGTGATGGGCGGTCGGCATATGGGATGGCCTCCAGGCTAGTCGGGAGCCGGCTAGTGGGGAAGGCCTCTACAGGTAGCAACATGACAAGGTTCAGGCTGAAAAAGAGAGGAATTGACGGGATTGATTACTGTTCAGGAACTTCCGCCGGCCATACTCGCTGAACGGCCTGTTCGAGTGGCCTGAGGGCCCTCCCGTCATCCAGGTTCTGCAATTTCCAGCCAGCGAATGGCATTTCTCAGAATTGACAGAGTTTCCAGCCGTCTGTTACCCTGACCGGTCAATTAATCCGATCACTTAGCAACCGACTCGTCCGGTCGTGTGTGGCGGGTATGTAGGAGCTGCGACTCTCGTGGGCCGAGGTTTGATTTCTGACGAGATCATCAATCAGATCAGGGACCGGGTCGATATTGCCGATATCGTGGGCCATCACGTCTCCTTGACCAAAGCCGGCCAGAATCTGAAGGGCTTGTGCCCTTTCCACCAAGAAAAAAGTCCCTCTTTCACCGTAAGTCCATCCCGGCAGATTTTTCATTGTTTTGGATGCGGCGCAGGCGGGAACGTGTTCACGTTTCTGACCAGGATCACCGGTGCAAGTTTCCCGGAAGTGGTGCGCGATCTTGGACAAAAGGTCGGGATCGAGGTCGAGGAGGCGGCTGCCCATGCGAGGCCTCAGGCCGCGCAGGCAAACCGTGTGGAACAGCTCAATCAGGCTGCGGCAGCCTGGTTTCAGCAGAATCTACGAGATGAACGAGCCGGCGACGGCGCTCGCGCCTATCTGGTGAGTCGGGGAATTCAGCAAGCTACGATCGATCAGTTCGGGATCGGGGTCGCACCGGCCGAGTGGGATGGCCTACTCAAGGCGCTCACCAAGAAAGGTTTTTCCCAAGGCGACCTGGCAACGGCGGGTCTTGTGGTTGCGCGAGACAGTGGATCCGGCTTCTATGATCGATTTCGCGCGCGGGTGATGTTCACGATTACGGACATGCGCAAGCGTGTGGTGGGGTTCGGCGGCCGCGTGCTGGGCGAGGGGATGCCCAAGTATCTCAACTCTCCGGACACCCCCTTGTTTAAGAAGGGACAGACACTGTTTGGCTTTGATCACGCGCGAGAGGCTATAGCCCGGACAAAGACGGTCATTGTCGTTGAAGGCTATTTTGACGCGATCGCGCTTCATCAGGCAGGGATTACGCACACGGTTGCCACACTGGGCACTGCGCTGACCCCGGAACATATTCAGGTGCTGCGGCGGTTCGCCGCCAACGTGGTGTTGTTGTTCGATCCTGATGCGGCCGGCGTGCGCGCCGCGCTGAGAGGATTGGATCTCTTCGTGAATAGCGGATTGGGCGTCAAAGTCATCACGCTACCAGCTGGGGACGACCCTGATACCTATGTGCGGAAAGAGGGGCCCGACGCGTTCGCGCGGTTGGAAGAGGTCGCCCCAAGCCTCCTGGACTATGCCCTTGAGCACAGTGTGAAGCAGGCCGAAGCAGGCTCGCTGGAAAGTCGAATCCGTAGCGTCGACGAAGTGTTGCGGATTCTCCAGAAGAGCGAGCATCCGATTGAACGGGAAGAGCGCCTCAGAGTCGTGGCGGAACGGTTGGGGATCAATCAGGCTCGTTTGATCGAGCGGTATCCGGCGCTGCTGATTCAGCAGAAGAAAGGGGCCCCGGCTCCACGAGTGCAGGCCGCACAGGGGGCTTCCGGTCCCGCTTTCAAAGGATTGCCGGAGGAACGGGATCTGGTCTTGATGTTGCTGCACGGCAAGTTGGCTCCCGCCGATGTGCGACGCTTACGTCCGGAGGCGTTTACGGTTGCCGCGTGCCGCAAGCTTGTGGAACTGGCGCTGGCGCATCTGGATCGGGACGGTCGTATCGGTGTCAGGTCCTTGCTGGATGTGGCGGTGGAGGATTCCGAGTGCAGCGCGCTGGCGACGGAGCTGTCGTTGCGGGATGATCATTTTGACGACGTGCCGGCCCACATCAAGGCCTGTTTGGATTGTCTGGAACGGAAACGGGCGGAACAGGTCCTGGGAGACCTTATCGCCCAGCTGAAGACGGCGGAGCGTGAGGGACGGTGGGAGGATGCGCGTGCGCTCAATGTGCAAGTCAACGAATTTCGAATGCGGAAAGCCGGCACGCCAGCCGCCGGCGTCGTTTCATTGGTGAAGGAGTAGTTATGCCGAAACAGGAGTTGCTCGGTGAGGTGAAGAAACTGATTACGATCGGGAAGGAAAAAGGCTTCCTGACCTATGACGAACTCAATAACACCTTGCCGGCTGAAGTGGTGTCCTCTGACCAATTTGGCAGCATCATGACGATGTTCGGTGAAATGGACATCGAGATCGTCGATGCGCCGGAAGGCGAGCGGACGCAGAAACGGTCCGAGAGCGGCGAGGCCGGCGAAGACGCCGAGGAAGCGGAGTCGGAATCGGAGGAAGAGAACGAGAAACCGATCGATCTGACGCCGGGGGCGTTGAGCCGTACGGACGATCCCGTGCGCCTCTATCTCAAAGAAATGGGCAGCGTGGCGTTGCTCAGCCGCGAGGGCGAAATCGAGATCGCGAAGCGTATCGAGGAGGGGAAAAAAGATATCGCCTCGGTGATCTACGGCATGCCGATGACGATCGAGTTCGTTCTCGCCCTGCGGGATCAGCTCAAGAACGCCAAGATCGATGTGCGCGAGATCGTGCCCGTACAGGAGACCGAGGAGGAATTCGAGGAGGAACAGCAACCGGTCGAACGGGACTATGAGGAGCTGCGCGTCAAGACGCTGGATGCCCTGAACGCGGTGCGGAAGGTGTCGCTGACGTTGAAGGCGCTTGCGGAGAAGGGGAAACATGTCGGCAACGATCCGGTAAAGCAAAAGAAATTCAAGAAGCAGTTTGACATGGTGCGCCAGCAGGTGGTGGACAAGATCGAGTCGGTCAATCTCCACGGGGTGCTGAAGGATCGGATGGTACAGCGGGTCCGTGATCTGGCGATCCAGATTCGGGCGGCTGAACGCGAGGCCGTGAGTTGCCAACGACGGATCGGCGTTGGCGGAGAAGCGGGCGCAGAACTGCTCAGGAAGATGTGCCGGACCCGGCAGGACTTTTTGGCGGTGAAGCGGAAAACCGGCGTGTCGGAAGAAGCCTTGCTGGAAATCAGAAAGGTCTATCAAGCCGCCAGAGCCAAAGTGCGCCAGTTGGAGACCGAGGAGGCGCTCGTCCCTGCGGAGGAAATCAAGGATGCGGTCAAGCACCTCGATGTCGCCGAGGAAAAGGTCAAGCGCGGCAAAGCCGAATTGGTCGAAGCGAACCTGCGCCTGGTCGTCAGCATCGCCAAAAAGTATACGAACCGGGGATTGCAGTTTCTGGATCTGATTCAGGAGGGCAACATCGGCTTGATGAAAGCCGTGGACAAGTTCGAGTACAAGCGCGGTTACAAGTTCAGTACGTATGCCACCTGGTGGATCAGGCAGGCGATCACACGGGCCATTGCCGACCAGGCGCGAACGATCCGGATTCCGGTCCACATGATCGAGACGATCAATAAGCTCATTCGCACGTCGCGGCATCTCGTGCAGAAGTTGGGACGCGAGCCGTTGCCGGAGGAGATCGCCGAGCGCATGGATCTGCCGTTGGACAAGGTGCGAAAGATTCTCAAGATCGCGCGTGAGCCGATCTCGCTCGAAACCCCCATCGGCGAGGAGGAAGACAGCCATCTGGGCGACTTCATTGAAGACAAGAAGGCGGTGTCTCCCCTCGAAGCCGCCATCCGTTACGACTTGCAACGGCAGATCAATAGCGCGTTGGAGACCTTGACCCCTCGTGAGGAAAAGGTGTTGCGCAAGCGGTTCGGGATCGGAGAAGCCACCGACCATACGCTGGAAGAAGTGGGTCAGGACTTTGAAGTGACGCGCGAGCGCATCCGGCAGATTGAAGCCAAGGCGTTGAGGAAATTGCGGCACCCCAGTCGCAGCAAGAAGCTCAGAAGTTTTGTTGAGAGTCTCTAGGTCCCGGGCGGATGGGCCCGATTTGACTCCACTCTGAGGTCGGCCTAAAATCGATCTCCCGAATGGCGTCATCCGCGGGCAGGGCTGGTGTCAACGAAGCGCGCCTCATCGGGCCCATAGCTCAGGTGGTTAGAGCGGCTGACTCATAATCAGCTGGTCCTAGGTTCAAGTCCTAGTGGGCCCACCAGCCTGTGAACGTGCCGGGGCCCCTTCGGTGATGCGGCGCCGTGCAGATAGAAAGGGCACGTTGAATCAAAAGATTTCTCCACTCATCGAATTGCAGAAACTCGATCTCCGGATCATGGAGATCAATGAAATCCGTCGAAAAATCCCCGAACGTCTCCATGCCGCCGAAACCCCCCTTCGAAACGCGACACAGATTCTGAACGACACAACGGCGACCGTCGAAGTGGCGGTCAAAGAGCGACGTTCGCATGAGAAGGATCTGGAGGCGCATGAGGTGCAGACGGACAAGATGAAATCCCGGTTATCCGAGTTGAAGACCAACAAGGAATATCAGGCGCATCTCTTCGAGATCGAGCTGTCGAATAAGAAGCGCGGCGATTTTGAGGAGAAGATTCTCGTCTGCATGGAGAAGATCGATCAGCTGCAGCGGACGGCAAAGGAAACCCAAGAGAAGGTCAAAGCTCTGCAGACGGTGTTTGCGCAGGAAAAGTCGGTGCTCGACGAACAGGATCGTACGCTTGCCGCGGAACTCGCTCAACTGGAAGTGAAGCAGCGCGAGGCATCGGCGCGAGTGGAGAAGAGTCTCCTGGAACGGTACAGCCAGATCAAGGCGGCACGAAAAGATCAGGCCCTCGCGGCGGTTCGCGGTGGAATCTGCGCCGGCTGCCGTCTCCAAATTCCCCCGCAGCTCATCGCACAAGTCAAACGCTCCGAGGACCTGCACGTGTGTCCGTACTGCCGCCGGATGTTGTATTGGGAAGGGGAACCGGTAGCTGAAACGCCGGCTGTGCCCGGAGACAAGTCGGCGGATCTTGAAGTCGGGGAATCGGTCTAGCTCATCCCGGCCAGTACGGCTCGTGTGGTTTTGAAGTGCAGTTTGGCCACCGAGTCCAGCCGTTCCTGTCCATGCTTCTTAATAACCATGCGGGCGGCAAGCTCGACAGCCGGTGAGGCGCCTTTCGGGAGCGTGGTCCCCACTTCATCGGAAAGGCGTTTCAGCCGGAGGAGAAATTCTGCTCGCGCGAGGATGGAGGCGGCGGCGACGGCCATATCTGACTCCGCCTTAGTTCGCTGCTCCAAAAAGATCTTCTTTCCCTTCTCCTGCAGTGCATTGAGAATCAGTCGTTCGTCCCCGAACTGATCCGAGATCGCACGCTCGCACGAGACCCGCTCGAGCAAATTTTCAAGCGCTTTGGCATGGCCCCACGCGAGCAATCGATTGAGGTTGCGAATCTTTGCATACAGTTCATTGTATTTGTGCGGACCGATTGCAATCACGCTGTGCGGACAGATGGTTTTGATGTCCGGGGCCATTTCGAGAATGCGCCCGTCGGAAATCTTCTTGCTGTCTCGAACCTGCATCAGTGCAAGTTCACCCTGGGTCGTCGCGTCAACGAACACCGCGGCGATGACGAGCGGGCCGAAGTAATCGCCTTTTCCGGATTCGTCGATGCCGATGCGTTCAATGTGACTGCCGGAACGGACTGCAGCCATAGGCGCGCTCTCCGGGTAGAAATAAACGTCAGGGCGCGGTAATGTACCGAATCGGATAGAGGGCGGTCAATTTATCAGTGGCGGCCTGCGAGGAACGAATGGCTGGAGGACTGCGAATGACGACCGGTTGGCAGACAACTCAGGCGCTTGCTCTCGTCGGTCTTCTGCTGGTGTTTCTGGAAATCACCGGCTGTGAGACCAATCCCTATACCGGCCGGTCTCAACTGCTGATGATCTCTGTGTCGCAAGAGATGCAACTCGGCGCACAGGCCTATAGCCAGGTGAAGAACGATCCCAATGTGAAGCAATCCCAGGATCAGCGGGAAATCGAACCGGTCAAACGGGTGGCAGCCCGTATTATTGAGGCGGCCAAGAGGTCAAAGTATGGGGAGATGGCTCAACAATTTCAGTGGGAAGTGACGGTGATCAAGGACGACAAGACCATGAACGCGTTTGCGCTGCCAGGGGGCAAGATTGCCGTCTACACGGGTATTTTCCCGGTTGCCAAGACCGAGGCAGGGCTTGCCGCGGTCATGGGGCATGAAGTAGTCCACGCCCTGGCGCGACACGGAGCCGAGCGTATGAGCCAGGGGCAACTGACCAGTGCGGCCCTACAAGTCGCCGGGGCGGCGATCGGGTTAAGTGGCGGTGGCGGGGTCATGTCCCAAGCGGCCATGGCAGCGCTGGGAGCCGGCGCGCAGGTCGGAGTGCTGCTCCCCTTCAGTCGGGCGCATGAATCAGAAGCCGATTACATCGGGATTCTCCTGGCAGCGGATGCCGGGTACGACCCGCGTGAGTCAGTCCATCTGTGGGAACGGATGGAGCAGCTTTCCGGTGGTGGCGGGCCGTCCGAATTCCTGTCGACCCATCCGGGCCATGAAACCAGAATCGAACAGTTGAAGGAATGGATGCCAGAGGCTCTGGCGATCTATCAGACCAAGACCCCGGTTTCGATTGCGGTATTGCCGGCTGTGGGAGGGCGATAAAGCCTTCGTCCTGAAGCTTCGGTATCTGCCTGGAAATATAAATTTCTGCGATAGGCAATATCCTTTCAATCAATCCCCGGTTTTTCCTCCCCCCCCCTTCTGGAGAGGGTGGGCTTACCCTTTTGATGAATTGGCGCCCGTCCTCGTTTATGTGAAGGTAGCAACACGTTTTTGAATAGGGAGGAGCCAATGGAGAGTCGATACAGCAGCAGGGTTCCTGTTGAATGTTCAGTCGTCTTTGCCGGTGACGCACTGATTGGTGAAGGACGGGTGATCGACGTGTCCCTCCCCGGCTGCCTCATGGAAAGCCAAGAAGACGTGAAGGTGGGAGACTATGTCCGGCTGAAGTTGTCCTTACCGGACCAGAAGCCTCCGATCAAGGTGCCTCTGGCCGTTGTTCGCTGGGCTGATGGGAAGCGAATCGGCGTCGAATTTATTCGGTCTTCAGAGGATGACCAGGTGCGGCTCACCCGCTTCATCCAGCAGCACCGCCAGGCAGGGACGATTTCGGGATGGCCCGGCGGCGTCGAACTGCTGTCTGCCGCTGGAGACTAAGGGGGGAGCCATCACTCTCCGGTCCCCTTCTTGTAAGGGCTGTATTCTTTCCCTATACTACTCGTGCGTGGTTGTGAAGACTGGATGATCGCCCGATGCCTCTGGCATCGGGAGGAAAGTCCGGACTCCACGGGCAGGGCGCTGGGTAACTCCCAGGCGGAGCGATCCGACACCAGCACCACAGAAATCAAACCGCCGATGGCCAAAGCGACGGGATCCCATCTGGTCGCTGAGGCTCAGGTAAGGGTGAAACGGTGGGGTAAGAGCCCACCGCAGTGGTGGCGACATCACTGGCACGGTAAGCGTCGCCCGGTGCAAGGCCAAATAGGAAGACGCTTGCAGGACTCCTCGCGAGTCTTGTAAACCGACTGGCCCGGTCGAGGTCTTCGGGTAGGTCGCTTGAGGTTCGGGGCAACTCGAATCCCAGAGAAATGATCATCCATGCGAAGGGGGCAACCACTTCGCGGGACAGAATCCGGCTTACAGGTCTTCACCGCCACGCCCTTTCTCCTGGTAACGGATCACGCCAGACTGTCGGTGTTCCTGAACTCGAAGCATCTTCATCGCATAAGAGATCGGGTAAGGTTCTTCCCGTCTCGTTCGAGCCCCCTTGCGGCTCATCCTATTGACGCTTCCGGACCAGGATGGTAGGATCTCGAATCCTTTCCCCTTGATATTTCAGAAAGTTCTGAAGTGTGTGGGGTTAGTGTCACCTTTTTCATAGTAGCCCAAACATTCCCTCTGCTGGGTATCCTCCGGTAGACCGGGAGGGGAGGTCAGATATGAAGCTGAATGGCGCTGAGATTCTAATCGAAAGTCTCAAACGGGAAGGTGTGAAGACGATCTTTGCGCTCCCCGGTGGTGTGGTGTTGAAGATATTCGACATGCTCCACCAGCAGAAGGATATCGAGGTCATTCTGACTCGGCATGAGCAAGGGGCGGGGCATATGGCTGAAGGGTATGCCAAGGCCACCGGCAAAGCAGGTGTTTGTCTCGTGACCTCCGGCCCGGGCATGACGAATGTAATTACTGCTCTGGCTGACGCCTATATGGATTCTGTTCCGCTCGTCTGCATCAGCGGGCAGGTGCCCACCAGTTTGATCGGAAATGATGCGTTCCAGGAAGCCGACAACGTCGGATTGAGTCGGCCCTGCACGAAGTATAATTTCCTGGTCAAAGATGTAAACGATCTCGCCGCGACCATTAAAGAGGCCTTTTACATTGCCACCACCGGACGTCCCGGTCCTGTGCTGGTCGATATTCCGAAAGACGTGTCCATGAATAAGGCCGAGTTTGTGTACCCGAACTCTGTCTCGATTCGCGGATATAACCCGACCTACGAAGGCAATAAGTGGCAGATCAAACAGGCGGCTGAGGCCATCATGAAGGCCAAGAAGCCGATCCTTTACGTCGGGGGGGGCGTGGTCTTTTCAGGCGCTGCGCAAGAGCTTCTTGAACTTGCCGAACTGACCCAGATTCCAGTCGACATGACCCTGATGGGGCTGGGTGTGTTTCCTGGAGAGCATCCGCTTTCCATGGGGATGCTGGGCATGCACGGTACGTATCAGGCCAATATGGCCATGCATTTTTCGGATCTCGTGATCGCCATTGGCGCGCGATTTGATGATCGCGTGACCGGAAAAGTCGCGGAGTTTTGTCCCTACGCGAAGATTATTCATGTAGATATCGACCCGACGTCGATCAGAAAAAATATACATGTGGATATCCCGATCGTCGGCGATTGCAAGACAGTGCTGCGGGAGTTGAATCAGATTCTTCGCGCCACGGTGAACGGCGAGCAAAAGGAATTACGCAAACCCTGGTGGGACCAGATTCGGGAATGGGAGACGGCCCATCCTTTGTCCTATCAACAGGATGCCGATGGTCCGATCAAACCGCAGCACGTCGTCAAGCGTCTCTATGAACTGACGAAAGACAGAGACCCGATCGTGTCGACTGACGTCGGTCAGCATCAAATGTGGGCGGCGCAATACTTCAAGCTGGCGAAGCCGAATCGGTGGTTGACGTCGGGCGGGCTTGGGACCATGGGATTCGGCTTCCCTGCGGCGATGGGTGCGCAGGCTGCCTTCCGTGGTCGTCTCGTACTCTGCATCGCGGGAGACGGGAGTATTCAGATGAATATGCAGGAGATGGCTACGGCAGTGGTGAGTAAGCTGCCGGTAAAGATCATCATTCTGAATAACCGATTCCACGGCATGGTTCGTCAGTGGCAGGATCTGTTCTATGAAGGGCGATATGCCTCCAGCTATCTGGAAACCACCCCGGATTTTGTAAAGCTGGCCGACGCATACGGAGCGGTCGGTTTGCGTGCGAGTAAGGTCGCGGATCTGGACGGGGTCCTGAAAGAGGCGATCGCCGTGGACAAGCCGGTGATCGTGGATGTTCCCACGTACCAGTTCGAAAACTGTTATCCCATGATTCCGGCCGGCGGCTGCAATCACGAGATGATTCTTGAAGATCCGCCGGAGTTGAAGAAGAAACAGGTTGGCGCACCGAAAGTGACGCCCGAAGACAAAGACACGGTGTTGACGGCTTAAAGTCGGACGGATAATGGAACATATCATCTCGGTGACAGTCGAAAATAAGTTTGGCGTGCTCTCCAGAGTTGCCGGGTTGTTCAGCGGACGCGGCTTCAACATTGAAAGCCTGTCCGTCGCCCCCACACTGGACCCCTCAATGTCTCAGATGACCATCGTGACATCGGGCGATGAGCGGATTATTGAGCAGATTGTCAAGCAGCTCAATAAGCTGATCGATGTGATCAAGGTGGTCGATCTGAATGAGACGGAATTTGTTTCGCGGGAAACGGCGATCATCAAGGTTCATACGAAGGATGAAGATCGGGCAGAGGCGCTCCGGATTGTGGATATTTTCCGGGCAAACGTTATCGACTCCACACCCAGCACCTACACGATCGAAGTCTCGGGAGATCCCAAGAAGATTGAGGCGATCATTAATCTGTTGCAACCCCTCGGGATCAAGGAGTTGGTCCGCACCGGTCGGGTCGCTGTGGCTCGGGAGCCGATTCGTCCGGCAACCGTGCAAACCAAGAAGGTTGCCCGAGAGTAGTTTCCCGCCGAGGCCGCACGACGGCTATTGTCACAGGATACGCATTGTTGAAGGAGTACAGCATGAAGATCTACTACGATAAGGACGCAGACATTCAACAGATTCGTAATAAGAAGGTGGCCGTCATCGGCTACGGAAGCCAGGGCCACGCGCATGCGCTGAACATGAAGGAGAGCGGCGTGAGTGTGGTGATCGGCTTGCGCGAAGGCGCGTCCTGGAAAAAAGCGGAACAGAGTGGCCTCAAGGTCATGCCTGTGGCGGATGCGGTCAAGGCGTCCGATGTCGTGATGATCCTCGCGCCCGATGAAGCCCAGGCGGCCATTTATCGCCAGGACATCGCGCCGAATCTCAAGCCGGGGTCCTATTTGGCGTTTGGACATGGATTCAATATTCATTTCGGACAGATTGTGCCGCCCGCTTCCGTGAACGTGTTCATGGTGGCTCCGAAAGGGCCGGGTCACCTTGTTCGCTCGGAGTATACGAAGGGCAGCGGTGTCCCGTGCTTGCTTGCCATCCATCAGGATCCCAGCGGTGCCACCAGGCAAGTCGGGTTGGCGTATGCCAGCGCGATCGGCGGGGGGCGGGCCGGCATCATCGAAACGAACTTTCGTGAGGAAACCGAGACCGATCTGTTCGGTGAACAGGCGGTGTTGTGCGGCGGGCTCACGTCGTTAATTCAAGCCGGATATGAGACGCTGGTCGAGGCCGGCTATTCGCCCGAGATGGCCTACTTCGAGTGCCTGCATGAAGTGAAGCTCATTGTCGATCTGATCTATCAAGGCGGCATCGCGAATATGCGTTACTCGATCAGCACGACCGCCAAGTACGGAGATATTACGCGTGGCCCCAGGGTGGTCACCGAACAGACCAAACAGGAGATGAAAAAGATTCTTGGCGAGATTCAGACCGGCCAGTTTGCCAAGGAATGGGTTCTGGAGAATCAGGCCAATCGTCCCGTCTACAACGCGCTGCTCGCCAAAGGCGAAGCTCATCCGATCGAGGCCGTGGGGGCCAAGCTGCGGGCGATGATGCCCTGGCTTAAGAAGGATCAACTCGTCGACAAAACCAAGAACTGAGGCCTGCGTTACGTGGCAGATCATGCCGTCGGTGTTCCCTTTGCCAAAGAAGGAATTCCCTTCATTGCGGCTCCCGCCGGCGTTACACTGTTGGCGGGGTGGCTGGGATGGCCGGTTCTAGCTGTCGGGGCTGCACTTCTGACCGCCTTCGTGGTTTGGTTCTTCCGTAATCCCGCCCGGGTGGTGCCCCAGGGTCCGCATCTCGTTGTCGCGCCCGGTGACGGGAAAGTGATCGCCATCGAAGAAGAGTTTGAACCTCGGTTTCTCAAGGATCGCAGTGTCCGGGTCACGATTTTTTTGAATGTGTTCGATGTGCACATCAATCGCATTCCCTGCGACGGAGTGATCGAGGATGTGCAGTATCAGCCGGGATTATTCCTGGCCGCCAATAAGCCGGAAGCAAC
>DATIGF010000079.1:0-17638 GCA_035454865.1 Nitrospiraceae bacterium | reverse complement strand
CGGCGTTGATCTCCTCTTCCGCTTCTTTCATGGAGGCCTGGAAATCCTGCTCGACCATCTTCACTTCCTGCTGAATCATGTTGATCTCAGGCTCCACCGACTTCCGCAGGTCCTCCGCCGTTTCCTTAAACCCCTTGACGGCCTTCCCGACCTGCCGTCCGACTTCCGGTAACTGCTTCGGGCCGAACAGCAGAAACGCGATGATCAGAATGATGAGAACTTCTCCGGCACCTAATCCAAACATAACTTCCTAGGCTCGTGGCCAGAGGAGCGAGGTAATGGGTTCTATCGGTTCGCGTCTTCGCCACTAGCCCATCGCCCCCGGCCTATTGCCCATTCCTTACCCTTGCTTCGTCTGTCCCGGTTGCGGCGCCGGCGCCGCGGGCGGCGGCACGACTTCCGCTTGTGCGGTGACCTGAGCCGCCGGGGGCGTTTGCGGCTGCGCCTGTTGTGATTGCTCTGCCGGCGTCACGTCGATGGCATCCGCCTCATGAACCGTCTTCTTGAATCCCTTGATCGCCTTGCCGAGGCCTTCGCCCAGCTGAGGCAGCTTCCCCGCGCCGAAAATGATCAATACGATGATCAGAATCAGCATCAATTCCATCCAGCCGAATGAACCAAACATCTTGTTCCTCAATCACATGCCGCAACGTTCGCGGTAGAATCCCCACCAAAAGGTGGGACTTTTCTGAAATCGCGGCGAAGGCTATAGAAAATTCAAGAACAAGTCAAGGATAAATTTGAGGTAAATGGCCAGGGGCGAGGGGCAAAGGGCGAGGGTGGAGAGGTCTGTCCGAGCCAAGTGATCGGAGTGATCCTGCTCCGACCCTAGGCCTCTCGGCCATTGGCTTCAACTAGCAGTCCCCTCGCCCATTGCCTCTTGCCACTAGCCCGTGCGAAGAGTGCAGGCGAAGTGGTAGTACTCGATGGGGCTGGGAGGAGCAGTCAAAGCGATATTGACGGTCTCGGGATCGTAGCCGACCTCTTCCAGATCTTTGGACGCGCGGGTGAGTTCTTCTTCGGTCAGATAGGCCACGGTGTCGGGAATCCCCTGGCGCTTCAGCGACAGCAGCATCCCGTTCAGAGTCTCGCGCTCTTCCGGCGGCATGTTCTTTCCCAGCGGAAAGTCGAGCACCCGGCTGTACGGGCTCTCGCAGGTTTCGTTCAAAGCCTTGATGGTTTTGAGAGCGAGCCGGTCCTGTTCCCATGCCTGAAGCTTCGGCCCGGCGGAGGGATGTGTCGCCAGCAGATCCATGAGCGTGATGACGTTGGTGTTCAACGACCGGCCCACGAATTCGCGCTGCGGTTCCAGCAGCACCTGCCCCATTCCCAGATGCTTTGCCACGGCTTCGACCAGGGCGAAGTTGATCATGAAGCTGTATTGGCCGCCGAACTGGCCGTAGCAGGGCTTCTCCGGATCATTCAGCACTTTCATGTCCGCCGTGCCGGCATCGAAGGTGCTGAACCCGACGGCATCCGGAGCCAGCAGCCGCTTCGCTTCCTTCAGGGTGGCAAACGCGCCCAGATTGATCGGCACGAGTACCTGCTGGTCTACCCCTTTTAGGAACTCCGTGATGGTCTTCCGATAGGGCACGTCCTTCCATTCGACCTTGCGGTACTCTTTTTCCCAGACGAGATCATCGAGAAACGGAGGAAACGTCTTCAACACCTCGATGTCCTTCGCCTCGAACGCCCGCACGAAGGTCGACCAGTCCTGAATTGTGGCATGCAACGTTTCGCTCAGGTTCGGGCGGAGATATTCTTCTTCGATCTCCCCCGCGTTCTTGGCCATCAATTTGGTCGGCAGGTCGTTCCACAATTCGTTGCAGATAATCCGATCGACGGTCCCGTCGGCCAATCCCGCGAGATGCTCTACTGAGCCGCGATGGGTTTCAACGCGATCCCGGTGGGCCGCAAGGTCAGGATGAGCCAGGGCACCGTCCAGCACCGGCTGTTCCCAATCGACCAGGACATACCGCACGCGCGGATAGACCGTGCCCTGCTTGTCGAGGGTCTTGAGATGGCTGAGAAAGCAGGCAGCCAGGTTGCCGTTGCCGGGTCCGAGTTCCAGAATGGTGAGACGTGATGCGTGATGCGTGATGCGTGACTCCGGAGCGTTCTCGCTCAACGCCTCACGCTTTACGCTTAACGTCTTCTCGCGTTTCGTCACCCGCTCGTAATAGTCTGCCGCCAAAGCGTGCGCGAGTCGGTAGTCGGCCGAGGCGAAGGTCTGATAATAGGCGCGGAGCTTGTCCCCTCGCAGCCCATAGAAGATCTGGTTGAGATGGGCCTGCCATTGATCGAGCGGCTTATAATCCCCGATCAGCTGGGGAAGCGCATCAGCGTCTTGTAGCATGCGATGGAATCTCCAAAAGCGAGCCGCATCTTAGCAAATGGTTTTGCGCAGCCGCAATGGGCGCGCCGAGCGCTATCGGCCGCGGGAAAGCCGGCAGCTTTCAGCCTCTTCAGCTATCAGCTTTGAATCCAGAAACAAGGACCGGTTGCTCTGCTCGTGAGTCCGACGGTCGTCAAGATCCTCTACCCCTCCCAGCCTCCCCTTACAAAGGGGAGGTTATTATGAGGGGAGATTGCCTGCTCGACATTCCGAGGATCGGGATCCTTCCCCCTAATCCTGTCTTTATCACCTCCTTATCTTCCCCTCCTTTGTAAGGAGGGGCTAGGGGAGGTAGAGGCCTCAGTCGGCCAGAAAGGGCAGGAACGGCTGCTCAGGAATACAACAGCTTGCGACAGACTTTACCCCTCAGGCCTTCCCTGACAAAGAGGCGGTCGAGAGCGGATCTTGACTCTCCCGGCATAGGGGTGTACCAACTTTTCCATATGAAGAAACTGTGTCTCTTCCTCATCGCCTGCTCGTTGGCGACTCCTCTCTCCCGGGCCGAGGACCTGCCCCTCACCAAAAACCTGCCGATCCCTGAATTTCAAAATCGCGCTCAGGATGCCAAACCCTACAATTTCGACGCTCCGCCGGAAGGGATGTTTCGCTCGATCACCATGGCGGAGGATTTCGAAGAAGAACTCGGCTTCCGCCGGACTCACGAAATTGTGCCGGTCAAACCCACCGAGCGATTCGCTGCGGACTCGCCGGCTATCTTCATCATTTTCTCCCTCCATCAACACTATCAGGCCTTTAAGGTGTTCGGCCGCTGTCTGCCGGAAGAGGTGGCCGGCATCGAACCGGGGACGATCGTCAGCGAAGACGCCATGTACATCGCCCTCGAAGACGAGACCGGCTATCTGCGGTTGTTTCCCCCTCAGGGAGGCTGGAGGGCCGGCCGCTACAAGGTCGAGATCCATGCCGGCGAGCAGGTCAATGAGATGAGCCTGGTCGGCACGATGCGCTTCACCATCGCGGCATCGGGGAAGTAACGTGAAACGTTAGACGTGATGCGTCATGCGGAAAATGCAATTCTTGGGCACCCTCCCCACGCATGACGCTTGACGCATAACGAAAGAATAGCTAGGTTCGATTGACCTGCAGTCCTAAGCGGTATATAAGCAAACCCGAGATTTCAAACGGTGATGGGGTTCACCGGAACCGCCTCAGGCAGCTGTCTGAGGCTGATAACTCCTGCCAGTCCACTGGTGGGAGCCGTGACGAAGCAAGCTCCTACCGAGATCTGTTCGGCAGGGGCTTTCTTTTTGGATCGACTTATGACGTCGCCCGGCTCTCACGAACTCTTTCCCCAATACCACAAGCCCCGCAATGTCGTTCAGGACATCCTGAGCCAGCTCGGGCTGCTCTACCGGCTTGAACGGAAATTGCTGGGGATCATCGCTTCCTACGCCTTGGCGATCGGTATGTTCATGCTCTGCGTCCCGATTGCCGTCCAGGAACTGGTCAGCACCTTCTCGTTCGCGATCGAAGCGCGCATGATTTTCACCCTTTCGGTGATCGTGGGATGCGCGCTGACCGCCGTCGCCGCGTTCCGCATCCTGCAGGCGCGAGCCGTCGAAACGCTGCAACAGCGGATTTATACCCGGCTTGCCATCGCGTTTACCGAAACCCTTCCGCGCCTGCGGGAGGATTCGTTTCATCCCCAGCATGCCAATCGCTTCGCGGAAGCCGACCTGTTGACCCGCGCGATCGTCGCGATGCTGGCGGATCTGTTCAACGTCGCCGTGGTGGGATCCATCGGGATGTCGATGCTCGTGTTTTTCCACCCCTACTTTCTTCTCTACAACGTGATGCTCATCGGCGGGTTCGTCCTGCTGCTGACGGTGTTCGGACGTGGCGGATTCCTGATCACACTTGAAATGTCGCGCCTCAACTATGAAATCTTCCACTGGATGAAGAATATTGCGGTCAATCTCCCCCATTTGCGGGCCGCCGGTCATAGCCCCTATTTGATGCAGAAGACTGATGAACTGACGAGGACCTACGCCCGCACCCGGCAACGCCGGTCTGATCTCCTCACCGGACGTCAGTACAAGGCGGCGGCCTTGTGGCAGGTCGTCGGCCACACCGGCTTGATCGCCACCGCCGGCATGCTGGTCTCAGAGGGCCAGCTCACCGTGGGCCAGTTCGCCGCCGCCGAATTGGTCGTAGGCCAATTGCTCCTGAACATGGATACGCTGGCCCGCCGGATGGTCCACATGTTCTTCGCGTTTGTGTCCTTTCGGGAGTTGAACGCCTTCTTTTCGCTTCCACAAGATCAGCCCGGCACCAGGACCCTCATCCCTCTCGACCAGTTCGGACTCGCAGGCATCAGAGTGACGGGCAGGAACCTGTCGTTTGCCTATCCCGAATCCGCTCCCCTGTTCGAGCAATTCAACCTGGACGTCGCTCCCGGAGAAAAGGTGGTCGTCCAATGCCGCACGAGTTCGGAGAAGACGGCGCTGGCCAAAGTCCTGGCCGGGCTCTATACCCCGACGACCGGCGTCGTCCGTTATAACGACGTGAACCTGAAGGAGGTGACTCTCCAATCGATCGACACCTGCCGGAGTCTGATGCTGGATTCGCTTCCGACGTTGCTCGAAGGCACGGTTGAGGACAACATCACACTCGGCCGGCCGTCGATCTCCTACGACGATGTGCAATGGGCGCTGCAATTCGTTGAGCTGGATGAGGAGATCGACAAGCTGCCGGAGGGGCTGACGACCCGCGTGACGGGTCAGGGCGGACAGTTCACCTTGAGCCAGACGCTCCGCCTGCTTCTGGCGAGGGCAATCGTGACGCGCCCCTATGTCCTGATCGTCGACGGCACCCTGCACAGTATCATCCCGTCTGTCCGCGAGGTCATCCTGCGGCGCCTCTGCTCGAAGGACGAACCCTGGTCGATCATTTTCGTGTCGAACGATCCGACGTTTGCACACGCTGAACGGCGGGTGTCGCTGAGTTAAGCCGGGACTCTACTCACGCGCCACGCCGTTTGACGCTCTCTTGACCATCCGCTAGAATGCGCGCATACACTGATACATCACCGACTGCAGCGGGAGTTTTCGCGCAACATGACGCCACCATCCAGTCCCTGGGCCTCCGTCATCGTCCCCATCAAAGATGAACGAGAGAATCTAGCGCCCCTCCTGACGAGCCTCTTGAAAGTATTGGACTCGCACGAGACGTCACGATCGCGCCCCTATGAAATTCTCTTCGTGGATGACGGCAGCAGCGACGGCAGCAGCGAGGAGCTGGATCGTCTGGCGGCGCAGCACTCTCACGTCCGGGTGTTTCACTTCGACCGGAATTACGGCAAGACCTGCGCGCTGGATGCGGGCTTCCGGCAGTCTTCCGGCGAGATCATCATCCAAATCGACGGCGACCTGCAGCAGGACAGCGAAGACATCTTGAAACTCCTCCCCTACACCGACACCCACGATCTTGTGTGCGGATGGAGGCAGCAGCGACAGGACGGCCTGGTGAAAAAAATGTCCTCCCGCATCGCCAATCGCGTGCGCAACGTCTTCACGCACGACGGCGTCCACGACACGGGATGTCCCCTCAAGATCTTCCGGCGTCCCGTGCTGGAGAGCATCCGTCTCTTCGAAGGCATGCACCGGTTCTTTCCCGCGCTCGCCCTCATGCACGGCTTCACCGTCACCGAAGTGCCGGTCCGGCATTACCCGCGCATTCACGGCGTCTCCAAGTACGGCATGGGCAACCGGCTGTTTAAATCCCTGTATGACCTGATTGCCGTGCGATGGATGCAGCATCGGGTCTTGCGGTATAAGTTCCGAGAACCGACGTGACGCGTCATGCGTGATGCGCGATGAACCCGGAAGCAGTCGGCCAGAAAACCCACAAGAACCTGGATTTGTGGAATAGAGCAATGGATTTGGCTGTTGAGGTTTATTCGATTACCAGTCAGTTCCCGAAAGAAGAGCTGTTCGGGCTTGTTTCGCAAACGAGACGAGCCGCCGTTTCCGTGCCCAGCAATATTGCCGAGGGTGCCGCTCGAAATTCCAGGAAAGAGTACATCCGATTCCTCTATGTGGCCTTAGGATCCATTGCGGAGTTGGAGACGCAACTGTTATTAGCCGCGCGTTTGAAGTTTGTTCCACGCATAGAGGCATCGGACCGAGTTGAACAGGTTAGACAACTCATCCTCGGGCTTCTGCGATTTCTTAAGCGCACGTCTCTCGCTCATCACGCATAACGCTTCACGTATTACGAATCATGACGACAACAGAAACAATCTGGATCGCGATCGGCTTCCTCGGCCAGGGCCTCTTTTTTGGCCGCTGGGTGATCCAGTGGATCGCGTCCGAACGCACCGCCGAAAGCCGGGTGCCCATCGCCTTTTGGTACATGAGTCTCGTCGGCGGACTCATCACTCTCGCCTATGCCATCTACCGGGCCGATCCGGTCTTTATTTCCGGACAAGGCATCGGCACGTTCGTCTATCTTCGCAATCTGGTGCTCATCTACCGAGCCGACCAGCCCAAGGGTCCGGCCGGCCCATCGTCGCAGCAGGCATGATCGGTCAGCCGGTCACACATCCCTCAACGCGCCACGTCAACCACAGGTAGGACTCATTCGTGACAACTGATCGCACACCCAGTCAGCCGTTGATTCTGCTTGTCCTCCTGGTCCTGTCGAGCCTGCTCTTTTTCCTGGGGCTCGGCGACATGGGACTCACCGATCGCGACGAAGGACGGAATGCTGAAGCAGGCCGCGAGATGTTCGCATCGGGAGACCTCCTGACTCCGACATTCAATGGCGAACTGCGGGTCGCCAAGCCGGTCTTCGTGTACTGGCTGATGACGATGTCTTACCACGTCTTCGGCGTGAACGAATTCGCAGCGCGCGTTCCGTCCGCCCTGTTCGGCGTCGCCCTGATCCTCATGCAGTATCTTTTTCTTTCCCGGCTGCGCGGCCAGGCGGTCGGTCTCTTCGGCGCACTCATGCTGCTGCTCAACGTCGAGATCCTCGCGCTGGGACGAATGGCCCTCACCGACAGTGTCTTGATCTTTTTTACGACGTTCTCCCTCTACGGATTTTGGCTGGGCCTCCATGAAACGGGCTCGCGACGTCATTGGATCTGGGGGTTCTACGTCGGCATGGCCCTCGCGACCCTGACGAAAGGACCGGTCGGACTTGCGGTCCCGCTCACGACGGCTATCCTCTACCTGACGGCGGCGCGGCGCTGGACAACCTACTGGCAGCGGGGGGTCCCCGTCGCCGGCACCCTGCTGCTGCTCCTCCTGGCCACTCCCTGGTATGCCGCCATGTTCGTGATTCACGGGGACGCCTACGCCTCTCAAGCGAAAGTCCACACGGTAGGGCGCTTCCTTAGCCCCATGGAGGGGCATGGCGGAGGGCTTTGGTTCTATCTCCCGGTCCTGCTTCTCGGCTTCTTTCCCTGGAGCGGGTTGCTTCCTGCTGCGCTGGTTCGGGCCTATAAAAGCTGGCGAGAGGCGAGCAGCAAGGGACTAGAGGTCGAGGATCATGAAGCTGCGGAGCAAACTGCCTCTGGCCTCGCGCCCCTCGCCCCTGGCCGGCCAGATTCACAGAATCTGGAATGGTTTGCGGCTCTGTGGGTTGTCGGCGTGTTTGTATTCTTCACCCTGTCATCCACACGCCTGCCCCACTACATCGGGCCGTTGTTTCCGGCAGCGGCGATACTGACCGCGTTGTACTGGTCGCAGTGCCTCAAGGATCCGTTGACCAAATGGATCCGGGGCTCGATTCACGCCATGATGGGATTGGGATATCTCCTGGCGCTCGGGTTCGCGAGCTTGCCCACGCTCTACGACAAATTCTCCGGTAAGATGGTCAAGGAATTTCCCCTGGCCACGCAATTCGATCTTGGGAGCGGCCCCTATCTCGCAGCGGCAATCCTCCTGATCGGCGCAGGGCTGGTCGGCTACTTCGGATTCAACGAAGAGCGGCGCGGCGCGGCCTTTTGGGCTGCGGGAGGGGCGCTGGCCAGTCTGATCCTTGTCGTTATCCTCACCGTCATTCCCGGAATCAACCGGTATGCCGTCGCCCCTCCGCAGGAACTGGCCTATGCGGCGGGCTTGAATCTCAGTCCAACGGATCAATTGATTGCGTACGGCTCGACCCGCCCTTCTCTCGCTTTCTATGCGAGGCGGAAAGTGATCTTCATCCCGTCCGGAGAAGTCGATCGGCTGCGTGCCGCGTTGACCTACCAGGGGCGTACGATGATTCTCCTCCCGGAATCCTTTCAGGCCTCTCTACCGGGAGAGGCAGCGACGTTCCAGCCGATTCTCAAGCGATACGGCTACATTCTCTTAGGCAGCCAACCGATGGTGACGATCCCGGAAGGCGCGGCACCACCTGCGACAACGCCCCCCAGGATATTCGGACACTAGAATTTCGTGATGGGTGATGGGCGCTGGGCGAATGGCAAGAGGCACGCAAGATCCAACCTCTCGCCCCTTGCCCAATGCCTTTTGCCTGATCCGCTAGCGGAACGGCAAGACTCCCCGCCCGTCGTATAGAATCAGCAGAACAAGCAGCACGCCTCCAAGCAGGGCGCTTTCCCTGAAAATCAACCATGCACCCGGATCCTGTTTCTGCACTCCCGGCGGAACCGTGGGAGTGAACCAGACAGCCAGGCAAGCAAATCCCGCTGCTGCAAGCACGAGGGGCGAAGTTGTCATGGCCGCAAGTCCATACGCGATCAACACCAGCGAGGCCTTCTCCTGCCGGCCTGCGACAGGCCGTTCCTGGTCGCTCCAATTGGTTCGTCGCAGCCACAATCCACTTGCCGTCGCCATCGCACCCAAACCGATCAACAGGGCGCCGACAATTCCGTGATCGGCCGGGTGCGAGAATACCCACAGCCCCGCGAATACGGCGACCGCGCCGATCGCTGCGACACGAAGTCCATCCTGGATCGACGCCCGCCATTCTTTCCACGACGCCGAGGCCAGTGACCCGCTCACAATGCCGAATACTGCCCCCCCGAAGACATCGGTCGGGAAATGCGATCCACGGAGGACACGGCTCAAGGCCACGAAGGCCGCCACTCCAAAACATAGCGGACCGACGGCTGGAAACCGTTTCGCCAATACTGTTGCTACGGCGAAACTGGCCGTCGTATGCCCGGAAGGAAATGAGTCCAGCCCGGAGGTCCAGGAGGGGCTGAACTGCCACTCTCCAGAATGGACAAATTTGGGACGCGGCCTTCCCATCAGGTGTTTCAGCCCGTTCGACACCGCCGCCGCGATCCCATGCGCGATCAAGCTTTGAATCCCGGCCGATTTGAAGGTCGGTTTCGAGAAAAGCCACCCGACGATCAGAAGCGCCACACTGAGGGCAATCAGGTGAGAACCTTCCCCGATCCAATCTCCGGCGTTGCTGGTAAGAGCCATCCAGGGCACGGTGAGTTGGTCCCATGGAAGATGGATCGTGACTGATCGCACGTAGCGCACGATGGGTAGGTCGAACTGGACCAGCCCGATGAAGGCTATGATTAAGGCGGCGCAAGACGAGGCCAGCGGCACGAGGCGAGCGGCAAGGGATAAGAAACGCGAGGGCGACTCTTCCCTCTTCTTGCCCCGCGCCACTGGCCCCGCATCTTCCATCTACGGAACCCAATCGGCCAGAAAGACGTTGAATTCCCCGGGCTCTTTCGAATTCCGATCCGACACCCAGACCAGGCGCTTGCCGTCCGGCGAGAACATCGGGAAACTGTTGAAACGCCCCTCCACGGTCAGGCGCTCCAATCCAGCTCCATCATCACCGATCAGATATAAATGAAAGCTCGGCCGCCCCCCCTCGCCTCGCGTTTCCACGTTTGAAGCAAAGATGATGCGCTTGCCGTCCGGGTGGAAGTACGGGGAGAAATTCGATGCTCCGTTCGAGGTGACTTGCTTCTTGTCCGTGCCATCGGCGTTCATGGTGAAGATTTCAAGCTGCCCGGGCTCGACCAGCCGCTGCGCCAATAGCTCTTTATAGCGGGAAATTTCAGCCGGGTCGGTCGGGTGCGACGCGCGATACACAATCCGCTTGCTGTCGGGCGAAAAGAATGCGCCGCCGTCGTAGCCCACCTCGTCGGTCAGACGCCGGGTCTTCGTGCCGTCGAGATTCATGGCGTAGAGGTCGAGATCCCCGTCCTTCACCGATGTCCACACGATGGTTTTGCCGTCCGGTGAGACCGTTGCCTCGGCGTCATAGCCCGGCGTCGACGTCAGCTTCTGCATTTCCTGTCCGTCGATGCGGACGGCATAGAGATCATAGTCGTCGAGCGCCCACCGGTAGGCGCCGTCCCGTTTCGGCTTGGGGGGACAATTCGGCCCCGCCGCATGGGTGGACGAATACAGCACGCGGCGATCGCCGGGGAAGAAGTAGCCGCAGGTCGTTGCGCCCATGCCGGTGCTCACCAGGCGCACCGTGTTGCTCTCCAGGTCCATCACATACATCTGATAGCAACCCAGCCCGATATCGCCCGGCTTGAGCGTGGCGGCGTATGTATCCTTCATCCAGTTATTTGTGGATTGAAAAATCAGCTTATTGCCGCTGAATGAAAAGTATGCTTCGGCATTCTGGCGGCCGAACGTCAACTGGCGGATGTTGGCAAGATGCCGCTCGGCGGAACTTGCCGTGGCCGTCTTCGCCGGTTTCTTCGGCTGATCCGCGGCCAGGGCGAATACCGGCAGGCACGCTGCCAAGCACAAGCCCCGCAGCAGATTCCTCGCTGGCTTACCGATCCTCATTAATACGTACCTCCTTCATGTCCTGCACCGTCTGCCATAGGCCACGCTTCGCCACAGCCCCGTCGTGGAAAATCACGTAACTCTGCCAGCCATAGTAGAACAGGAGCCGTGCGACTTTCGCAATCGCTTGAGGCGTCACGCCATAGAGAACCGTGATGACACTTCCCGGGACGCGGGCCCGATGGCAGGAGAATAGCGCCGCCATCGCCGGCCCTTCATAGGTCCGACCATCGATTCGAAATCCCGCACTGTTTAGCGTGACCAGATCACCGCAGGACTCCTGTATCATCGACTGAACTGCACGTTGCTGATCCGCTCCGGCCAGGATCAACATCGACCCAACCGGCGAAAACGGCGCACCCTCGATAGGCAACACCGTGGTCTTCTGAACCTCCGGCAGCTGGGCTTCCTGATCGGCGATGCGTGCCGCAACCAGCTGCAGAGGAGAGGCCTGATCTGAAAACGCCCGCACCATGGCCCTCTGCGGATCAGTCACATAGCCATTCAGCATCGGCGGCAATTGGGCCCGTGTGAATCGCCGGAACGCCATCAAGTCTGGATCGAGCTGCACTTCCAAGGGCTGATGAGGCAGCATGAACTCGACCGAATCCTCCGTTTGGCTGATTCCCATCCATCTGATTTCCGACGCATCCTTCATCACAATTTTGAGAGGAATCGCCACACGAAACGGCTTGCCGTCCTGGTGCAGTTGAACCGTCAACCGCCAGGCCTCGCGACCATCGTCTCCCGTCCTTCGACGGGCAATGAGTTCCCCCAATGACACCGTCGGCGCCCCGGACCGCTCGACCCATTGCTCAAAGAACCACCGCAAATCCTGGTGACTTTCGCGCGAAAAGACAGCCTCGAGGCTCCCCCAGTCTGCGGCGCGATTGCGATATTGGCTCACCAGCGCCTTCAGTCCGCGCCAGAATGACTCGTCTCCGACTTCCCGGCGCAGCAGATGAAACACCAGTGCCGCCTTCTGGTAGCCGATGGCATTATCCCTCTCATCGCTCTTCCTCAGAAATTGCGCCACCGGATAGTCCTGTTCCGGCGTCACATAGACGCTATACCCCTGCATCATCAATCGCCGCTGTTCGCGCGCTTGCCCGGCATCCTGAACCAACTCGTGCCAATAGTAATTGGCCAAGTAGGTTGTCAACCCTTCGACCCAGTTACCGTGATCAGCTCGATTGAACACCGCGTTGCCGATCCAGGAATGCACAAGCTCGTGTCCCAGCGCATACGGTTGCACGTAGTGTCGCTTGATGCTGCCGCTGCCAAGAAGCGTGAACGACGGCATGCCCAGACCGCTGGCGAAGAAGTTCTCCACCACCGCAAACTTTTCAAACGGATAGTCGCCCAGGATCGGGACATAGACATCGAGGTACTTCGCCGTGGCGTCGAGATACTCATCCGCTAGTTCAGCATTGTCGGGGAAGAAATACGTCGCCAGCTCAACCCGCTGCCCGTTCTGACCTTTCCACTCGCGCGACTTGACCACAAACTTATTGGCCACAAGGGTGAGGGCCTCGGACCGGTCACGAATCACCCACGTCGATGAGGCCGTACTGTTCGTCTGCTCCGCCTGCTTCCGCCCTTGAGTCACCACAGTCCAATCATGTGGGACCTGGGCCCTCACTCGATAGGCGCTCAGCGATCCTTCGATATCCGGGTACCACTGACTCTCACTGCTCAGGTACACGCCCTCGGGACCGATATGTCCTGCGGTCTCACTGGGCGTCACGAATCTCAGATGGCGAGGTTCCTTCGGCGGGTCGTTGATCTCCCCGCGGTACGTCCAGATTAACGACGCGCGCGCCTCATGTTCCGGTGGAAAAGTGACGGTGATCTGTTGAGTCGCTAGCTGTGAGGATAGTTCTCGAGTGAAGGAGAGGATTGTGTCCTGTTGCACCTGTTGGCCCGGAACCGATGGCGTCCGCAGCACAATGGATTCAACATGCAGTGTGGGAGCGAGCGTGAAAGCAACGGTACTGGCTTGGGGAGGGATCTCCACCTCCACCTGATCTCGCGCTCGTAACTCGTGGGAGCTTGGAATCAGCTCGACGGCGAGGTCATGATTGAGGATGGTGGCACGGTCGGGGGCGGACACGGCAGCCATGCCCTGTCCTGGGACGACGCCGACTAAGAGGAGCAGGATACTGGATTGGACAACAGATTTCCCGATGAACATCGGGAAACTTTTAACACTCGCGACAGACGAGCACAAGCTGGATCGCGGTCAGAAGGCGTTCAAGATCTATTGGTTTCACTAAAACTTCCTGCGGACCAAGGGCCCAGGCATCTTCCAACAATTCCTCGTTGTGGCTCCCGGTCATGATGATGATACCGCCGGGATACTCCTTCTCTCGCAGGGCCTGCAGCACCTCAATACCGGACATCCCGGGCATGATCATATCGAGGAGAATCAGATCGGGCGGCACATCCTCGATCATTCGCAGGGCATCGTGCCCGTCCTTGACGCCCAACGCACGATACCCTCGCAGGCTCAAGAATTGGACGAGCAGGTCCCGCACGAGGGGATCATCGTCGACGACCAGGACTGATTCGTCCATCTGTTGGATCGCATGACCGTTGCTGGACGGGATCGGCGTGGCGTTCGCTTGCACAGGGAGCTGGGAGACCCGATTGACGGATTCGACAAGAATATCCAGCGATAGGCCTTTCCGGATGAAGTCGGTGACACGCAGAGCCCGCGCCTGGTTTTCCTGCACTTCAGTGGCCCCCCCACCGAGAATAATCACCGGCGCATGGGGATCGATTGCGCGGATTTCTTTGAGAACGGTTAACCCGTCCATCTCCGGCATGCGCAGATCCAGAAGCGTGACCCGAGGGGCATGTTTGCGGAACAGATTGAGACCTTCCCGCCCACTCGTGCTCGAGATAACCTGGTACCCGTGGCGTGTGAAGACGTTCTGCAACAAATCGCAGTTCATTTGATCGTCGTCCACGATCAAGATCTTAATCATTGTCCCTCATCCCCTTCCGCTCCGGCGCCGCCTCGGACGCTTCTTATATGATGATGACGAAAAAAGAATAGCACGGGCCGGAAAAGTTTGAAAGAAAATGAGTAGTTATGAAGTAACGGTGGGCTGTCCAAACAAGGCCGCTACAAAGGCTTCCGGATTGAAGTCCTGAAGATCCTCGACACCCTCGCCCACGCCGACGAGGCGGACGGGAATCTTGAGTTCCTCGGCTATCGCGACGACAATGCCGCCTCGCGCCGTTCCGTCCAGCTTCGTCAGAACCAGCCCGGTCACGCCCACCGCCTCGTGAAACTGACGGGCCTGCGCCAGCGCGTTCTGACCGACCGTGGCATCCAACACCAGAAGCACTTCATGCGGTGCACCGGACAATTCCTGGCTGATCACGCGTTTTACCTTGCGCAGCTCGTCCATCAGGTTGGTCTTGGTATGCAGGCGACCGGCAGTATCCATCAACACCACATCGACCCCTCGCGCCCTGGCTGCCACGATCCCGTCGAACGCCACGGCCGCCGGATCTGCGCCGGGACGATGGCGAATGACCTCGACCCCGATCCGGTCTGCCCAGACCTGCAGTTGATCGATCGCCGCCGCGCGAAATGTGTCCCCGGCGACGAGCAAGGGGCGGGATCCGGCCTGCACCAAGCGCTGCGCCACCTTGGCAATCGTCGTGGTTTTGCCAACCCCATTCACTCCGACTACCAGGATGACAAACGGTTTGGGCCCCTTGTCAATCAGTTGTTCGAGCGAAGGGCCAGATACCTGCGCCAGCACCCCATAGAGAGACTGGCTTAACACGTTCTGAAGCCCTTCCGATGTCGCCGCATCCGCACCTCGCGCCTGCTCATGGACCTGCCGCATCAGTCGATCAACGACACGAGTTCCCAGATCGGCGCTGAGCAGGGCCGCCTCGAGTTCCTCCAGAAGAGCCGGGTCCGGTGTGCGCCCCATAAACCGATCAAGCGACTGCCGGACCACGTGGCGGGTCTTGCTGAGCCCCTCGCTCAATCGTTGAAACCATCCCATACTTCAGCGGCTCCTCTTCCTCTGCTCAACACGACAAATCACAAGGCGCGGCACGGGGCGAATTCTTTGCAAGACGGCCCGTTCACGCCGATGCATGCGAGCGGCTTCCTTCTCGTTTCGCTCATGATCATAACCACAGAGATGGAGCACGCCATGCACCAATAATACGGCCAGCTCATCATCCAACGTTCGCCCTGCTCCTTTCGCCTGACGAAGGGCCGTCGGAACCGAGATTACCACATCGCCGAGCAATTCCGGCATGAGGGGCGAGGGGTGAGGGGCAGGCGCTTCCCGCATCGGGAAAGCCAGTACATCCGTAGTCCGATCCTTTTTTCGATAGACACGATTGAGGCGACGCATGCGGTGATCGCCAATCAGTTCAATGCTCAATTCCGACGCCGGCGCACCGGCGGCCGACAAAACCTGTTCGGCTAGGCTCACAAACCGATCCTGCTTCAAATGTGTCCGCCTCAAGCGGACCCGGATATATACAGCCATCTAGTGAGATTGGCCCAAGGGACCTTTGGAAGGCACCGAGTTTTTCGGAGGTGTCTGCCCAGAGGATTGTGAGGTTGGGGAAGCGGACTGGGACCGGCTGTTTTTCGACTCCGGTCTGGGGGGTACTTGATGACGATCATAGGCTTTGATGATGTCCTGTACCAGCCGATGACGCACGACATCCTTCTCGTCAAAATAGACAAACTGAATCCCTTCAATCCCGCGAAGAATTTCCTTCACCTCGATGAGGCCGGACACGCGATCGGTGGGCAGATCAATCTGCGTAATATCGCCCGTGACGACCACTTTTGAATGGAACCCCAGCCGCGTCAGAAACATCTTCATCTGTTCAGCCGTGGCGTTCTGAGCTTCGTCCAAAATGACAAACGAATCGTTGAGCGTTCTCCCGCGCATAAACGCGAGCGGCGCGATCTCAATATCGCCACGTTCGATCAGGCGATTCGCGCGCTCCATATCCATCATGTCGAAGAGTGCGTCGTAGAGCGGCCGCAGATAGGGATTCACTTTCTCATACATATCGCCGGGCAAAAATCCAAGCTTCTCACCAGCTTCGACGGCCGGCCGGGCCAGGATAATCCGGCTTACCTCTTTCTTCATCAAGGCGCTCACCGCCATGGCCATGGCAAGATATGTCTTCCCGGTCCCAGCCGGCCCGATGGCAATCACGATGTCGTGTTGCTCGATCGCTTCGATGTAGCTTTTCTGGGTGGGAGATTTTGGCCCGACAAACCGCTTCTTGGTGACAATCGTGGCGGCGTTGCCGAGCACTTCTTTGAGCGAGGCATCAGGGCTTTGGCGCAATGCGCTAAGAGCGTGCGTCACGTCTTCCGCTTGGAGGGCGATGCCTTCATTCGTGAGGGAGGCGAGATCAAGGAGAATGCGTTCCGCCTGACGGACAGCCTCAGGAAGACCGTCCAGAGTAAGTTCCTCTCCGCGCGCTGACAGCCTCACACCCAGCTCATCTTCAATCAGTTTGAGATGCCGGTCGTGGTGACCGAACAGGGCGGCAGTATTGGTGCCTTCTCGTAATTTGAGTTTACGCACGAGCGCGGGGTGGTCTCCCTCCTACGTAGCGATATGTTGCTATTCTAGCAGACAAGAAAAAGAGGAGACAAGCGGAAGCGAAGTATCTGGAGGTGGCTCTCACGCCCCGGATGGTTTGGCTGGAGCAGGGGCCGAGAGTGTGAGATCAAACTCCTGATAAGCCACTCCCCCCTGACCATCTTGAGCAACTACCTTTACGTGGAACGAGCCGTGTTGATCCGAAGGAACAGGCCAGATGATCCGGCCGGATTGCTCATTGATGGTCATCCCGGGCGGAGCAGTCTCAAGTTGGAAAGCCATGCGGTCGCCGTCCGGATCAACAGCTTTGACCATGTATTGGTACGGGGTTGCAGTATCAGAGGCCGGAGGAACGGATACGATTTTCGGAGGACGATTGCCAAAGGTCAGCGCGGCGGAACGAACGGAATTCCCTGTCGCAGATGGATCATGCGCAGTCACTTCCACGGCAACCTGATCGCGGGGACTAAACCCTGTCGTCATGAGAAAAGGCTCCTCGCCTTCTTTGATGACGACACTGTTCTTGAGCCAGCGGTAGGTCAAATCAACACGATCATGATCGGGGTCGTTTGCGTCGACCTGCGCCTCCAGTTTGTCGCCGATTTCAATCGTCTGCGGCGACAGCATGACACTGAGTACTCTTGGCGGCGTATTCCCGACCAGCACAGCGGCAGTCCGATACACTTCACCTTTTTGGGATACGTCTGCAGGGGTAAGTTCCACACTGACTGTCTGCCCGCGTCTTAGCAGTTCCGCAGGAAAGGTAGCGTTCGTTTGACCGTCCAGAGCGACATTGTCCACGTACCACTGATATCGGATGGAGATAGGCTCCCGCTCCGGATCCTCCGCGTCGATCTGGACCTCCACCGGTCCATTCAGCAGAA
>DATIGF010000078.1:0-2846 GCA_035454865.1 Nitrospiraceae bacterium | reverse complement strand
CGGATGAGCTCGGACACGATGAAGCGTTCGGGCTGGTCCGTGATCTCGTCGCCGGGGAAATATTTCGGGCCCTGGGGCAGCCGTCTGAGGATCGTCTCGACGAGGTCGCCGAGGTCGTTCTTGAGCGCGGAGACGGGGATGATCTCGGCGAACGGATAGATCGCGCTGTACTCGCCGATGAGCGGGAGGAGCCGCTCCTTCTCCACCAGATCGACCTTGTTGATCAGGAGAAAGACCGGCGTCTTCACCTTCGCAAGGGTCTCGATGATGTACCGGTCGCCGGGCCCCGGACGTTCCGTCGCCTCGACCAGCATGAGTATCACATCAACCTCATGGTACGTCCGGAGGGCGGTCTTCACCATGAGTTCGTTCATCTTGTGCATGGGTTTGTGGATGCCCGGCGTGTCCATGAACACCATCTGCGCCCCCGGGGCGTTCACGATGCCAAGGATCCGGTTGCGCGTGGTCTGGGGCTTATCGGAGATGATGGCGATCTTTTCGCCCAGAAGAGAATTGAGGAGCGTCGACTTGCCGACGTTCGGCCTGCCGATGATGGAAATGAATCCGGATTTAAAGCTTTTTTCTTCGGACATGGGAGACAGGATACCCGAAATAAAGGCCGTGCGCAACTGAAAAGCCGGAAGTCGGACGGCGCGCGAATATTCCCTTTACTTTTACGCACGATCTGACTATAATTCTGAATATGGGCGAATGCAGAGGCGCGGAACAACCGATCTGCACGCCGACAACTTGACGCTTCACGCCAGTACATTCTTTGGTTCCCCTTTGCCATTCGATCCTGCCCGGGATTGTTTCTTACGCAGTCGGAGGCTGAAGTGCTGGACCAAAAAGAGAATCCTCCCGAACTCGACGCCGCCACCGGGCTCCCTACCAAGGCTATATTCTTCGACCGTCTTACCCAGGCATTGACCCTCGCAAAGCGCAAACAACGATCGCTGGCCGTGATGTTCATCAGCTTCGACAGCCTCAAGCTGATCAACGACAATCTGGGACAGCGTTTCGGAGACCAATTGCTCAAGACCGTGTCGGAACGGCTTGTCTCCTGTCTCCGGGTGAGCGATACCGTGGCGCGGCCGGGCAGCAACGAGTTCATGGTCCTCCTGCCCGAAATCGATACGAGCAACAACGTTCCCATCGTCGTGGACAAGATATTCAGGGCGCTCGGTTCGAGTTTTGTCCTGGAGCAGCATGAAATCTTCGTCAATGCCAGCATCGGCATCAGCATGTTCCCCGACGACGGGGACAATGCCTCTTCCCTGCTGAAGAATTCCTACGCCGCCATGCAGCAGGCCCACGAGGAGGGGAAAAACACCTACCGGTTCTATTCCCAGGCGATCAATGACGCTGCGTTCGAGAAAATGCTGCTGGAAAACAACCTTCGTCTCGCCCTTCAGCGCGGAGAATTCGTGCTTCACTACCAGCCCCAGATCGATCTCCGCACGGGCCAGATCAGCGGCACGGAGGCTCTGGTCAGGTGGCAGCGGCCCGATGCCGGCTTGGTGTACCCTGCGGGCTTCATCCGGCTGATGGAGGACAACGGCCTCATCGTGCCGCTCGGCGAATGGGTGCTGCGCCAGGCCTGCCTGCAGGGAAGGGCCTGGCAGAACGCCGGGATCAGGCCTATACGGATGGCGGTCAACCTGTCCGCCCGGCAGTTTCAGCAGCAGAACATCGTGGAAATGGTCGAGCAAGCGCTCGAGGAAAGCGGCCTTGAACCGGCCCTGCTCGAACTGGAACTTACGGAAAGCATCTTTATCCGGAATATCGAGCCGGTGATCGGAACCCTCCGCACCCTGCGGAGCATGGGCGTCCACGTCTCGATCGATGACTTCGGCACCGGCTATTCATCCCTTTCCTACCTGAAATATTTCCCCGTGAACAAGTTGAAGATCGTCGAGCCTTTCGTGTCCTTCGTCGCCATCAACACTCCCAATGACGTAGTGATCGCGAACGCCATCGTGGCCATGGCCCACAGCCTCAACATGAAGGTCATCGCCGAGGGCGTCGAACACCAGGACAACCTGAACTTCCTTCGGTCGATCCAATGCGACGAACTTCAGGGCAACGTATTCTGCCACCCCCTGCCCGTCGATGAGCTCACCGTCCTGCTCCGGGAGGGGAAACAGCTTCCCCCCGAAAATAATTAGCCTGCCGGCATACCGCGTGCACCGCGATAAAACCCGCGCCGAAAAACAAATTCCATTGACAACGGGACATAATTATCGGTATTATCACATGATAATCTATGACTGAGACGACTGATATCAACGCCCTCCGCGAAAAGATCCTCAAGCTCAAGAAAGACCTGAACGCCGTCATCCTTGCGCACAACTACCAGCGTCCCGAGGTGCAGGACATCGCCGACATCACCGGCGACTCGCTGGAACTTTCGCGTGCGGCCGCAAAGACGGATTACGACGTGATCGTGTTCTGCGGCGTCCACTTCATGGCGGAAAGCGCCTCGATTCTTTCACCGGACAAGACCGTGCTCCTGCCTGAGATCGGGGCCGGCTGCCCCATGGCCGACATGGTAACTGTTGCGGGACGCCGCAAGACGCGCAGGGACCTCTACACCGACGTCATGGGCATCACCTTCGAGTTCGGAGACGAGTTCACGCTCCTGGACATGAAGAAGAAATACCCCGGCGCGCCGGTCGTAGCCTACGTGAACACCTCGGCCGCTGTCAAGGCGGAGAGCGATATCTGCTGCACGTCGTCGAACGTGGTCAAGGTCGTTGAATCGCTCAAGGAAGACACGATCATCTGCATCCCGGACCGGAACCTTTCCTCCTACGCGGCGAAACGGACGAAAAAGAAGATCATCT
>DATIGF010000077.1:0-35337 GCA_035454865.1 Nitrospiraceae bacterium | reverse complement strand
AGGCAGACACGCCGGAAGGAAAGGAAGGGCGGTTCCACATGGCGCAGATCGCCTACAAGGAGGGACCCGACGCCATCGCCGACATCATGATTCCGAAACTCCTCAGCCCATCCACCATTCAGACAAGGCCGGAGGTTGTTCAGAAAGTCCGATTGATGATTGAAGGCAACCAGATCAGCGGAATCGCCGGCGATCTGATGGCCATGGCCGAGCGGCCCGACTCAGTTCCCCTCTTGAGACAGATCACCTGCCCCACTCAGATCATCGTCGGTGAATTGGATCTTGCCACCCCGCCCTCTGATGCCGAACTCATGGCAACGCGCATCCCGGGAGCGCGCCTAGCCGTTATTCCGGATGCCTCACATCTCGCGAATCTGGAACAGCCGGACAGATTCAATCAGATCGTGAGGTCTTTTGCTTCGGACCTGGCGATGGAGAGAGCCCGCTGAGAGGATGACCGCGTGGGACGCTAGTCCGAATCGCCGACGCTGCCGCGACGAATCAACTTGAGGAATTCCAGGCGGGTCTGTTGCTGGGTACGGAACGCCCCGAGCATCGAACTGCTGACGGCCACGGTATTCTGTTTTTCCACCCCGCGCATCATCATGCAAAGATGCCGCGCTTCCACGACGACGCCCACTCCGTTCGCGTTGAGTTTCGACTGGAGCGTTTCGGCGATCTGGACCGTCAGCCGCTCCTGCACTTGCAGCCGTCTGGCAAAGGTGTCCACGATGCGCGGGATCTTGCTCAATCCCACAACCTTCTTATTGGGCAGATAGCCCACGTGCACCTTACCGAAAAACGGCAGCAGGTGGTGTTCGCACATACTGAAAAAATCGATGTCTTTCACGATGACCATCTCGTCGTACTCAATCGGAAAGAGCGCACCATTCAGAAGATGATCGACATCGCGCTGATATCCCTGAGTCATGAAAGCCAGCGCCTTGGCCACACGCTCGGGGGTCTTGAGCAGGCCGTTGCGGCTCGGCTTTTCGCCGAGGGCGAGCAACATCTCGGTCACGAGCGACTGGAGGACGTCCAGGTCCGCAGGCCGGCCGCTCCCGTTCACATCCTCCACCGGCCTCCGCACTTTTCGTGCTATCACGCGCTTAGCCATGCTGTCCCCCCGTGTGCTGCGTTGCCTGACGCGCCGGCCCTGAATATTCAAAGTAGTTGTCTCTGGTCTCAATCACTCCGACCTTTTGGAGCTGCCCGGAGGGGAGTTGCGGGGCGAGCAGATCCCAGATCAACAGAACAAGATTCTCGCCCGTGGTCGTTTGACGCGAGAATTCCGGATCCTGATTCAGATCATGGTGGTCGAAACGACGGACGATCCGCTCTGTCACGATCCGGTCAAGTTGCCCCAGGTCAACCCCCTGCTTCCCTGAGCCTTCTCCGCTCCCGGCCACGGTGACAAGGACGACATAGTTGTGCCCGTGCCCGTTCGGATTGTTGCACTTCCCGAACGCCGCCCAGTTTTCCTCGGGCGACAGATGGTCCGTATGCAACCGATGCGCGGCGCAGAACCGATAGCGCCTTGTGATGCTGGTCTGCCCCATAAATAAGCCCTTCTACCGCAGGCCAACTGCCTTCAGCAATCAGCAAGGGTAAAAGAAACGAAGAGGCCGAAATTGCCTCTCATTCCGAGACGCAATTTCGGCCTTTTCACGTGATCTATTCTGCCTTCATTCAGCTGACGACTGGGTGCTGAAAGCCAACCGCTTCCCTTACGCGCTGAAGGAACTACCGCAGCCGCAGGTAGTCTTAGCCTGGGGATTCTTGATAGAGAACCCGGAGCCCTGCACGCTGTCCACGTAATCGACTTCCGCGCCCTGCAGCAATGGCGCGCTCTGGGAGTCCATGATAACTTTCACATCGCCCTTTTCGATGACCGTATCGTCTTCGGCCATCTTGGACTCGAATGCCATTCCATATTGATAACCGTGGCACCCGCCGCCACGGACATATACCCGCAGCCCGACTACGTCCTTCTCCTCGGCCATCAGTTCTCTAATCTTCTGTTCCGCCACCGGTGTAATCGTAACCATCGTCTTCCTCCTATATCTCCAGGACCACAACCTGCGACCTGGGTTGGCTTAGTGTAACACCTCTCTACCGAATATCAACACCCCGGGCCTCTGTTTCCGCTCTGCTCGGAGCCTCCCATTTGCTCTCCGGCACGCGCACGACCACATCCCCCAGCACCCTCGCCTGGCATCCGAGCCGGTGCCACGCCTGGCTCAATCCTTCGCGATCCAGGAGGTCCTGCTCGTCAAAATCGATCTCGGACAGCTGATCCAGCCCCATCTGCACCTCAACCCGGCAGGTGGTGCAGGACGCATTCCCCCCGCAATCATGGTTGAGTGAAAAGCCCAATGCCTTGGCCGCTTCAAGCAACGTCGTATTGACGTCGACTTCCCCGCTCTTTCCTTCCGGGTGGAGAAACGTCACCCGCGGCATCACCGCCTCCTTACGAATGGGCTCCTGCGCCTGCCGGCACCGCACCATAGGGACAGCGCTGCAGGCGGATATGATCTTCATACTCCTGACGGAATAATTTCACACTGCTTTGCACCAGCACCGATGCGCCGGTCACCAGCGTACAATACCCGGTGCCCTTCACGAATCCACAGAGCTGAAGGAGGCTATCAAGGTCCTTTTGCGTCCCCTGCCCCGCTTCAATCTTCCCCATGAGCGTGGCCAGGTTGATGGTCCCCATCCGACAGGGTGGACATTGGCCGCAGCTTTCGCCCTTGAAGAAGTTCGAAAAGTGCAGGGTCTTCGCCACCATGCAGGTTGCATCGTCCACGACAATCACCCCTGCGGAGCCTAAACCGGTTCCGGCTTTCTTCAGCGAATCAAAATCCATGGGAAGGTCGAGTTGATCCGCCGTCACCATGGAGAAGGCCGGACCGCCCGGAAACACCGCCTTGATCTTCCGGCCGCCGGGGACTCCCCCTCCGCATTTCTCGATCAGTTCACGGATGGTCACCCCCATGGGCATTTCATAGACACCGGGCCGATTGACCGCTCCGCTCAAGGAAAACATCATCGTCCCGGGACACTTTTCGGTCCCGATCTGGATAAACCACGCAGCGCCTTTGTAGAGAATGCGAGGAATGTTGCAGAGCGTTTCGACATTATTCACCAACGTCGGCTTGCCGTAGAGGCCGAAATCCGTCGGATAGAACGGAGGCTTCTGCCGCGGCATCGCCGGACGGCCCTGCATCGACTCCAGCATGGCCGTTTCTTCGCCGGCCACATAACTCCCATGGCCCTCAAAGACCTCCAATTCGATATCGAACCCGCTCCCCAGCACGTTCTTTCCCAAGAATCCACGTTGTTTCGCCTGGACCAGCGCCTTCTTCAGGTTCTCCCGCTCTTCATGATACTCATGGTTGACATAAATGAAAGAGGCCTTGGCCTGCACCGTGTGTGAAGCGATCAGGCAGCCCTCGATCAATTGATGCGGCAAGGTTTTCAGCAGGTAGCGGTCTTTGAATGTACCCGGTTCGTGTTCGCCCGCATTGCACACAAAATAGCGTTCTTTGACCCGGTGATTCAGCACCTTGTCCCACTTTATTCCTGTTGGGAATCCCGCTCCGCCCCGTCCGCGTAGGCCGGCCTTTTTCAGTTCATCAACCACCTGGGCTGCCTTCAACTCCGTGACGCAACGCTTCCAGGCTTCATAGCCCCCGACCTTGAGATACCCGTCGATCTCCCAAGGAGCTCCCTCGAGCTTTTGTACGAGGCGTGGTTCGGTTGCGATTGACATAGTCCGTCCTGCCAGAAAAATCCGAAGTTTAGAGGTCGTACTATACGGCTCCGCGCCCTGGTCCGTCAAGGCAACAAGCCTGGAATAGGCCTGAATCTCAAGCAGTTAGGGCTAGGGGGCCTACCCGAACCTGGGTATTGAGGGCAACGGAGGAGCGGGAGGAGGCAGGAGGAAAAATTTCGCCGGCGGGGTCCGCCCGCCGGCGAGCGCGCAATGTCGCTATTTGAAGTGACTTCCGGCTCCCATGAAGAACAACATGGGAATTGAGAGCAGGAAATTCACCCGCGAGGCGAGCAGTGCAGTCCGACCCCACTGGGCCATCTCCGGGGGCGCCGGGGTCCCCTGAGCGGCGGCTGTCACTGCCGCAATGATCTTCTTCTGGTTCGGCCAGATAATCCCGTGAACGTTCCCCAACATGATAATCCCGAGCAGACCGCCGATCGCCAGGGCGTAGGCGCCGGTCCCGCCGTTGCTGTACAGCTTGAAATACAACACGATGCCGGCCAACACGGTCACGGTGGCGCCATGCCGGAACCAATTCAGCGCGGCAGGCATCAATTTCGGAATCACGGCGTTCTTGGTCGGCCCATCCAGACTCTTCAGGAACGCAGCGTTGATGAGGTTGAAGAAATACAACAACCCGATCCAGGTGATACCGGCCAGGAAGTGAATCCAGCGAACGATCAGGCCGACCCAGTCGGCCTCGCCCGCCCCCATACCGGTCAAACCGAGATACACCACTATCAACACGACAGCGAGTGCGAATCCCACACCCATCGTCTGCATCGGATCTTCAAGAAATTTCATAGCTCCCTCTCATCAAACGGTTTACTGCCAGGCCGATGTCTCTACTGCAGCCCGCTCAGCCTTGTCAAGCGACGGACGCGACTCAGGCCGAGGCCATGAGTCGATCGACCGTGGCACAGAGTTCCCGCACGGCTTGTGCGGACGCTTCCAGCGCCGTTCGCTCATCCGGCGTCAGTTCGTACTCTTTGACTTGCTCGGCTCCGCCGCGGCCGATGATGACCGGCACACCTACCACGACATTCTTGAGCCCGTACTCGCCTTCACAGAGAACCGCGCAGGGCAACACCCGCTTCTGGTCCTTGTGTATCGCTTCGACCATATCCACCGCCGACGCCGACGGCGCATAGAACGCGCTTCCAGTCTTCAGCAAGCCGACAATCTCGGCGCCGCCGTCGCGCGTCCGCTTCACGATCGCATCCAGTTTTTCCTTCGACATCAGTTCCGAGACCGGCCTCCCCTTCACCGTCGTGTAACGCGGGAGCGGCACCATCGTATCGCCATGGCCGCCCAGCACCATCGCCTGGACATCGGGCCCCGGCACATTCAATTCGGCGGCGATGAAGGACCTCATCCGGGCGGAGTCCAGCACGCCGGCCATGCCGATGATTCTCGACTTGGGCAGGCCGCTCACGCGACGCGCCACATGGACCATGGCATCCAGCGGATTCGTAACCAGGATCAGGATGATTTCGGGTGAGCGGGACACCAACTCGGTGACGACGGATTTCACGATCTTGGCGTTCGTCGCCAGCAACTCGTCCCGGCTCATGCCCGGCTTTCGCGGAATGCCCGAGGTAATCACGGCGACCGAAGACCCGGCGGTCTCGTCATAGCCGTTGGTCCCGATGACCCGGGTGCTGTACCCGCACACGGGGCCGGCCTGCGAAATATCGAGTGCCTTGCCTTGCGGGACTCCTTCGACGATATCGACCAAAACGACGTCATAGGCGTCCTTCTCGGCCAGCCGCTGCGCCGTCGTCCCTCCGACATTCCCCGCCCCCACCACTGTGATCTTCGGTCGCCCCATCATCGACTCCTCGTTAGGCGTAAATCGTGAAACGTGACGCGCAAATCCCCTTACGCCTCACCCTCAGGCATGTTCATGCTCAGTCCAGCCCGCTACCTTAAAGTTGATCGTGCAGACGAAATTCTCCCCGTCGTAAAAATTCACTTTGATTTTCTTTTTGCCGTAGGTTCTTGCCAGAAACTCCTCCGGATTGTCGACCAACTCCTGATACCCGCCGGCCGGATACTCGCCCAGATCGTGGAACACCACAATCATCCCCGCCTTGACCTCCTGAAGAAGTTTGGCCGTGCAGCGCGGATAGACTTCCCAGAACTTCGCTTCGATCATCTCCTTTGTCGGCTCCGGTCGATCTTCCCCCGGCTTGACCGGCTGCGCGAACTTCGCCAGGCGACGCACATAGGGATACTGATGCCCCGTAAACAGCTTGTACAACCACGGGGGAACCGTCGGTCTCTCTGCTGAATTCGTCATCGATGCTCCGTACCCTTACACCTGACCCCTCGACTTCGTCTATGTCGCTAACTGCTGATATATCCGGGGAAGTCTGGTCGGCAGTGTTTCGATCCGATCAATGACGCTGTACTGCACTTCCCCGTACATGCGGCGCAGGTAGCTGTCCGCGTCACGGTCGATGGTTACGCAGAAGGGATCGACTCCGCGTCGTTTTGCATCCCGCAGGGCCGCCTTCGTATCTTCCAGCGAGTACTCGTCCTTGTACTCGCCATCGAGCGGCCGGCCGTCGCTGAGGAGCATGAGAATACGGGTTTTCACCTCGCGTGCCAGCAGCTTGGCGGTCGCATGACGAATCGCGGCGCCGTCTCGATTCTGCTGACGCGGCCCGAGGCCGCCCAGCCGATGGGCCGTGGAGGCGCCCAATCGATCGTCAAAATCCTTGATCGTGAGAAAATCGACGGAGGCGCGCCCCTGACCGGAATAGGCGTAGAGTCCGTATTGATCGCCGACGGCCTCCAACGCCTCACAGAGCAGCACGAGACTTTCTTTCTCGATATCGATTACCCGTCGACCGCTCTCAAGCTGCCGGCTCGTCGATCCACTGACATCGACGAGGAAGGCCACGGCGACATCGCGCTCCTTCTTCTCGCGCCTGACGTAGATCCGATCGCCGCCCTCGAACCCGGCCCGCTGGTCGGCGGCTCTTCTCACCACCGCGTCAATATCCAGATCTTCTCCGTCCGCCTGCCCTGCGACGCGGCGGAAGGCCGGGGGACGCAGGCTCTCAAAAAACCGTCGCAACGACTTGATGACGCTCTGATGAGTAGTCAACGTGGCAGACACGAACTCGTCCGACCCTGCTGCTGCCGGTCGCTCCACGACGCGGCACCAATTCATCCGGTAATCCTGAATCGTATGGTCCCATTCGGGATACCGGACGGTCCGTTCATCGTGGAACGTCACCTCCGGCACCGGTTGCTGCTCGACTTCGAGTGCCAGCAATTCTTCCACGGCCGATGGCAACGACCGCCCGCTTCCGAGCACGTCCCCGCTCGTGGATTCCTGCTCCCCGCGCCTGGTGCCCCGTCCGGCGCCCGAGTGCTCTTTCGATCCACCGCCCTGACTGGCCGTGCGATCCAAATCCAGCTGCTGCCCGTCGGCCTGCTCTGCCTGCTCCGGCTCCCGTGCAATAAATTCGGGATTCATGGCGCCGCGATAGACCCAGTTGGTCACAGGACGGTACTCATCGCCCGTTTGCTCCGATGCGGTCGGCCCCACACCAAGGTCCTGCGACTCATCGGTCGACTGATCAGCCTTGATCATCTCGGCTCGCGGCGCCAACAGCTCTTCCATCCGCACATAGACGCCGTGCGCCAGGCGGACCGTATCTTCCGCCGTCGCGGTGCTCCTCAAAACAGACTGAGCCATAGTCCAGAGAATGGCGACTTCCGCTTTGAGGGCATGGGGCACCGCAGCATCAGCCGATTCACCCGTCGAGAGCCGCAGCAGACAATCGACGATCAATTCTTTTACGGTCAAACCGTGAGCAGGATCCCGCGGAGTGATGGCGTCGGCTGCCAACTGCGCCAGCTCGCGCCGGAGCCCCGGATACTCCGCCTGGAGCAAGTACTCGATGCGCGCGTCCTCCAGCACGACCCACAGATCCTGGATGAGTCGCGGATGGGGGTAGAGTCGAAACAATGCCGCCAGCGTATCAGGCATCGCCTGCTGTGATCGGCCGTACCGCTGACGCACAACTTCGATCAGGTCGACAAGCAGCTCGAGCCTCAACCGATACGTTCCAAATTCCAAATGGCCGGCTTCGTGGGCGGCCATCACCAGATACAACCGCTCGTTGTCCCCCGCGGTGGCGTAGCGACGAAGCATGGCCGGCAAAGAAATAGTCCGTCCGTCGGCGCTAACCGTGGCCCGGGCCGTCGAAGCCGCCATCGAGTCGGGAAGAGCCGTAATGGCCACGTCTGAACCGCAGAGTCCCTGGACAAAGAGTTTGACCGTTCGAGCCACCTGCCGAAGCGCAACGCCACTCAAGGCTTCTTCAACCGAAGCCAGCGCCCGCTGCGACTCCACTGCAAAATAGGCGCGGGCGCCTTCAGGACTATAGGCAAGCACTTCCATCCCGGCCTTGAACCAGTTTTCAAATCGCGTTGCCGCCTGAGGAACGTCGCCGATCAGTCCGATGATTTCCGGACAGCGGCGCAGGTAGCTCAGCGTCGCCTCCGCATCCTTCTCGCCGAGTAACAAGCCGTACCGGAGGACCTTCATCTGCCATTCCATCGACGGCAATGCCCGCAGCACGCGCGGCGACTCCGCGAGCCAGACAACGCCGGACTCAGGCGAATGTCCGGCCAGCAGAGCCCCCAAGGACACGACTTTCGCGCGGACGGCCGGATGCTCGATGTCTCCAAGAATGCCCGGGCTCGTCCGGAGAAATTCCATCGTTGCCATGTAATCGGGCTTTCCCAGACTGTTCGGCGCAATCAATTTCATCCCGAACGACAGCCAGCCGCGGATTTCATCGAGCGGAAGGACGGGAACGAGGGCCGGAATCTGACGAATGTACTCCAGGCCCACCACCACATCGACTTGCGTTAATTCGACGCCGATTTCGAGCCAGGGGCGCAAATGATCTGAAGGCACCACGGAAAGAATTTGGGGAGCGGTACGCAGGTATTCCAGCGTGACATTGGGATCCTGGTCGGCCAACTCAAGCCCAATCCCCAACACCGCGGCTTGAGCGGGAGGCAGCTCAATCACCCCGAGAATGAGCGGGCTATCCTTGAAATATTTGAGCGCGGTCGCACCGGACGATCCCGCAAGGGCCACTCCCAGATCAAGCCAGGCCGTGACCTGCGAGAGCCCGGCGCGCCGGTCCAGTTCGGGGAGTGCCTCGATGGCTGCGCGGGCCGCTCTTGAGGACACTTCTTCCAACTCGTCCAGCAACGACAGGACCGCCGCAACGCGATCCGGCCTGCCTGCGTCCCCGGCCAGTCGAGCGACGAGCGCCGCTGCGGTCGCAGCCTCCAGCTCGCCGGCCAGCCGGTCGATCAACGCGTTCTGTGTCGAGAGATCCGCCATGACTCCTTCCCGAATCGGGCGAAGTTGTGGATTGTAAAGGACGCCCCGGCGCTTGTAAACTGTGCGCTGACGCGCAGGCACGGGGCGTGAGGCGCAGGGCTAGAGATGGGATAAAATAGCCAAGTGGTCGTACCTCTAGCCTCTGGCCCCTCGCCCCTGGTCTTCCATCTGCCCCTCGCCTCTAGCCAAAGGATTAGAATGAGCGAGCCGAAAAAAGAGAGTCTCGAGAAGATGTGGAAGTATGTAAACGGTTTCGCCGAGAAGAGCGGAACCACCATGCATCCCAATCCGGCTGTGACCGAGGCCGTCGTCAAAGGTCTGGCCATGCATGTTGATGAACTCGGCAAACCGCTCTGCCCCTGCAATTTCTACAAGGACAAGGCAGCCGAAGCCAAGCTGCGGCGGTGGAACTGCGCCTGCGACGAGATGCAGATCTACAAATACTGCCACTGTCTGCTGTTTGTGCGGGAAGACGGGATGCCGATCACCGAATACCTGCCCGAAGGCCATGAGGGCCGTGAAGTCTACGGGGTCATTACCGATCCCACTCCGGATAAAGGACGGGCGCTCAAACTTAAGGCCCAGCCGACGCCAGTACCTGCCAACGCAGAGAACCCTTCCAAGTAGGACTGTTTCAAGGGTCACCGCTTCAAGTACCGGCTCGATCCGGAAGGGACAGGAACAATGAAGATCAGAGGGTGGTACGGCTCAGATAACAGATTCAGGAGTCATAGCGAGAAACTGCAGAAGGAGCGGGGGGCATTGCGCATGGACCGGGCACGGCCTCTGGATCGAACGTAGATCGTTCGTGTGTGCGAAATGCGTGGACAAGCAACCTGCTGGACCCGAGCTTCTTCCCTACTGCCATCCGCTCACGTCGTAGCCCTTTTCAATCAAGCACCGCGCCACGGCATCGGCATAGGGCTGATCCGGCACCAGCGGTTTATAGGCACCGCCGACTGAGCCGATGATCAAGCCGAGCCCTCCACCGGCAGCTGCTCCGATCGCAACGCCCGCTGCTCCTCCGATCAATCCGGCTGAAGCTCCCGTGACCCCGCCGATGATAAGGCCCAATGCGGCACCCGCAGCTACATTACCGCTCCGGTTCACCCCGGTGGTTAGCCCGGCTTCTTCGGCCTTGCGCTGACAGGCGTCGATATCCTCCTGCGCCATTTCCTTCCCATACAGCTGCAGATGCTTGTTCGAGCGCAACAGCGGCTCCGGCCCCGCACAAGCCGCCACTATAATAGCCAGGACAACCAAGACCACTGCTCTACCGATTTTCCCCTTCTTCACACGTTCTCCTTACGACTGTGTGCGAGAGTGGTTCCTGCTGCGCGTATGCATCGAGCACCACCCGTAGTCTTATTCAAATAGTGTCTTGCGTGCGCGACGCATCAGTATAGGAACTACTCTCGCACACAGCCTGTCCAATGACTCTCAGGCCCCCTGATCTCCCCTTAGTCCTCATCCGTATTTTTTCCTTTTTCCCTACCCCCCGCAGAACGGAGAGGTGAGTCCCTGACTGCGCGCATTGTCCGAGCACATTCTGATCGTGCGCGGACAGCGAGCATGGGGACTCGCCTCTGCGCTCTGCCCTCCACTTCACTGCCAGCCCGTCACCTCATACCCCTTCTCCTGCAAACAGCGGTTCACAAAATTGGTGTAAGCCTGGTCCGGTTCAGATGACCCGAACGCCGCATAGAACAGCCCCATCAGCAATCCCCAGACGGCCCCGCTTGCTGCCCCGATGGCTGAGCCACTGCCGGCAGCTCCGGCAATCGCACCGCCCACCGCTCCGCTCGCCGCTCCGACCCCGGCGCCAACCGCCGTGCTGGTCGCCACGCGCCCGGCCTTGTCGCTGCCTTGTTCTGCACCGGCTGATTCGGCCAACTGCTTGCAATCTTCAATATCCTGCTCCGCAACCTCCTTCCCCACTGACTGCAGATGCGCATTGGGATACAGCACCGGATGCGCACTGGAGCAGGCGGTCAGAAGCAAGCCACCGATCATGGCGCCCATGCTCGATCTCTTCATGTCTTGTCCACCTCTATTCAACCACCCGGCATCAATCGAGCCATCACGAACTCTGCCGTGACCCCCCTCAGACACAGCCGCTTGTGTCGTCCTTCCGCACCGTATTGAATGAGCACGCTCGCACGTGGAATCTCGCATTGGCTGGCAATGAATCGAATGAGTTCTTCGTTCGCAGCGCCGGCGATGGGGGGAGCCGCCACACGAATCTTCAGGGCATCGCCATGAATTCCGACGCATTCGGTATGAGAGGCCTTGGGTTGGACATGAACCGTGAGGACCGCTCCGTTCTTGCTGTCCTGCACGATCAGGCGGCGGGAATCCACAATAGACGTGGCTCAGAATATGGCTTTGACGAGTTCGAGAATACTGCGCTGCATATCCGGATCATCGGTGATCGGGCGGGCGATGGCCGCATCACAGGCTCGCTCCGGTGCCACCCCTTGCTTGATCAGGGTACCGGCATAGATCAAGAGTCTGGTGCTGACCCCTTCTTCCAGCCCGTGGTTCTTGAGGTTCCGGACTTTGCCGCCGAGTTTGACGAGACTCCCGGCAATGGCCTGACTCACGCCCGCTTCCCGTTCCACCACCGCAGTTTCCACGTCGGAGGGAGGATAGTCGAACTCGATCGCCATGAATCGCTGCTTCGTGCTCTGCTTCAAATCTTTGAGGACACTCTGATACCCAGGATTGTAGGAGATGACGAGCATGAAATCGTCGGCCGCTTCGACAATCTGTCCTTTTTTCTCGATCGGCAACACCCGACGATCGTCACTGAGCGGATGAATGATGACAGTCGTATCCTTTCGCGCTTCGACGATTTCGTCGAGATAGACAATCGCTCCGTGCTTCACGCCGACCGTCAGCGGCCCGTCGACCCAGACCGTCTCCCGTCCTTTGAGCAGGTAGCGTCCGACGAGATCGGAGGCTGTGAGATCTTCGTGGCAGGCGACAGTAATCAGCGGGCGCCCAAGTTTATAGGCCATATGCTGGACAAATCGGGTCTTGCCGCAACCGGTCGGCCCCTTGAGCATGACAGGCATCTTGCTCCGGGCGGCGATCGTGAAAAGCCCCACTTCTCCGCGGACCTCGACATAGAACGGCTCGTGGGTGATGCGACAGGATTGGATGTCGAGTTCGCGTCCCGGCTGATTCATCTGGCGACTATCCCGGCAGACATAGGTGGGAGCACGATAAACGGAACCGAGGCTGAAGATCAAGCGATGGGAGCGGGCACTTCGTACGCTCTGCCCTATCTACCCTGACGCCACTTTCACCCCGTCCAACACTTCACGCACTTTTTGAGTGAGCACATTCGGCGTAAAGGGTTTTTGGAGAAAGGCCGTGTCCCGCTTGACCCCGCTCTGCGAAAACACAGGGTGGTCGGGATACCCGGACATGTAGAGCACTTTGATCTCGGGTCGCACAACCGTCAGCTTCTCCGCCACCTCCGGACCGCTCATCTGCGGCATGACGACGTCGGTGAGCAGCAGATGGATCGGCCCCATATGCTTGGCGCCGGTCAACAAGGCATCAATGCCGTGGCGTGCGACCAGCACATTATAGCCGTTCAGCCGCAGCGCCTCATGCACGAGCCCGCGGACCGCCGGCTCATCTTCAACCAGCAGAATGGTTTCCCGCCCGTGTGTCCGGTCTGCCGCCCCGCCGGTGGCTGGGGATCGTTGCGCGGCCCCGTCCACTCTCGGGAAAAAGATCTTAAAAGTCGTCCCGCGGCCCGGCTTGCTCTCGACGCCGATCGTGCCGCCGCTTTGCTTCACAATGCCGTACACTGTTGAGAGCCCGAGGCCGGTCCCTTTCCCCTTTTCCTTGGTGGTGAAAAAGGGCTCGAACAAATGGGACTGGGTCTCCTCGCTCATGCCGTGGCCGGTATCTTTAACGGCCAACAGCACATAGGGGCCTTCTTCCAGCATCATCGTTTCCCGTCGCGGCCCCTTTCCGATCGTGACATTCCGGGTCTCGATCGTCAGCCGGCCGCCGGTCGGCATGGCATCGCGCGCATTCACGGCCAGATTCATGATGACCTGTTCGACCTGTCCGGGATCGGCCTTGATCGACCCCAATTGCTTATCAAGGTCTGCGCAGAGTTCAATGATATCCTCTCCCAACAGCCGCCGGAGCATGCCGTCCATATTCGTGACGATGCCATTGAGATCAACGACCTTCGTCGCCACGAATTGACGGCGACTGAACGCCAGGAGTTGCCCCGTGAGACCGGCGGCCCTGTCGGCCGCCTTCTTTACTTCCTCCATCTCGCGCTGCGAGGGATCGCCCGGCGCCAAACGGCTCAGGATCAACTCGCTATACCCGCGAATGACCGTGAGGAGGTTATTGAAGTCATGGGCGACGCCCCCGGCGAGCCGTCCGACCGCTTCCATCTTCTGAGCCTGCCGGAGTTGCGCTTCGGCTTGATGCAACGCATCCTCGGCTCTGGCGCGCTCCCCGAATTGCCCGATCTTGAGCCCGATGTCGGCGACCATTTTTAGCAACGCATCATCGGGCTCCCGCACCCGGCGGCTGAAGAACTCGATCACGCCCTCGATCTCGACGCTGACCCGGACCGGAAACCCGAAGGCTCCATGGAGACCAGCCTTACCAGCCGCATCAGCCCGGATGAAATCCGAATCGACCGCGACGTCACTCACCCAGACCGGTTGCCCGGCCTCCCAAATCCGGCCCGGCAGCCCGGCGCCCGGCTTAATAGACTGCTGCCAGGTGGCCATGACAAACTCATCGGCGTCAATCGATGCCGCTTTCCACTGATCCAGGCAGCGCAAGGTTCCCGACGGTCTGTCCAGCCTCCAAAATACACCCAGATCCCATTCCAGACTTTCGCCGACCGCCTGAATGATCTTGGGCACGGCTTCTTCCAACGTCACCGCTTCGGACAGGACGCGGGTCACCGCATATTGCGAGGCAAGCCGCCGCTCGGTTCGACGGCGATCCGTGATGTCGCGGACAAAGGCACTGAAGATGTAGGCCTCGCCGATGCGCGCGGGCGAGACGGACAGTTCCACCGGAAACTCCCGGCCGTCCTTGTGCCACGCGGCGATCTCGATACGCCGATTCAAGATCGGACCGGCGCCGCTCTTGAAGTACTCACGAAGCCCCCGGGCATGCGCCTCTCGATCACGTTCGGGAATGATCAGTTCTGCCAGCAGCCGTCCCAGCGCCTCTTCGCGGGTCCACCCGAAAATGGCCGAGGCCTGCGCGTTCCAATCCGTGACAATGCCGGTTGCGTCGATGGTAATCACTCCGTCGAGCGCCGTATCGACAATCGCCCGGTTGCGCTCCTGACTTTGCAGCAACGCGGCTTCGGCCGCCCGCGCCCAGGCGCTTTCCTGCTGAGCCTGGCTGTATTCCGCCCGCAGTCGAACGGTCGACCAGAACAACAGGACCAGGAGCGGAACCCACACGACAGCCCCGGCCACGCCGACCTTCCACAGGACAGCCCGGATCGGCTGCAGGACATCGTCGCGATCCATCCGCATCAGCACCGTCCAGCGGAAGCCGGGAAACTCCCCGAACCCCTTGGACGAAGCGTGCCCTGTGACGACCCGCACATGCCGCCTCAAGTGGGTTTCTTCGAGAAAGCCCGGCTTCCCGTCCTGGCTCGCCAAGGCCGACGGCAGTCCCAGCGTCACCAGGTTTAACTTTCCCTTGTGCGCCAGATCAGAATCCACGAACACGTCGCCCTGCCGGGTCAGCATCTGATATTCGACCAACCCGACAAACCCTGAGCGATGCTCCAGGGATCTGATGGTCCCGGTCGTGACCTCCTCGATCATCGGAACCGCAATTCGGCTGGTGATTACACCCAGGAAGTTCCCTTGCGAGTCGATGATGGGCGCCGTAAAGGCCACCGTTTCGATGCCGTTGTCTGCTTCATGCGCGCCCACATCGTCGGCCACGATCTTGCGCTCGACGCGCGCCGACTGAAACCACCGGCTTCGACCCAGATTCTGCCCGACGAGAGAATCCTCGGTCGACGCAATCATGACTCCCTGCTGGTCCGTCACGCCCAACCACAAATAGATCGGCGAATAGGCCGTTTTCATCCACTTGAGATAGCTACTGAGGTAGCCGCGGTCGGAGGAACGGAGCGCAAAAGCCCGGGCCATCATCTCCACATCGCCGTAGCGCTCGAACATGAGTCGATCCAGCTTGTCCGAGACTTCCGCGGCCGCCAACATGAGCTCTTCTCCGGACGCCTCGAGGAGGCGCTGTTCCACATAACGGAGCAGGAAGGTTCCCAGACCCAGGGTGAGCACCGTCATCAAGACAATCAGAAACGGCAACCAGCCGTATCGGCGGGACGGTGGCACTGGTTGTGCTGTCAACGGGAAACTCATTCTCGGAAACCCGTCATCACCCAATTATCAATCGCCGCCGTAGGACGATAGGCCAGCTTGGCTTGGCGCAGGCCGGTGAGACCTGCATCATCCATGGCATTAATGTACGTCGCCCCTTGCTCCACGGCGGCACGACAGGACTCCCGGAAGAGCCACTGAGCCAACCCTGTGACGGCTCGGTCCGCGACTTCCAGCAGGACGCACCACGTATGTTGGGTCAACCAATAGCCGAACGTATAGGCCACAAGTTTGTCATTTACCCTGGCCACCGTCCCTGAAAGGCCGATCCGCTCGTGCTCCGCGAGAACCAGGCCAAGGGCGGCTTTGGCGTCGTCAAGCAGGAACCGCCCCATCGTATCGAGGTCCCCTTCCTCCTTCTGTGTCGCCCACCGCTCATACAATGCGAGGCAACCAGCCCGGTGGCGCTCGCGGTACGGCTCGATCACGATGGTCTGTTCCCGTTCCACGCGGTTGCAGAGTGCGCGCTGAGACTTGTAATGATCGCCAGCCAGTGCTGCCAGCGCTGCCGCTTTGTAAAGATAATCTCCGTCCTTCTCTCGGAATTGGGCCCCGGCTCGCTCCAGCGCCTCTTTCTGCGGCCCCATCACATTTTCGATCCGGCTTACCGGCGACGACCCGTTCCACTGCTGCATCAGCGTAAACGCTTCATCAACTGCCTGCTCCAGCGGCCTCAACCCGAGGGGAAGCAGCGGCATGAACCAGCCATCCGGAGACTGCGCGAAGAGATACAGCGTCTCACGAGATTCCAACCACCAGTAAGGCAACAGCGACGTCCAGATGTAATGATAGGGGAAGGCATAGGCTGCCAGCGCGTCAGAGCTGAGGATCCTCGCCTGGTCCAGCGCCCGCGCGAAGCGCGGCGCGTCCGACAGGGTCAGAGGCCGGAGTCGGGGATCAACCCGCTGCGACATCAGGCGTGCCGTAAGTTGCGGGAGAGCCGTGAGAACCACGACATCCTCCTGGAAGCGCCCGATCAAACGGGGATTGGCGAGGAGGGTCCCGATAAACGCCTCGGTCGCCAGCAGGCCGGTGACCTGTTCAGCATGAGCGGTAATCGCGTCGGGGACTGCGTCACGCATGAAGGGACACTTGCTATCCCACCCGAGCAGCACCTGTTCCCGGGCTTCGTTCCACATCAAGGCGAGCGGATAGAGCTGACAGTCCAGCGGGCGGACCTCATAGATCCCGCACCGGCCGGTCGCCGGTTCGAAGGCGGGACAGAGGTACCCCTCGCCGGCGGGATTCGGCACCAGACTAATTTGAGAGCCTGCCGCCTCAGGAAAGGACGCAGCGGGCACCCCATGCGAAACAGCGGCAGAAATTTCCTGCCGGGTAAAATAAGGACGGAGGAAACTGTCGGCTTCCGGGAAACGACAACAGACGTCGCAGCGGAAGCAGGCAGAGCCAGGCACGAGTTGCGGCAGGGCCTTCGGAGCGGTCACGGGTAGTTCGGACTCCACCGTAAGCAGGACCATCGAGGTCTCATCATACGATGCATGCCGGAACGTGGCAAGAAAGGTTCACTTCCCGTCGAGTGCTTCTGCCCCGGCGACAGGAGCCATCGTGTCATCGACAGGCAGCATTCATCGCGCCGGTCTCTGCCCGCGCAAATCAAGCCAATTCCTTGACCATGTCTGCCCCTGCTGGGATACTGCAACTGTTCACGGTTGAAAGGACTCCCACCCCATGGCCGACCCCCGTTCCGGTCCCGACACGTATGACCCTCGGGCTCTGCTCAACTCCCAACCGGTGATCATCACCGTCATTGATCCTGTCACCCACAAAGCCGTTTTTCAAAACAGCACATCGTTGGCCAAGTTCGGCGACATCTCCAGCCAAGCGTGTCACGAGAAGATCGCCGGCTGTGCCGCCCCCTGTGAGTTCTGCAAGATGCCGGAGGCCGTACAGCACAACATGCACACTTCCAGCGAAGTCCTCCTCCCCAACGGCGAAGAGTGTCTACTCGTCCAGTGGGCTCCTGTCACCACAAACAGCGGGGCCGTTCATGTGGTGGAGACCATCACCGATATCACGAGCTTGAAACAACAGCAGGTCCGGACCGAGCAACTGGTCAAGAGACTCTCCGAAGCCAATCGCGAACTCCTCCACACCAATGAGCAATTGCGCGATCAGTCTTCCAGAGACGGCCTCACCAAACTCTTCAATCATTCCCATTTTCAGCAGACCCTGGTCCACATGTGTTCCCAATCGATCCGCTCTCTGAGGCCTCTGTCGCTCCTGTTCATCGACCTCGACAATTTCAAGAGCATTAACGACACGTACGGTCACAGCGCCGGCGACCAGGTGCTGAAAGAAATGGGCTGGTTGCTCGACAGCCAACAGTCGCCGGGGCGCAGTTTCGCCCGCGCCAGCGACGTCGCCGCCAGGTACGGAGGCGAGGAATTCGCGCTGATTCTTCCGAATACCTCCATGGACGGCGCCCTCAGCGCGGCAGAACGCGTGCGTCACCGCGTGACGACGTTACCGCTGCTGCCCGAACTGGCGATCCTGGCAAATCCCCCCCTCTCCCTGACCTGCAGTATCGGCGTGGCCAGTTTCCCCATTCATGCTTCGAGTGCGGCAGGCCTCGTCTCCGCAGCCGATGCCGCCGTGTATGTTGCCAAACGAGCCGGCAAGAATTGCGTGCGCATGGCGACGCCGGTCAGCCCCGCACCCCTTGTCGGGTCCTGACCCGCGTGCTAGCATCTGACCTCGCGCCTGTCCGCGCGCGGCGATTGCACCCCCCAAGGGAAGACGGCAAAGGATTCTCTCGTTGGCACAGACTGAACCGCTCTGCCCCTCGCTTCGACCCGAGACTGCGCTCAGTCGCGCTCTGACGGTCCGCGCCCAATTGAGCGCCGCAGGGCTGTTTGCCGATCCCGCCGCTCCACCTCCTGCAACCAGCGTCTCGGCCCTGCAGGCGACAACCACCTGGCGTATCAGCCCCTGCCCTCTACTCCTCTCCCGTGAGCAACTGGAGTTCTTCACTGCACTCGGTCCGCAGTTGCTTTCGTTCTATCGAGCGCTGAACCGGTTGTATTTCGAGAGTGTCAAAGGCACTCAGCCGGGCTGGGTCGCGGGCTACCTGGATCAGGGCAAACCCGAAGCCTTGGTGACTTATAGCCGCATGAAACGGTTTCGTGACGCCATACCGGCCGTCATCCGACCGGATGTGATTCCCACCCAGGACGGCATGGTTATCACCGAGCTCGACTCGGTTCCCGGCGGGATAGGACTCACGGCATGCCTCTCCCGCATCTATCACGATCTGAATGAAGGCCGCCTGCAGTTCATCGGGGGACGGGACGGTATGGTGCGCGGCTTCGCCTCGATGCTGAAGTCCGCTCAGGAACGACACCCCGGGTGCGTCGCCATTCTCGTCTCCGAAGAAGCCAAAGACTATCGCCCCGAAATGTCCTGGCTCGCCGCACGACTACGCGAGCAGGGAACTCCCGTCTGGTGCGTGGAACCACGCGAGATCCGATTCACCGAGGAAGGGCTCTTGCTGCGTACCGACGGCGGCGAACAGGCGATCGGATTGATCTACCGCTTTTATGAGCTGTTCGACCTCATGAACATTCCCAAAGCTGAACTCGTTCAGTATGCCGCGAAGAAAGACCGGGTTGCCGTCACCCCTCCCTACAAGCCGGCGCTGGAGGAAAAATCGGCTTTTGCCCTGCTCCATCATCCCGTGTTGCGACCCTTCTGGGAAAAAGAGCTCGGCGCCGACTCTGCGCTCCATCTCGCCACGATCATGCCCAAAACCTGGCTGCTCGACCCGGCCCCGATTCCTGCCACCGCCACGATTCCTGGCCTGGACGTCGGAGGGCATGCGATCTCGAACTGGATCGACCTGGCCGCGGCGTCCCAGAAGGAGCGGCACTTCGTTATCAAGCCGTCGGGATTCTCCGAACTGGCCTGGGGCAGCCGGGGCGTTTCAATCGGGCACGACATGCCGCAAACGGAGTGGACCGGCGCGCTCCGGAAGGCGCTGGACTCCTTCGCGACCACGCCGTACATCTTGCAGGAGTTTCACAAGGGCCGGCTCTTTGACATGGACTATGTGGACAGCGGAACCCAGACGATGATACGCATGGCGGGGCGGGCCCGCCTCTCCCCGTACTACTTTGTCACTGGTGAAAAGGTAGAACTGGCCGGCATCCTGGCAACGATTTGTCCGGCTGACAAAAAGGTCATCCATGGTATGAAAGACGCGATAATGGTCCCCTGTGCCCTGCAGCCGGACTAGCAAACGCCTCCCGACGAATTCCAAAAATGGCCGTTTCACTTTCGCCGTTTTCCTGGTAGCCTAAGATCATCGTGGCCCTGACTCTCTACCATGTCGGCTGGTGTCCTGACTGCGAAGTGGTCCGTCAAAAGCTGGCCGACTTGAGCCTGCATTACGAAGACGTCGTTGTCCCCGATTTCAGGCCGATGCGAAAAGTCGTCTACGAGGTGTCCGGCCAATACTACGTGCCGGTGCTGAAGGACGGCGACACCGTCTTGATCGAGACACACGAGATTCTTGCCCACCTTGATACACGCTATGCCAAGACACCGTCGTAACCGCATTACCAGTCCCTCGGCCGGCAGACCGTCAGGAATTGGTGCCCGGTTCCTCTGCCACCGAAGGGTCCACGCCCTGACAAGGAGGCCCTGACGCCTGTGGAAGCCTGGAGACAGATACTCGCTGAGAGCATCGTCAAGCCGAAGGACCTCGCCGAACGGTTCGGCGTCGACGAAAAAGAAATAGAAGCGATCGTCGGCCCGTATCCCATGCGCATCACCCCGACCGTGCTCGGGACGATCAAAGAAAAGGGCGATGCGATCTGGAAACAGGTCGTTCCTGAACTTGCGGAATTGGCCGACCTCGATGCCGAGGACGACCCTCTGGAAGAAGATCTCATGAGTCCGGTACCCCATTTGGTCCACCGCTATCCGGATCGGGTCCTGCTCATGGTGACCAATCAATGTCCGATCTACTGCCGGTTCTGCACGAGGAAGCGACTGGTCGGTAAACCGGGCTTCCTCAAGAAAGGCGAACTGGACCGAGCCATCACGTATCTCCGCGAGCATCGGGAAGTGCGTGATGTGATCCTCTCGGGCGGCGACCCCCTGCTCCTGCCCGATAATCTGTTGGAGCGCGTGCTCAAAGCTCTGCGGACGATTCCTCACTTGGAAGTCATCCGCATCGGATCACGGGTCCCCGGTACTTTACCTCAACGGATCACGCCGAAACTCTGCGAAATGGTGAAGAAATATCACCCGATCTATATGAATCTGCATTTCAACCATCCGGACGAACTCACTCCGGAAGTCAAAGCCGCCTGCGGCATGCTCGCCGATGCCGGTATCCCGCTGGGAGCGCAAACCGTCCTCCTCAAAGGCGTGAACGACGATCCGGATATCATGAAGCGTCTCGTGCACCAGCTGTTGCTCGCGCGGGTGAAACCCTATTACCTCTATCAAGCGGACCTCACCAAGGGAACGAATCATTTCCGTACGACGGTGGAAACCGGGTTGAATATCATCAAGGCGCTCCAAGGCCACACAAGCGGCATGGCGGTGCCCCATTTCGTGATCGATGCGCCCGGCGGCGGCGGCAAGATCCCTTTGTTGCCTGATGACTACCTGGTGCACAGGGATGAAGACGGAGTCGTCCTGAAAAATTACGAGAACAAGACCTTCCATTACCCGGAGCCGAAAGCCGGAAACGGGCGCGAACTCCCGATGGTCGGTGCGCGATCCTCCTACGAAGGCTCAGCCGAGGCGTTCGCGTCTTGTAGTGACAGCTTCCCGGACCGGGACGGCTATGCAGCCTGGGGAAACAGCTGCGGCGGAGATGCGGACGACCTGTGACCACTCAATCGCGGCATTCAGGTATTCTCCCCTATCAGGACATCAAACGGCTCATCGCCGGCCGGGCCATCGGCGCCTCGCCGGCGATTGAAGACAGACAGATCCAGCCGGCCAGCCTCGACCTCCGTCTGGGGCGCAAGGCCTACCGGTTGATCAGCAGCTTTTTGCCGGAACTCTCGGCCATCTCCTCGCGCCTCAACGTGCTCGATTTCTACCAGTCCGACCTCGTGATGTACGAGATGGACCTGACCGACGGCGCCATCCTGGAAAAAGGTCACGTCTACCTGGTTCCGCTGCTGGAAACTCTGAAGCTACCCAAGACCCTCCGTGCGCGAGCCAATCCGAAAAGCACAACCGGGCGACTCGATGTCTTCACCCGCGTGGTCACGGATCTCAATGCAGGCTTCGATGAAATCCGTGCCGGCTATCACGGCCCGCTCTTTCTTGAAGTCGTACCGCGCTCATTTGCCATCAAGGTTCGCACAGGGCAGTCGTTGAATCAGATCCGGTTCGTGCGCGGGGAAGCCACCGTCTCCGATACGGCGCTCCACACGCTTCACCAGAAGACGCCGCTGCTCTACCACAACGATCCGTCCAAGAAAGTCGTCCGCAGCCGGGATTTTCGCGCCGAACGCGGCCTCTTCCTCCGCATCGATCTCAAAGGAGAAGATCGGACCGACTCCCGCATCATCGGCTACCGCGCGAAGAAGAACAGCCATGTCATCGACCTTGCGAAAATCGGTCATTACGCCGCGGCGGACTTTTGGGAGCCGCTCTATCGGCATCGGCACGATAGCCTCTTGTTGGAACCGGAAGAGTTCTATATCCTCGCGTCGAAAGAACGCATCCGAGTGCCGGCGGGTTACGCCGCAGAAATGGTCGCTTATGAAGCGGCATGCGGAGAACTGCGCACCCACTACGCCGGATTCTTCGATCCCGGATTCGGCTATGGGTCGGAGGGAGAAATCAAAGGGACCCAGGTGGTGCTGGAAGTGCGGCCGCACGATGTCCCCTTCCTGATTCATGACGGACAAACGTTTTTCAAGGTTGTATACGACAAGATGCTCGACGTACCATCTCAGCTATACGGTACGACGCTGGGGTCCTCCTATCAGCGACAGGCCCTCACGCTCAGCAAACATTTCAAGGCATAATTATGGCTCCTACAGATCTCCCTTCGAGCGATCCCTCGCAACGTCCGTCACCCAGCCCCGCAGAGGACGAGTCGAGCAACGACCGGCAACTGAGCGTCGCCGGCATGATGACCGGCACGGCGCTGATGTTCATCGGATTTCTGAACGTGTTTCTTTCGATCAGCGGCGGATTCGAAATCAACGCGGTGCCGCTCCTCATCTACTTCGGCGGGCTGGCCGTCTGGGCCAATGCCGTGATCGAGAACCCGGCACTTCGATATGGCGTCATGACCGGTGCCATCGTCCTGGGATTGGGATTCTTCCACTACGGTGAGGTGCTCTTCTGGCACAAGCAGGTCGTATTCTGGGCGACCGTGATTATCGTCATGTACTTCATGTTCAGAGAGCCGAAAAAATCCACCTGAGCGAGATCTGCTTAGCGGACTCTGCCGGATGGTCAACCAGGCTGTCGGCAGGACCGCAGCGAGAGAAGAAGCGAGGCGTACGTCTTTGGTACGCCGAGCCTCCGAGCAACGCGAGAACGAAGCCGGACACCTGCTTCGCAATCCTGATCCGATGACGATCTCCGTGATTCTCCCCACCCTCAACGAGGAAACCACGCTCGCAGGCACACTCGCACAGGCTTCGACTTTAAGCTTCGATGAAGTCGTCCTCGCCGACGGCGGGAGTACAGACCGCACCATCCCGATGGCCGAAGCCTTCTGCGCCAGAGTACCTAGCGCCCGCTTCATTACTGCGCCGCGCGGGCGCGCGCGACAGATGAACGAGGGAGTCAACGCGAGTCGAGGCGAGATTCTTCTCTTTTTGCATGCGGACACCCGGCTGCCGTCCACAGCCAGACAGGACATCGAGACCGCGATGCAGGATGGACAGGTCGTCGGAGGGCGATTCGATGTAGAATTTGATCGCCGGACAGCCTGGAGCGCCATCATCAGTACGATGATGAACTGGCGCTCGCGCTGGAGCGGGATTGCCACAGGCGACCAAGCCATCTTCGTCCGCCGCCGGATCTTTGACCAGCTGGGGGGGTATGCCGACATCCCCCTGATGGAAGATATCGATTTCAGCCGCCGGCTCAAGCGGATGGGACAGACCGCGCCGCTCCGAAGCCGCGTCATCACATCGTATCGTCGCTGGGAAACCCGCGGTCCGATCAGAACCATTCTCCTCATGTGGACCCTGCGATTCCTATTCTGGACCGGCGTCAGTCCGCATCGCCTTGCGCACTTCTATGCGACGGTGCGCGAGTAGGCATGCGGCACGAGGCCAGGGGTAAGAAGATCAGATGAAAGACCGCTCGCGTAACAAAACGGAACCGCTTTCGACCCCTCGCCTCCCGCCCCTCGCCTCTGGCCCGCAGCGCGCTGCAAGCGCGCTTGTCATATTTGCCAAGGCGCCGATCGCCGGGCAGGTGAAAACACGCCTCTGTCCGCCGCTGACCCCGGACGAGGCGGCCACGCTCCACGGAAGCTTTGTCCTCGATACGCTGGAACGATCAAAGGTCGCGGTGACGAAACTGAAATTGCCGCTCGACCGTTATCTCGCCTGTACCCCATCCTCCACTCTCGTGTTCTTCAAGATCATGGAGGAACGGCAAGGCGTGAGACTCCTCGATCAAGTCGGCGATGACCTGGGGACGCGCATGAACCAGGCCTTCGACACCATGTTCGCGCAGGGATACCAGCGCGTGCTGATCGTAGGCACCGACGTACCCTCGCTGCCCCTCGAGCATTACAAAGAGGCTCTCGCGTTGTTGGAGTCGAATGACCTCGTGTTGGGTCCGGCCCTCGACGGCGGGTACTATCTGATCGGCCTGAGGCGATCCGCTCCCGATCTTTTCAGCGGAATTCCTTGGTCGACCGACCAGGTGCTCAGGCTCACGCAGGAAAAAGCAGGTACGCTCGGACTCAAGGCCGCAATGATCGCACCGTGGCGTGATGTCGACACGATCGAGGACGTTCAGGCCCTGATCGAGGCCAGCGTCCTGGATGCCAAGAAACCGAAGAACGAACAGTCGTTTTCAAGTCGTACTGCCGGGGCGCTGCAACTGATCGCCAAACGGCTGCGTTCCAGGGCATAATACGCAATTGCAATTTGAACTGGTGCAATGATCATGAACCAACGCGTCGCCCTCATTACCGGAGGAGCCAAAGGCATCGGGCGCGGGATAGCCCTCGACCTCGCCGCCCGGAACTGGAAGATTGCGTTTTGCTATCGGACCAGCGAAGCCGAAGCCCAGAAAACCGCTCTCGCGATTACAGAACAAGGAGGGCAGGCCCTCGCCGTTCGCTGTGATGTATCAGACCCGGGAGCGGCCAAGGCCCTCGTCTCACAGGTAGAAACAAAATGGGAGCGGATTGACGCGCTGATTAACGGCGCCGGCCCGTACCACCGGATCAGTCTATTCGAAGAGACCGTCGCGGGATGGAACGAGATGTTCGACGGCAACCTGCATCCCATTTTCTATCTCGCACAAGCCGTCGCTCCTGGCATGAAGGCTCGCAAGGCCGGCCGCATCATCAACTTCAGCATGGCGAACGCCGATCAGATGATTTCCCAGCCGGACGTGACTGCCCACTACATTGCCAAGGCCGGCGTGCTGATTCTGACGCGCACCTTGGCCAAACTGCTGGCTCCCCACGGCATTACCGTCAACGCTGTCTCGCCCGGCTTCATCGACTCCGGCAGCGCACCGGCGGAGGAACTTGCCGGCATGGCCAAACGCATCCCGGCCGGCTATATCGGGACGGTCGATGATACGGTTGCGGCTGTCCGCTATCTCCTCAGCGAGGAAGCCCGCTACGTCAACGGCGCGAATATTCAGATCAGCGGCGCTTGGGGAATTTAGGAGATGGAACGACACCCATATCAGCTCCTTGCCCATTGAGCGCGCACCAAAATGATCATAGGTTGAACTCAAGGGCGGTGTTCGCTCAACGTGCGCAGGGGAACCAACGTGGATGCCGTTCCTGAGAGGAATGGGGGGGAGTGCTACGACGCGTGGTCAATGCGCGCACTGTGAAACCAGCCAGCTCGGCTCGCCTAGGTGAATGGCAAAAGAGGGAGGGTCAATGAAAACTGATCAAGAGCGGGAGACTCATCATCGATTCGTTCAAGCGCTACAACATGAACATCTGACCTGTGCCAAACCCGGCTGCGGCGGCCCGATGGATGTCATCGATCTCACTCCGCATAATGCCCGCATCAAGACCTACGAAGCGACCTGCGAGCGCTGCCACTCGGTGGAAAAGATTGCGGGCAAAGAGGAGCACGCGCCGCCCTGGGATGTCGCGTCGATCACGATGATGGCGGAGGTGCATCTCCTTCACGATCAACCGACGTGTCCGTTCGATGACACGCCCATCACGTTTATTTCCCTGCCCAATCCCCGGCGCAAGGCCCGCTACCGTCTCCAGTGCTATTACTGCGGTCGGCATACCGAAATGAACTGGCCCCCGCCGGAAGCGAAGCGATGAGGTTCTGCAGGGCGTGCCCGCCAGTGACGCTCCACCGACCGGGCAAGCAGCCTCATATGGAACTCGCTTGACCTGAAGCCTGTACGGTGTCGACGAGATATAGCGCCACCGCCCGCGCCTGAGGGAGGCACAAAACCGATAGGCATGTCCTCCTTACTTCCCGAAGGCCTTCTTCAGCAGCGGCTCCATTTCGCCCTTGGCGGCCATCGGGTCGAGGATATCGGTGTCGCCATAGAATGTCCCGTCGATGAAGACCTTCGGTAGCGTCGGCCAGTTGGTCATCTTCGTCAGGGCTTCCCGCTTTGCCGGCTGCGAGAGCACATCGATCAATTCGTACGGATAGCCGTACTTGTCGAAAAACTGCATCGTCTCCCGCGTGAACCCGCACATCGGCATGGTCTTGGTTCCCTTGCCGTAGATCAGAATCTTGTGCGCCTTCACTTCCCTCTGGATTTCTTCTTCTATCGGTTCGGCCATTGTCTCCTCCTATGCTTCGTCCCTGGTACGTGCTGTCAACTCCAGCGCATGAATGCGGCCGTCCTTCATCGGGGCATCCAACGCCTGATAGATCATACGGTGCCGGTCGAGAAGGTTCTTCCCGTGGAACGCCTCTGAGACGATGATGACCTTGAGGTGGTCCATCGTCCCCGTGCGGTCGGTCACTGTCACCACGGCATCCGGCATGCTCTTAAGGATATAGTCCGTCAATACATCTGTTGTAATCACATGCTCCTCGTTTTCTGAACCCGGTGAATACCCTAGCCGAAATCTGTTCGGAAAGGCAATGCGCTCCCACTTTAGAATCCGGCAATTCTGCTCCTCATCTGAATCGCTTCCCATCCGCATTGGATCACTTTGAGCAACGAAACGAAAACACCAGCTTTTCTGCGTTCTCCGTCGTGCTCTTCGATAACCATACAGAATCCTGTGCAATATCAGTCGCCACCTAACCGGCAGGGTAAAGGCACAGCCTTTGCTGTTAGCGCAGTCTCAGAGGAGCCGATTTCTTTTCAAGGAGTTCTACCATGTATTTCATCATGCTGTGCTGGACTGCAGTCATCGTCCTCGTCACCGTCGCGTTCATGCGTCGTCTCTGGTGACTCGGTGACTCATTGTGGAGCAATATCCAGCTTCCATCCACTGCTGGCAGGTTGGTGGATATCATCACCTGGTGGTGCATTTGAGCAAAGCTGAAAGGGCCCTATTACATGCTGAACTACCAACCTATTGAAATTAGATCACACCCGCCTCCCTGAAGATCCGGCACGAGCCTTGCGGTTATCTCGTTACAGACAAGATAAGGATTTCAACCCATCACCCCCTGCCCTTCATCAAGGAGGTTACCATGAGCGAATTCAAGTCAGGATTCTTTATGGGAGATCAAAGTTCCAACGGTCGCGTGCTGATCATGGACGACGAGGCCGACATCCGCAAGGTCGTTCGGATGACGCTGCAAAAAGCCGGGTATGATGTCCTTGAAGCCGAGGACGGGCAGAAAGGGATCGAAACGATTAACGCCGGAGAGAACCGCTTGCTGCTCGATGTCATCATCTGCGACATCCGGATGCCGAAAGTGAACGGCATTGAAGCGATCGCCTACTTCCGCCAGAATTATCCCCGCGTGCCTTTGATCGTCCTGACGGGATTCCCGGATACCGACATGGCAACCTCCCTGCTTCGGCAAGGCGTCGTCGACTATCTGGTGAAACCGGTGGAGGGTGAGAAGCTGAAAGCTTCCGTGGCCCGTGCGATGGAACAGCGTGAATTGGCCCATCTGTAATGACTTCGAATGTCACGACACAGGAGGGGAAGAGCGCTCTATCCTCTTCCCCTCCCGCCGCAGTCGATCGCCAGTCCGGCCGGGAAAGGCCTGCATTCATGGCATCCCAACCTCCCACGAAGGTGGCAATCCTCGGTGCGGGCCGTGGCGGCACTGCGCTCCTCGATCTGCTCCACCAGATTCGCACTATCGAGATCGTCGGCATCACCGACCAGAATCCGGGCGCCCCGGGACTTCAGCGGGCCCGTGAACTCAATGTCCCGGTCTATGAGCGCGTCGCCGATCTGATCGGGAACCACGGGGTCAATCTTGTGATGGATGTCACGGGCGACCCGGCTATGGAGCGGATGCTGCACAAACAAGTCCCTACTGGAGCCGATATTCTAAGTGGGCCGGCCTCGCGCATTTTGTGGGAACTCGTACAGCATGAATCCGCATTACAAACCGAGCTGCTCCACGCCGAGAAACTCGCGGGCATCGGGTCCTTTGCCGCCGGCATTGCACACGATATGAACAACCCGCTTCAGCTCATTCTGGGATTGGCCGAGAATCTTGCGGAAGAACAGGACCTGGAGGCCGTGCATCTCCAGGCACGCGACATTATCGAGGCCGTGAAACGCACCACGGCTATCTGTCGGGACCTCACCTCATATTCCAGGCGGGCTTCGTCGCTGCAGGACAGCGTGATTACGATCAACACCAAACTGGATGAGGCCCTCAAGATTGCCCGCTATGCGGTGGCGCTGCAAGACATCGACATTCGCAAGGCCTACCAGCCTGACGTGACCGTGAAAGGCAACCCCGATGAACTCCTCCACGTGTTCGTCAATCTCATTACGAACGCCGTCCAGGCGATGGAGCACGGGGGAACCTTGACGTTGGAAACCGCCGTCATCGACGGCGCGGCGCAAGTCCGCGTCTCAGACACGGGCTGCGGGATCCCCCAGGAGCTATTCGGCCAGATCTTCGAACCCTTTTTCACCACGAAGCCCCCCGGGAAAGGAACAGGATTGGGCTTGTACAATATCAAGAATGTGATCCATCACATGCACGGGACAATTGCAGTCGCGAGCCAGGTCGGTCGGGGTTCGAGCTTCACCATCACCTTTCCCCGTGACGCAGTCACTGGCGACCGGAGTGCTCACCCATGAGCAGGACGCCAATCTCATCGCCAGCAGGAACACGCTGGGGACTCAAGACCAAGCTGATTCTCTCGATGCTCTTCGTGGGGATCGTCCCGCTCGTCGTCGGCCTGGGTATGGCCTTCTGGCAAGGATCGCAAGAAATCCGCGAGGTAAGCGGAGAAAGCTTCAAAGCCCTGGCGACCGAAGCCGCTCGCAAGGTCGATCTGCTCGTCGGCGAAGAAATAGCTCGTACCTCACGCATCGCCAACGATCCAACCATCGTCCGAGAGCTGGAGCGGCGGCGTGATGCGCTGCTGGGCCAGGATTCCAAGAACCAGCCTACGGTCCTCATGGAACTGGAACAGCGCTGGGCCGCGCAGGACCCCGCCGCGCTCAAGGTCATTACGGAGAACCCTCTGGCCGTGCTGCTCCGCGAATACTACACCGGTGCCCATAGCACGCCTGATCAACTGCTGCCGCAGGTCGTCCGTGCGGCCACGAAGATGCTGTTCCTGACCGATACGCAGGGCACGCTCGTCGCCGCCATGACAACAATGCCGGACTTCCGCCACAATCAGACCCAATGGTGGCAGGGCACCTTCAACAACGCGGTGGGTAAACTCTACATCGAAGATCTGCATTTCGAGCCGAAAGTGGATGCCTACGTCTTCACCATTTCGCTCCCCGTCATGGACAGCCTGCGGTACGAGGTCGTCGGAGTGCTCCACCGTGTGATCGATGCCAAAGAATTTTTCTCCCCTTCGACCCACGTGATCCGGTTCGGGAAAACCGGCCACGTCATGTTGATCGACAGTCGCGGCATCGTCATGAGCTGCCCGATTCTGCCTACGGGAGTGTCGTTGTCCGATCGGAGCCTCATCCCGCTCGTCACGCCACGGCAACCCGGCTGGGTGCAGGCCGCCAGCGACGGCCATGGCGGGCAATCGACTTCCGTTATCGGCTTTGCCCCCCTGCCGGAGACAAGCCGGGCCACCAACGGCTCCCCCGAAAGCGGTTCCTGGCACACGTTTGTCTGGCAATCGTCCGACGAGCTTTTTCTCCCAATTCAGCATCTCTTCACCTGGATGACGGTGTTTGGAACGGTGGCCATCGCGCTACTGGCCTCGCTGGGCTACGTCGCCGCCAGTCGCATCGTGACCCCGGTTCGACAACTCCAACAGGCCGCGCAGGCGATCGGGCGCGGTGAGCTGCGGACGCCCATTCAGGTCCAGACAGGGGATGAGTTGGAAGATCTGGCCGACGAAATCAATCGCATGAACAAGCAGCTCGAAGCCGCCTTCGCGGGACTGACCGACCAGGTCAATTTGAAAACTCAGGAAGTCCAGGTCCTCCAACAGTCCACGGATCAAATTCTAGACAGCGTCCCGACTCCGATTCTGCTGATCGATGCGCATGAAGTGGTGCAATACATCAATCGGGCGGCGCGCGAATCCTTTGATATCCAGAATGAGCCGATATCGGCAATACCCCTATTCACCTTGCTCCCCATGGACACCGCCGCCCAGAACAAGCTCCGAAATGAATTTCATACCAACGGGGACGGATCCTCCGCGGAAGCCGGTGTGGAGCGCGGGACCCCGCCACGCGATCCGCTTGCCCCCGCTGCGGAACAAGAATCGTCCTCCCGCCGTTCTGAACTTCACATCGGTCCGCGCCTCTACCAGTACCAATGGTTCCGCTTGCCCCCCCGGCCTGGAGAACAGGATCGCATCGGGTTAGTCCTCCGGGACACGACGGAGGAGAGCCGGCTCCAGGACCAGCTGGTTCAGGCGGAAAAAACCGGCAGCCTCGGCGTGTTGACCGCCGGGATCGGCCATGAACTCAACAACCCGCTGTTCGGCATCGTCGGCTTAGGAGAGGCGATTCAAGAAGAGCAGGATCTGCAACGTGTGAAAACCTATGCGCGTGATATCGTAGCTCAAGGCCGCCGCATGGCCACCATCATTCGAGACTTCACCGGCGTGACCGGTCGGGAGGCCTCAGATCAACGGGTGCCGGTCTATCTGGAACAGGAACTGGACCAGGCGCTGACCACAGCACAAACGGTTACCGACATGAAAGGCATTGTGGTCCAGAAAGCTTATGCAGGAAGCACCCGCGTGCTGGCTCTCCCGGACCAACTCCGGCAAGCTTTGACGAACCTCCTAACCAACGCCGTACAGGCCATGAAGGGCACCGGCACGCTCACGCTCACCACGACCCTGTCGGACAAGCTCGTCACGGCGACCATTGCCGACTCCGGCCCCGGCATCTCCAAGCAACACCTCTCAAGAATTTTCGATCCGTTTTTCACGACTAAGGGACAAGGCGAAGGATCGGGCCTTGGGCTCACCGTGGCACGGCGCATCCTCCGGAAATTCGGAGGGGATGTCCGCGTCGAGAGTACCGAAGGCCGGGGCACCACCTGCATTGTGACCCTGCCAATCCTTGCCGCGCCCCCGGAGGAGGGCACATGGACTACATCCGTTTCACGTTCCGAGCCGCAACCCTCGCACTCCTCGTAGGCTGGCTCTGGGGCGGGGCCTCCCTCCCTTTCGCCAAGGAAAGCCCCGGCACCGCCGGCATCCCGCCGGAAAAAGTCGCCGATTACGTCCATGCCGTCCTGGAAGCCGACCGCACGATTTACACCACCTACGTCGTCAATCGCATGCAGGAAAAAGGCATTGTGGCTGCGGCCGAACATTGGGAACAGGAAAACGCTCTCCCGCTGCCGGCGCAATTCCTCCAGCACTCCGGCCGTCTCGTCGCAGAAAGTGGCCGTGGCATCCGCTACCGGCTCATCGGCCTCTCGCCGGTCTATCAACGGAACGCGCCTGCCACTGATTTCGAACGCAAGGCGCTTGATACGATCCGTCGCCAGCCGGATCGGCCGGTGACCGGCATAGTGGCCAGCGGCAAGAAACAATACTTTCAGGCAATTTACCCGGATCGCGCCATCTCGACCGCCTGCGTGACCTGCCACAACAGCCATCCCTTCAGTCCGAAGCGGGACTTCAAGTTGAACGACGTGATGGGCGGAATCGCGATTACCATCCCATTGGAGTAACTGTCGTCATCGGCCAAACGTTATCCGTCCTTCGTGAAACCAAGACACTGCGCTAGACGGTTGAGGTATGACGATCGACGAGAATCTAACGAAGGTGTGACGGGGCTCGCCGGCGCGCAAGCTCAGCCACGTGGTATTCCGTTCAGTAAAGCTGTACAGCGGTCACCAGTCGGCCGACCGGGCCGGGCGCGAAGAAATGGCCGGGGCACCAATGGAGTACCGGCCGTCCGACACCACCAGCACGAACGACGGCACGGGGATCTGCACACCCCGGCCAGTCAGTCAGCACCGGACAATGCATTGGGTATTGGATCCGTGGATACGACGTCGGCAGGACAGGAAACGAAGAAAGACAACTCGCTTACAGTTCGGGCTCTTTCCCGATCACCGCCACCGCTTTCCCGCGATGCGCGGTCAAGTCACGAACGTTGCCGGGCAATCGGGGCGTTTCTTCGGGCCAGGCTGCCACGCCCATGTCACTCACGCCCTGAAATTTTGCCCCATCCTCTATCGACATGACGGGAGAATGGACTTCGCCGATTAGTATCGCCGTCTTGAGCAACTGCACCCGTCCGGTTGTCGTCACTGTAGCCTTGATACGGCCACTGCTGATGAGTGTACCGGCTGAGATCGTCCCCTTGACGACTCCGTCCTCGCCGACAATCACTTCCCCCTTCGTCTGCACATCGCCTTCCAATCGGCCATCGATGCGCACCGTGCCGTCGACCTTAATTTCGCCCTTCAGCTCGACGCCTTTGGCCAGCAGGGTAATATTGCCGTCGTCCATGTACCCGTTCTTTTTCATAGAGGGCTCCTCTTTGTCGCCGATCGAAACCCAGAATACCGCAGGACGTTCCCGGGGCCTAGCAGTTTATGGAAAAATGAACTCCGACTGTTAGGCTGTTCCAGTGGACCGACTCGTGGATGACCAAAGCTGGTCTCACAGGCTGTTCGAAATGTTCGTCGGCAAGGCCGCAGCGAGCGAGATGTCACGGCGTACTTCCCGGTACGTTAAGGTATTGCACGACGTGAGAACGCAGCCGACGGACATTGGGAACAGTCTGACTAGGAGAATCCGAAAGTCTGCTTGAACCGCTCCCATATTCCGCCCCCGTGGATGCTGCAATAATCCGTCGGCTCCGTCCCCGCAATAAAGACCTCCCGGGTTTTCTCCGGACATTGCGAGGTTGCCAACTGGCCGGATTTCGGATCAATCTCCCGCTGCACAACCCCGGAGGGCATTTCAAAATCCGGCTGGTCTTGCGGAATGAGCCGCCGCGCCAATTCACCCCAAATCGGGAGCGCCGCCTGCGAGCCGGTCAGTTTGATCGGTCGCTCATCATCAAACCCCACCCACACACCCATGACGAGATCCGGCGTATAGCCGACGAACCAGGCGTCCCGATACCCATCGGTCGTACCCGTCTTACCCGCCACCGGACCTTGCACGCCAAGCATTCTGGCCCTGGTGCCGGTCCCGCGATCGACCACCCCCCTCAACAGCGAAGTCACAAGATAGGTGCCTTGGGGAGATGCCACCTGGCGTCGATCGAGCATGGGACTCCAGAGGGTTTCGCCGCTCTCACGCACCAAATTGGTCACCGCAACCGGACGCACCACCACCCCGCCATTGGCCAGTCCTCCGTAGGCCGACGTAATATCGAGCAAGGAAACCGCGGAACTGCCCAACGCCAGGGAGAGATTGTCGGCCAGCGGAGCGGCGATGCCAAACCCGCGAAGCATGGTAATGAGCGGCGTGATCCCGGTCCGGTGAGCCACTCTCACGGCAGGCACGTTTAAGGACTGCTCGAGCGCGGTCCGCACCGTGACCTGCCCGCGGAATTGTCGATCATAATTCTGCGGCGACCATGGACCGGTGCCAGACTCGAGGACCACCGGCTCGTCCGCCAGCAAAGTCGCCGGGGTCAGGCCTGCCGAGCCCTGCTCACGTGCCGCTTCAAACGCAGTCAGATAGACGAAAGGCTTGAAGAGCGAACCCGCCGACCGGCGCGCTTGGACCGCCCGGTTGAACTGGCTCGTGGGATAGTTACGTCCGCCGACCATCGCCAGCACGTGGCCGGTCTTCGTATCCAGGACGACCACCGCACCCTGGAGCGATGACTCAGCCGCCTTGAGTGCCGGGTAGGTTGTTTCCAGTTTGACCAATCCCTGTTGCAACGCCAGTGCGGCAAGTTGTTGAATCCACGGGTCGAGCGTCGAATAGATCCGCGCCCCCTCCGGAATCCCCATCCCGGTCCCTTCCTCGACTTCCCGGAGCAGATAGTCGACGAAGTACGGTGCATCCGTCAGACTATCCTGCGCCAGCGCCACCTGCACCGGTCGATTCACCGCGCGGGTCCAGGCTTCCTCCGTTAACGTCCCCTGATCCCGCAAACGGCGGAGCACCACATTCCGTCGCTGCGTCGCCTGGTCGACATTCTTCACCGGGGAATAGGTGTTGGGCCCCTTGATCATGCCGACGACCAGCGCCATCTCGTCGATCGACAACTCGTCGAGAGTTTTGCCAAAGTACCGATGCGCCGCCTCCCCGACGCCGTAGATCGAGACCGACCCGGCCTGACCGAGATAAATTTCATTCAGATAACTTTCGAGGATCTCTTCCTTCCGATACTTCAATTCCATCACCAGGGCAGCCACCAACTCACGCATCTTCCGTCCCATCGTCCGCTGCGGGGAGTAGAAGAGGTTCTTCGCCAGCTGCTGGGTCAGCGTGCTCCCACCCTGCACAACCCCGCCGCGGGTCACGTTTGCCCAGAGCGCTCGGGCAATAGCAAACGGGTCCACCCCGTGATGGGAAAAGAACCGACGGTCCTCAACTGCCAACAGGGTCTCGATCAGCGCCGGCGGGATACGGCTCAGAGGGATCCATTCCCGCACTTGCTTTGACCCCGCGCGCAACCCGCTGATCAAAGGCGGTTCAAGGGAAACCAGCGCCGCCGGCTGCTCGTCCGGCAGCGATACCACATCGGTGACGGTGCTGTTCATCAGCCTGAGCCGGACGGATTTCGACGGAAGACGGGTCTCTTCCTGCGCATGCAGATAGATGTCGATCGATTCATTCGTCAGAGAATACTCCCCGGGCGCCCGCGGCCCCGCAGTCACCGGCCGATACTCGAGCCGATGCAGACGATCGAGCAATCCTGACTTTTCCATGGAGAGACCGGGCGCCAGAAGGAACGGCGCGCCATAGATAAGGAGCGGTGGGTGTTCGTCGCTCTTCGGCAAGGCAAGACTTGTCGAAAGGATCGCCCCGTAGATGATGAGTCCGGCCAG
>DATIGF010000076.1:0-12225 GCA_035454865.1 Nitrospiraceae bacterium | reverse complement strand
AGCTGTAGAGCTGGCTGAGCCCGCAGGGCTCATAGCGCGACGGCATTATCAGCATATCCGCGCCCGCCTCAATTCGATGAGCGAGCCCTTCATCAAACCCGAGAGTCAAACCGATGCGCTGAGGATGGGTAGTTTTCGCGGTGCGAAATTGTTTCTCGAGGTCGCGATCGCCGGTTCCCAGTATGGCGATTTGAACATCCAAGGCCATCAGTTCGGGAATGATCTCCATCAGCAGATCAAAGCCTTTTTGCGGAGTGAGGCGACCAATCACGGCCAGGATCGGCACATCACGACCCGGCAATCTGAGTTCCCGTTGCAACGCTCGCTTGCAAGCCTGCTTGCCTGACAAGTCAACCGCACTGTACTGAGCCGGCAAGTATGGATCGGTTTCCGGATTCCATGCATTGACATCGATGCCGTTGGTGATACCTCTTACCCCATCTGTTCGCCCTGCCAGCACACCCTCAAGTCCACACCCGAACTCCGGCGTCATGATTTCTTTCGCATAGGTCGGGCTGACCGTCGAAACAGCATCGGAATAAATGACTCCTCCCTTCAGGCAATTCACTGACCCGTAGAATTCCAGGCCGCCCGGTGAGAACAATGCCGGAGGAAGTCCCGTCTTCGCGAAATGCTCACCCGGGAACACCCCTTGGTAGCCGACGTTGTGTAACGTCAACAGCGTCTTCAGCCGTTCGAGGCCTTCTTGTTCTTTTTGTTTTTGGGCAACAGCCTTCAGATAAACCGCGCACAGTGCTGTTTGCCAATCATGCAGATGGAGAACATCCACAGCCTCCCCGCGCACGCTGGTGAGGAAGCGCACCGCTTCAAGAACCGCACGACAAAAAAGGCTGAATCGCTCAAGGTTGTCAGGATAATCGCCCCGTTGATCCTGGTAGAGCTCCGGACGATCAAAGTAGGGATCGTAGCGAACTGCCAGGACCGTGAGCGGGTGCAAGCCCGCCGTGACCGGCACACTCGCTTCTTCCAGCACCACGTTGGCCGATATCCCCGCGTCGGGGAGGCTGATGCGCGCAGCGGGCAGGTGAAACTGATGCCCTGAGACGACGCTGCGATAGCCCGGCAATACCAGCGTTACTCGATGTCCGAGCTTTGCCAACTCCAGCGGCAATGTGCCGACGACATCGGCCAATCCGCCGGTCTTGGCATAGGGGACGGCCTCGGAGGCCGCCATCACGATATTCAGGCAATCTGCTGAGGGAGTTGAAGGCATGAAACCGTCTTTGTGAGCGGGCTAAGGACCGTGAGTCCCGTCGAGTTTGGTCCTGAATCGATCTTCGTAGGCCCAGGCATTCACCAGGGCCTGCATCTGTTCAGGTTTGAGTTCTTCCTTGTAGACAAGCTGCTCATCGAGAAACACCAGCAACCATCCACGTTCGGGATAGGCGAAAAAAACGCCATCCCCCGCATGCACTCCCGCGTTCCACCCCTTCGGAGGCTCCCCTGATACGGCACGGGAACGGGGGATCATACTTCGATCCGGCATCACGAAGAAATGTGTGAATTCACTATGGTGATGGGGTGGCTTGCCCCAGACATTGACCACCGCCCGGGTAGTGACACGTTCCAGAACAAGATTATTCGCACGCACCATTTGCTCCTGCTGCTCCAGCGTCGGCATCCCCTTGCAGCCGACCACATGAACGAAGGCCAGCAGACTGATGACCGCGGTCAATAACCGAGTTGCGGCTTCGAGCCTCCAAACCTGTCTGGAATCTATCTCAAAACCTACCTTCCCTTTGTAAGGGGAGGCTGGGAGGGGTAGAGTCTTGGCTATTTGTTCCTTCTGATGTCGGCCGAACATGGCCATGATGGCTTGCCAGAGCTTCGACCTCCCATTCCCCTCCTTACGAAGGAGGGAACAGACAAAGGCCTGAGGTGCCGAAAGCATGATTTTTGGATATGTCCTAGAGAACATTTCCATGACACCTCACCCTCCCGCCATCACATGAGCCGCCTGGATTTGGTTTCGACCGGCTTTACCGGCTGACACACATCACACTGACAGAGTTTTCGCAGCAGGGAATAAGCATAGATCCCGGTGTCATGGCCGTCACTCCACTTAAACTGCAATGCATATCGACCAACCGGTTGAATATCCTGCAGCATGATCAGGAGCGGCACATCTTCGGCCTTCAGACGGCGCTCTCCAGTCCACTCATCCACGCAGGCCGCACATGGACAGTGCTGCCGCAGGTATCGAACGGGATAGACTCCCTTGTGGCCGTCGCTCCACTCAATGCCCAAGACCCCTTTGTCGAGCCATTCCATATCTCGCGGCTCAAGCGCCAGGGCCGTCATGCCATCACCTCTCATTCCGACTCATCCGCATCATACCAACAACGCAGGCGACAAAAAATCAACCGGCGGCAACCTTTTTCCCGCAACGACCGTCACATACCCTTCAATGGCTTCCTCCACCTCGCTTCGCACCTGACCGGTGGCCCTGAGCCGGGTGACCAGGGCGGGCGCCAGCCGAATCGCCTGCTGGAGAAACGAGAGACTGCCCCGCGAGAGGGCCACACAACGGACTCGTTGACGTGCTGCGCAGGTGAGGCACACAAGACCGCCGGCCACCGGAGAAAATTGCGGGTCTCCGACCAGGTGCGTTTTTCCGCAGGCGGCACAGTGATCCGTCTGCGGACGAAACCCGGTCAGTCCGAGAAGCCTGATTTGAAACAGCAAAGCCGTAAACGGCGGGTCGCCGCTCTGGTGAAGTGACGCCAGCCCCTGCTCGAGCGTGTCGAACAGGAGCGGATCCGGATCTCCGTCCGGAGTGACCGCCGTCACCACATTGACCATGCGTGCCGCCGAGGCCATCAAGTCGAGATCCTCGCGCAACGATTGGAACGACTTCACCAGATCAACATGCGAGATCCGAAACAGCGAATCTCCGGCTTTCTCAAACAGATTGAGATGACACAGCGTGAAGGGCTCAAGCGCGGCGCCGAACCGGCTTTTCTGACGGCGGGCTCCGCGGGCGACCCCGCGAATCTTGCCCAAGCTCTTGGCATAAAACGTCACGATGCGGTCGGCATCGCCCCACTTGCGGCTTCGCAAAATAATCGCCGTCGTCTTTACGAGCGGCATGGCAAGAGCCCCTTTAGCATGATTTGGGGGAGTGATCGGCTCACGTCGGCACGCGTCACCGGAGATGTTCCAGAAAAATCGTCGCCAGGGTGAGATAAATCGTGATGCCCGTGATGTCGTTCGCCGTCGTGACGAAAGGACCGGCCGCGACGGCCGGATCAACGCCCATGCGTTTGAGAACAATCGGCATAATCGTCGCCATACTGGTCGACACCAAGAACGCGATGATCAGCGACACTCCGACCACCATACCCAAGAATCCCTGGTGCCACGCCCACCCCACCACCGTCAGCGTAATGCCGCAGGCCAGGCCCATGACCAAACCGATCTTTACTTCTCGAAAAAAGACCGGCCAGACATCGGTGAGTTCAACCAGACCGGTCGCCAATCCTCGAATTATCAGGGTCGAAGACTGCAACCCCACGTTGCCACCCATCGCCGCGATAACTGGAATAAAGCTGACGATCGCCACGACTTCCTGAATCGTATAACGGAAATACCAGAGAATCGCCCCGGATAACAGACTGCCGACCAGGTTGGTGAAAAGCCAGGGCAATCGCAGCCGCGCCGAGCCAAAACTTGAAGACTTCGAGACCGTATCCTCTTCGATGGCGCCGGCCATCTTGAGCATATCCTCAGTCGCCTCCTCGCGAATGACGTCCACCACGTCGTCGACCGTGATGATCCCCACCAGCGTGCCGTCCTTTTCCACCACGGGAATGGCCAGCAGGTTGTAGCTGGCTACCTGCCTGGCCACCTCTTCCTGGTCCATATCGACTGCGACACTCATGACATCCCGCGCCATGATATTTTTCAGCGGCGTCGCCGGCGGGACTGTCAAGAGTTGCCGGAGTGAGAGCACCCCGACCAGATGCTCATTCTTATCCGTCACATAAATGTAGAACACCATCTCCGCGTCGGTGGCCTGCTGCAACCGACGAATGGCCTCTTGCGCAGTCGCATCCTCCGGCAGGGAGAAGAATTCGGTCGTCATGATCCCGCCGGCCGTATCCTTGGGATACTTGAGGATATCGGCGACCTCGGTCGAGTCCTCGGTCTTCATCAAAGCGAGGATTTCTTTACCCCGCTCTTCCGGGATGAATCCGAGAATGTACGCCACATCGTCTGGGCCGAGATCTTTCAAGAGCCAGGCGATATCGGATGGCAGCAGGTCAGCGAGCACCTGCTGAATGCTGTCGCCCTCGAGTTCGCTCAGCACCTGGCCGCGTTTGCCTTCGCCACGGACCAACTCGAACACTTCCCGCTTTTCTTTCTGAGAAGACAGGTGGGTGACTATCTTGGCGACGTCGGCCGGATGCATCCGCCCGAGCATTTTGGAGAGGTTCGTGATCGCCCCGCGTCGCAGCAGTTTCTGGACGGACTGGAGCACGATGTCGGATTTCGTCTGTCCGCGTTCGGACTGATCGCGCAACGCTTCACGCAGCAGATCCTTTTCCGACACGCGCGGGCGTGGGTCCGGTGGTCGAGGTTCTACTGGTTGCTCTATCGGCTGCATCAGCGTCCTGTTAGTACCCTAATTCCACAAGTGCCTGCTCGTCCTCGCGCCAGGCCTCTTTCACCTTCACCCAGACTTCGAGAAACACCTTCATCCCGAACAGCCGTTCCATCTCCTGCCGGGCCTGCGTGCTGATCCCCTTCAGCCGTTCGCCTTGTTTCCCGATCAGAATACCTTTCTGCGTTTCCCGTTCCACAAGAATTGTGGCGCGAATCCGCGCCAGCTTGCCTTCCTCTATAAATTCTTCGATGTCGACGGCAACTGAATAGGGCACCTCTTCTTCGGTCGCTTGCAGAACTTTCTCGCGGATCATTTCAGCCGCCAGCGTCCGCATGGTCTGATCCGTCACTACGTCCTCGCCATAGGCCCCTTCCCCTTCTTCCAGATAGGGAACCGTCACGGCCAGCAACCGATCGATATTATCATCAGCCTGCGCAGAGACCGGCACCACTTCATTCCAGGAGAACAACTTGGCATAAGTCTCCAGTACCGGCAGCAACTTCTGCTTATTCACCAGATCGACCTTGGTGACGACGAGCATCACCGGACGCGGCCGCTTGGTCAGCGCTTCCTTCATATACTTGATCGCCGCCAAATCACCGGGGCCAGGCAGACTTGTCGCATCCATGAGCATGTAGAGCAGATCTGCTTCCTCCAGCGTCTCCATCGCGGTGCGCACCATTCGACGGTTCAGCAAGTGTTCGGGCTTGTGCAGGCCCGGCGTATCGAGAAATGCAATCTGCGCCCCCGGGACATGCGCGACGCCCAGAATTCTGGTCCGTGTGGTCTGCGGCTTATCCGACACGATCGCGATTTTTTCACCCAGGAGGCGATTGAGCAATGTCGACTTCCCCACATTGGACCGCCCGATGATCGCGACCGTTCCGAATTTCATGGCTTTGCCGGATGCTCCTGTTGTTTAGCAGGATCAGGCGACAGCTGATACACCGTCTCGCCCTTGCGCACATAGCCCAGTCGCTCTCTGGCCAGCTGCTCGATCTTTGCCGGATCGTGCTGCAGGCGGGCGATATCCCCCCGCAACGAAGCATTCTCTCCGCGCAAGGCCGAGAGTTCTTTTTCCAGCTGACCGGCATGGTTGCGCATCGCGAAGTAACGGGGCAGCCCCATCTCGCCGAAGAACAATGCCCCGAGCAACCAGACACAGGCGGCTGCCCCGAGCACTTGCGCCACGGTCACCATGCGCCGCTGCCAACCCAGCCACTGCCGCCCGCGATTTTGTTTAATGATCATCCGCTCTATTGAGTTACAAAGTTAGAAAGTTGCAAGTTACCTGTCGCAACGTCAGGTTTGAAAGTCATAAGTCGGAAAGACAATGGAAGCCGGCAACGTTCCAACTTTTCCACTTCCAAACTGTCGAACTCACACTCGGACCGCATCGCGGCCTCGATAGACTGCCGCCGCCCCCAGCTCTTCTTCGATTCGGAGCAACTGATTGTATTTTGCCACTCGATCCGTCCGCGAGAGCGAGCCGGTTTTGATCAAGCCGCTGTTTGTGGCCACCGCCACATCGGCGATCGTCGTATCTTCGGTTTCACCGGAGCGATGCGAGATGATCGCCGTGTAGCCAGACCGTTTGGCAAGCTCGATCGCGTCCAATGTTTCCGTCAACGTCCCGATCTGGTTCAGCTTGATCAGGATTGAATTGCCGATCCCTTCCTTGATCCCCTTCGAGAAGATTTCCACGTTCGTCACGAAAATATCGTCGCCGACGAGTTGCACGCGCTCACCCAACTTCTCCGTGAGCATCTTCCAGCCCTTCCAGTCCAGCTCGCTCAGGCCGTCTTCGATCGAGAGTATCGGGTAACGATCCAGCAGCTTCCCGTAATAGCTGATCATCTCTTCCGACGAGCGTTCGGGGTTCTTCTCCGCATCGAGCCGGTAGCAGCCCTTCTCATACAGCTCGCTCGCCGCGCAATCCAACGCCAGGGCAATGTCCTTGCCGGTTTTGTAGCCGGCTTCTTCGATCGCCTGAGAGATCAGACTGAGCGCTTCTTCGTTGGATTGCAAATCCGGCGCAAAACCGCCCTCATCGCCTACGGCTGTGCTGAGCCCTTTCTTCTTCAGCAACGACTTCAACGAATGAAAGACCTCCGTCGCCATACGAAGCGCCTCGCTGAATTTGCCCGCTCCGACCGGCAGGATCATGAACTCCTGGAGATCCAACCGGTTGTCGGCATGGGCTCCGCCGTTGATGATGTTCATGAGCGGCACCGGCAGCACCCGCGCATTCGTCCCGCCCAAATAGCGATAGAGCGGCTGTCCCGTTTCATTCGCCGCAGCCTTCGCCACCGCCAGGGACACGCCGAGGATGGCATTCGCTCCGAGTTTGCCCTTCGTCTTCGTGCCATCGAGGGCGATCATGGCCTGATCGATGCCTGCCTGGTCGAATGCCTCCTTGCCGAGCAATTCAGGCGCGATTACTTTGCTGATATTAGCAACAGCCTTGGAGACTCCTTTACCCATCCAGCGCTTCTTGTCGCCGTCGCGCAGTTCAATTGCTTCCTTCTCGCCGGTGGATGCACCGGACGGGACCGCGGCCCGCCCGATCGCACCGCTTTCTAGCGTCACTTCCGCCTCAACGGTCGGATTCCCCCGCGAATCAACGATCTGCCTGCCCTTGATCTCTCGAATAGCGCTCATGCTTTCCCTCTCAGGCTGCTGAAAAGTCCATCATTCCACCCACCCAACCCCGGCGCGCCAAGACACGCCTTTCCTCGATCTCCGTTCTCGGCTCGGCAACATCCTCGACGTACCCCACTCGGGAAAGAGCCGCGCTGCAGCTCGGGGATTGGCGGGTGAGAAGGGTACGCCTGCGGTGTTCTCTCACCTGCGGCCTCGTTGGCCGCCTTTTTGAGCATCCTGCTCGACGCCAGAATGCAAATCACACCCTCACCACTTCGCCCCAATCTCGAACACAGATGTCCGGACCATTCGAGAAGGCGATCGTTGGTCCTACGCCGTCTTCTGGTTACACTCAACCGTTTCAGGGCTATATAGCCATTCTCCAGATTGATTACAGACGTTTACATGCCCATGACAGTACCACTTTCATATCAGCCAGACCCACAGACCGAATTGCCTCGTCTTAGCCCTTCTCAGCAAGACTATGCGCGGATGGCGCCGGCCTGGGAGCCAGACCGCCCGCAGCAGGGTCCACACACCGGGCGGGGTGCGAGGACGGACGGGCTGGCCGGCGCCAGGATCCGCGCTCATCCCAACTTCTTCTTGAGTAGCTCGTTGACCTTCCCGGGATTCGCCTTGCCCCCGGAAGCCTTCATCACCTGCCCGACCAGGAACCCGATGACCTGCTGTTTCCCCTCTTTGAACTGCGCTACTTGTGCCGGACTTTTCGCCAGCACTTCGTCGATGATCTTCTCCAACGCGCCTTCATCGGACACCTGCGTCAGCCCCTTCTCCTGCACAATCTGTTCTGGTGCTTTGCCACTGCCGTACAGTTCGGGGAAAATCTCGCGAGCGACTTTCAAACTCACTGTGCCCTTGTCTACCAACTGCAGCAGACTGACGAGCCGCTCCGGGGAAACCGGCGATGCGCTCACGTCGGTCCCCGAGTTGTTCAATTCCCGCGTCAGTTCGCCCATCACCCAATTGCTGACGGTCTTCGGTTGATTGAAGAGCTTCACGCAGGATTCAAAATAATCCGCGAGCCCCTTGGAAGCCGTGAGGACTCCCGCATCATACTCGGGCAATCCATAGTCGCCGGCGAACCGCGCGGTCCTCGCAGCCGGCAATTCCGGTACCGAGTTGCGAAAGCCCTCGATCCAATCCCTGTCCAACCTGAGCGGCACGAGATCCGGATCCGGGAAATAGCGATAGTCATGCGCCTCTTCTTTGGAGCGCATGACAGCCGTTTCTCCACGATCGAGATTCCAAAGGCGCGTCTCCTGATGGATCTTGCCGCCCTCAAGCAACACTTTCGTCTGCCGCTTGATTTCATACTCGATTGCGTCCTTCACAAACTTGAAGGAGTTGATGTTCTTCAGTTCGACCTTGGTGCCGAATTCCTTCTGCCCCAGAGGACGAAGCGACAGGTTCGGCTCACACCGGAAGCTGCCTTCGTCCATATTCCCGTCGCACACCTCGAGATACATCAAGATATCCCGGAGACCTCTGAGGTAGGCCACCACTTCATCGGCGGACCTCATATCCGGTTCGGTTACAATTTCCAGCAATGGCGTGCCGGCTCGATTCAAATCCACGCGACTCCCGCCTGTCCCGGTCTCATGTATGTTCTTACCCGCATCTTCTTCGAGATGGGCGCGCCGGATACGAACCCGCTTCTTCCCCTCGCCGACAGTGATTTCGATCCAACCATGCTCGCAAATGGGAGATTCGTACTGGGAGATCTGGTAGCCTTTCGGCAAGTCAGGATAGAAGTAGTTCTTCCGCGCGAACCGGTTGTTCGTGCCGATCGTGCAGTTCAACGCCAGCCCCGCACGTACCGCCATTTCGACCGCCGCCTTATTGATCACCGGCAGCGTCCCGGGCATCCCCAAACAGACCGGACAGGTCTGGCTGTTGGCCGACAAGCCGAACGTCGTCCCGCACCCGCAGAACATCTTCGATTTGGTCCGCAGTTGTGCGTGGACTTCCACGCCGATGACGACTTCGTAGATCATGCTCCGCTCGGTCCCTCGCCTCGCGCGCGCTCGCGTTCGCGCTTCATCGCTTCACGACCCGCCTCGAACGCTTCACGCAGAACTCCCTTCTTGGCATCGACAAACTCCTTGCCCTGATCGACCACCTCTTCGAACGCTTCCCCGGCTCGACCGGCGAGGTCTCGAAGATTGTCCTCCGCCCGCCGCGCATACCCGCGCAATTGATCGCGCGATTCGCGCCCTGATTGCGGCGCCATCAGAAGTGCCGCCACGGCACCCAACGCCGCGCCGCTGAGAAATGCCAAGAGAACTGTCGCTGAAGACCCTCGTTCATCCGCCATTGTGTGGTTCTCCTTCATGTTTCATGCGCTCACGAACCACATGTGTGGCGGCCTTGAAGCCCGCCACCACGCTGGCGACATTCGTCAGGAGCGTGCCGCCCGATCCGCGAACGACGTTATGGACCTGCTGAACAGATTCACCGACCTCGCCGACTGCATGCAGCAGCACCGCTGCATGCTCCACCCCTCCACGCGCTCGATCCGCCAGGTCATTCAGATTTTGGCTCATGGCACGGAGTTCGGCTACCAGTGAGGGTACTTCGGCATTCATTTTTGAGAGCAGCTGTTCGGACTCCGCGACAGTCTTGCGGACCTGAATCAACACCGGCACCAAGTACCCGACCAGTACGGCAAACGCCACGGCAACGAGGATGGCGGCGATTTCAACAATTGTCATAGGAACCTCCAGGCTAGGGGGCACATGGCTAGGGGCATTAGGAAGACTGCTACTTTCTCCACCTTCGGCCCTTTGCCTCTCGCCTTCATCATCGTAACATCGCCCGCTTGAGATGCCACTGCGTCGCCTGCTCGTAGGCATGGGCGGCCCGCAGCATCGTTTCCTCTTCGAAGGCCCGTCCGATCAGCTGCAGTCCGATCGGAAGGCCAGCCTTACTGAATCCGCACGGCAGCGCAATGGCCGGCAGACCGGCCAGATTCACCGAAATCGTAAAAATGTCCGACAAGTACATCTGTAACGGATCTTCGCTCTTCTCGCCGAGCTTGAATGCGGGGGTCGGTGTGACAGGTGTGACGATCAGATCGACTTCCTTGAACGCCGCCTCGAAATCCTGGCAGATCAGTGTCCGCACGGCCTGAGCTTTGCCGTAGTATGCATCGTAGTACCCCGCGCTGAGCGCATAGGTGCCGAGCATGATTCGGCGTTTCACTTCCGGGCCGAATCCCTCCTGCCTGGTCTTCATATACATATCGAGTAAATCTCTGGTCTCCTTGGCACGCAGCCCGAACTTCACTCCGTCATATCGAGCCAGATTCGAGCTGGCCTCTGCCGTGGCCAGCACATAGTACACTGCCACCGCGGCATCGGTCCGCGGCAATTGGATTTCCCTGATCTCCCCCCCAAGACTCTTCAACTCTTCAATCGCGGCCCGCACCGCCTGCTCGACCTCCGGATCGAGCCCTTCGGCAAAGAACTCCGCCGGCACACCGACTTTCAGCTTCTTGAGATCCTTCTTCTTCAGCGCCTTCATGTAATCCGGCACCGGACGATCAGCCGATGTGGAATCCATGGGATCATGTCCGGCAATGGCGCCGAGCAGAAATGCGGCGTCAGGCACGTCTTTCGTAATCGGCCCGATCTGATCGAGCGAGGACGCGAACGCCACCAGACCATAGCGCGAGACCCGTCCATAGGTCGGTTTCAACCCGACCACGCCGCAAAACGCCGCCGGCTGCCTGATCGACCCGCCCGTATCGGACCCGAGCGCCGCCACACACTCGTCCGCCGCCACCGCAGCCGCAGATCCCCCGCTTGATCCGCCCGGCACACACTGAAGGCTCCAGGGATTCCGGCTGGGGCCAAAGGCGGAATTCTCGGTCGACGACCCCATCGCGAACTCATCCAGGTTCGTCTTGCCCAACAAAATGTACTCTTGCTCACGCAACCTGGCGATTACCGTCGCATCATAGGGCGGCACAAAGTGTTGCAGCATTCGGGAACTGCACGTCGTCGGCACTCCCTCCGTACACATGTTGTCTTTGATCGCGAGGGGCATCCCCGTCAGCGGCCTGGTCTTCCGCCACCCTTTGAGCTTCTGGTCCAACGCTTCCGCCTGCGCCGACGCCGCCTCTTTCGCCTGCGTGACGTAGGCCTTGACCTTCGGTTCGACCTGGCTGATCCGCAGGAAATACGCGCGGACGATTTCCGTCGCGGTGACTTCACCTGCCGTAAATTTCTTCTGCAGGTCGCAGAGGGAGAGTTTGTGCAGTGCCATTAGCGTTTATCCGTTGTTTCGAGCATTCGATTCTTCTCATTCACCCGAACGATCTTGGGTGCATGCTTTTTGATTTCTTCTTCCCCGTAGTACTCATAACAAAAGATGATAATTTGATCCCCGACCGCCGCCTTCCGGGCGGTCGGTCCGTTCAAAATGATATCCCCGTTCCCCCGCTTGCCGTTGATCGCGTACGTCATAAACCGCTCGCCGTTATTCAAATTGGAGCAGACGATGGCTTCATACGGAAGGATGCCGGCCGCCTCCATCAAGTCCTGATCGATGGTCAGGCTGCCTTCATACTCGAGATGCGCGCCGGTGACAGTGGCGCGGTGGATTTTCGAACGTAGCATTTGTCGAAACATGTCTTCCCCTCGTAATTCGTCACTCGTCATCCGTGAATCGTCTTCCTTGCGCATGACGCGTGACGATGCACGTCATTCAATAATCTTGGGCACGCAAAACCCGTCCGCCTCACGCTCCGGCGCGTTCGCCAAGGCCTTCTCGGTCGGCAACGACGGACACACGACATCCTCGCGAAACACGTTCGTTTGCCCCATAACCGTCGCAGTCGGCTCGATTCCCTTCGTGTCGTACTGATTCAGTTTTTCGACATGGGTAAGAATCTGGGTCAACTGCTTCGCAAAGGCTTCCTTCTCCGCCGCCGT
>DATIGF010000075.1:0-21486 GCA_035454865.1 Nitrospiraceae bacterium | reverse complement strand
CTCGTGGTGGGCGTTCTGGGCTGCATGGCTCAGAATCTAAAGAGTGAGCTGGCGGAAAAAGAACCGCTCGTTGACGTCCTGGCCGGGCCGGACACCTACCGACAGCTGCCGCGGTTGCTCTCAAACGCCCTCGAAAACCAGGAGCAGGGATTTTCCCGGAAAGGGTTTGCGCTCGATCTGTCCGAGTATGAAACCTACGAAGGGATCATGCCGGACCGGGATAGCGGAGTGAACGCCTGGGTCACCGTGATGCGGGGGTGCGACAACTTTTGTTCTTTCTGTGTTGTCCCCTATACCCGCGGACGTGAGCGATCCCGCGAGCCGGAATCCGTTCTCCTGGAAGCGCGTGACGCCGCCGCTCGCGGGTTTAAGCAGGTCACCTTGCTCGGCCAGAACGTGAATTCCTATCGGGCCGGCGAATGGGATTTTGCCAGGCTGATCGGAGCCGTTGCGGACACGCCGGGAATTGACCGCGTGCGGTTCACCTCGCCTCACCCGAAGGATTTTCCTCCTGCATTGATCGACATCATTGCCGCCCATCCCAAAGTCTGCAAGCACATCCACCTTCCGCTCCAAGCCGGAAGCGACCGGATACTCGATCTCATGGGACGAACCTATACCGGAGCGGAATATCTGACACTCGTGGACCGGATTCGACGGACCATTCCCGATGTCGTCCTAACCACGGACATCATCTGTGGTTTCTGTTCCGAAACCGATGCAGATTTTGAGCAAACCTGTCGTATGGTGGAACAGGTTCAGTTCGACTCAGCCTATGTCTTCAAATATTCGGAACGGAAGAATACGATCGCAGCAAGGAGGCACCCCGATGATGTGTCCGACCACGTCAAAGGCATGCGTGTCTCAACATTAGTAGAGGCCCAGCGCCGCATTACCCTGAACCGCAACCGGGCATATATCGGCAAGGATGTGGAGATTCTGGTTGAACGTGACGCCACCCGCTCTTCCACTCAAGGCATGGGGAAAACGGACGGCAACATCACGGTCGTGTGGGATAAGGGAACCAGCCTTTTCAAACCAGGCACCCTCGTTACGAAGCACATCTTCGACGCCTCCGCTGCGACGCTCTACGGTGAATAACTTTCCGGCCTACCCTGAAACCGGTTGTCGACCCTCCGATCCTGGTGCCGGTAGGTGATATCTGGGAACAATTCTGCACGCAGAGTCATCCAACTTGAACATTTTCTGACGGTACGCTGCCAAATTTTTCCATCTAGCCTTCTCACCGGTTCCAAGGCTGTCCGACCCCTGGCCATTCTACGTACCCGTCCTACTCCCATGTAGATCACATGGACTGCCAGATTTAACCGCCTGATTTTAAACGAAACGTAGGAAGTTCTACGCGCCTGTTTCAGGAGGCGGTGTTTACATAATCTTCTGTATGTTTCGAGCACGGAGCTCCAACGCCATCCTCATACGGGCCTGTGTCTCTCCAACTTCGGAAGGCATGGACTTTGCTCTAATTTGGCATCGCTTATTCATAACGTCAGTCCGAAAGGAGTCTCCCCTTCTTACTATGAAGCCCCTTGATTCGCAGTCGAAGTCCAATTCTTCGGAGTCAAGCATGACACTCGAAACGATCATTTCCGTCGGAGTACTCGGATGGCTTGCCGTGGGCATGGTGCTCATGGGGCTTGGCATCTGGTAATTCGAGACAAGCAAACTTGAGTATCTGGCTCTTCAGCCTTCCGGACAATTCCTGCTCTCCAACCCTGCAAAGGAGAACCGACATGCGTGCATCTCGCTGCAATCGAGGCTTTCGCTATACCGGCACATTGCTTTCCCTTTGTCTCGTTGTAACAGGATGCTCGATGGTTTCCGGTGGATCGAAGGTCTACAAAAGCGCCAAAGGATCAGTGCAGCTTGAAGAAGTGGCCGATTGGTCGTTCGAGGCCAGCCATCCGGCCGTGATTGACCAGCAGACCATGCTCAAAATCGTCAAAGGCGTGATCGCCGATGATACGGTGAGGACGTTAGCCAAAATGCCCGTTAGTGGCAGCAAGCCGATGAGAGTATTCAGCGATGAGGACGCCGAGTTTCTTGCTCCCCTGCTAGCCCACAGCTTGTCGCAAGCGAAACCGGAGCAGATTGTCGGTTTCACGGTGTCGTCATCGGCAGGGTCAGGCGCTGAACCCACGGCGGGCACCCTCTATGTGCATCAAGGCACCATCCATCTGACGATCGCCTCTTCCCAGGGCAAGAAGCCGACGGGATTCATGCCAGGCTCAGCCGCTCGTATTGAAAAGGCTCCGTCTTATGCCGCCGCAGGGGCAGCAGGAGCCATGACCATGGTGATTGATTACCAGGCGCTCGCCAGAACTCCGATGCCGGCCGCGATGCCGGTTGCGGCAGCACCAAGGCCTATGCCGGCGTCATCTGCGCCAGTCGCTCAGGCTGTAAGTACAACTCCCAAACAGGAAGCCGTGGTAATCGTCCCGGCGGCAGCTGCGATCACTGCTGTGTCCGCCGCCCCGGGCTCGCAGGAATCATCCAACGACGAACTGCTGAACAAAAAGATGGATGAGCTTCGTCAGGCTCGCGAAACCAACAAGATGAAGGAGTCCGAAATCGCGATTCTGAAGAAGGAAAACGCGTGGATGAAGCAGGAACTCCGGGAACGCACGGCGGAAGTGAAAGCCATCAAGGCCAAGAAAACCACGGCACCGAAAAAGAAAACGGCCGAAGCCTATCCGACTCGCTGATCCGCGGTCCCATCAACCGACATCCAACAATTCAGGCTGCAGCAGGACGACTTCGCGAGACAGGGGCTGCCGGAAATTCATGCGGCAATAACAGGCATACGTGACATAGGTATCTTGTAGACAGTAGCGAGCAAGTTCCGGCCCCTGTCCTTTCCCCCACATCTCCGCCACCTGTTCCCCGCTGCCCGATTTCGTTTCAACCTGCAGAGCCCTGGCAAGCACATCGAGTTTCACCCAGCCTCGCGTGTCCCAATTGCTCCAGATCGCCATAGTGTCATAGACCGGCTCGGTGCGAAACTTCGCCAGGTTGATGTCCAGGCTGGGCTTCACCTGATTGATGATCGACCGCTTCTTGATAAACGGGAGATCAAAGCCCAGGCCGTTATGCGTGATGAACAGCGTCGGCCGATCCTGGGCGAGGCGACTCCAGAACTGGCGGAGCAGCTCCCGTTCATTGGCTCCGTACCACGCAATTGCGCTGCGCGCTTCCATCTGATCGGAAAACTCCAGGAGGCCGATACAGACGATGCGACTGAAGGTCCCGTCGAACGCCGACTTTGCATACAACTCATCTTCCGCGTGCCGCTGTTCCTCGGCTGCTCCCGCCGCGAAGAGATCCCCGCCATCGTCAAACCGGGAGCTTTCAGCATTGCCCTGCGCCTTGCCGGTCAGACGAGCCCATTCCTCACGAGGAGCCTGGATGGTTTCGATATCAAGAACGACTTTCATCGTGCAGCCCTTTGCGCGTCGCGCTGCAAGGCATCAATAATCACCTGGTCCGCTGGAGGGAATTTAAACGAGGTCAATTCTTCCGGAAGCACCCATCTGATTTCGGCGCAATCAACCGGCGTCGCCTGCCCCTCTTCAATGACACAGCGAAAGAAATGCAGTTCCACAGTCTTTTCCGGATAATCATGTCGAACGATCTGATACGGAACAGGAAGATCGACCCGTATGCTCAACTCTTCGAACAACTCCCGTTGTAAACACTCCACGAGGGATTCTCCCGTCTCCCGTTTCCCCCCGGGAAATTCCCAGAAACCCGCCAGGTGAACGCCGGGCTTCCGACGGGCGATCAAATAGCGGCCTTCATGATGGATCAGCCCCGCCGCCACTTCGATGACTTTCATGATACGTCCGGCTAACTTCCACTGGTCTTCGGATCGAAGGGATAGGTTCTGCAGAACGACTTCATCGGACAGAGCAGACAGTATGGATCGCGGGCCGTGCAGACCATCGCCCCGAAATCCATGATCGCCTGATTAAAGTCATAGCCTTTTCCGCGCGGGATCAAGGCTTCAGACAACTCCCACAACGTCGCCTTCTGCGCCTTGGGATCGCCGTCCGCCACAAACACGCGATGCAGCACGCGGATCACGTTCGTATCCAGAATCGGGGCATCCTCATTGAACGCGAAGGAGCGAATCGCTCCGGCCGTATACCGCCCGATGCCTTTGAACGCCAACAACTCCTCTGCGTCGTTGGGCAACTTTCCCCCGTACCGCTCCACCGTTTCGCAAGCGATGCCATGCAGCCGTTCGGGACGAATGTTGTATCCCAGGGGATACCAGGTCTTCTTCACGTCAGCGACCGGCGCCTCAGCCAGATCCTCGAAACTCGGATAGCGCTCCAAAAACTCATGGTACTTTGGAATGACCCGATCCACCTGGGTTTGTTGCAGCATCACTTCGGACACAAGGATGTGATAGGGATCCGACGTCTTTCGCCAGGGCAGGTCGCGGCCATGCTCCCGGTACCACTTCAGGAGACGCTGTTGAAACCGGCGCTTAGCGGAGCCATCCAGTGAGACCGACTTGGAAGATCTATGATTGGGGCGACGGGGTTTGGGAGCTGTCCGACGAGCCATACATTCACAATCCTTTACCGACGGGCATTGTAGGAGCCCGCCTCACTAAAATCAAACGCAGCATTCTCGTGGTAAGGGGATCGATCACGGTCACGGCCAGGCGTTAACCCCTGTACCCGGACCGGGCCTGTGTAAGGAGAAGTTCTCATGGTAGCGTAATAATAACGGCAATAAGGAGGGAATCCCATGAACGGTCGCAAGACGGCGATGGAAACCTTCCGGCAACACGTTTTGCTTCGGACCCTGGTTTTGGCGAGTAGCCTGGCGATCGTGTTGTTGGGCGCAGCTCTGCCGGCCCGAGCAGGAAGCCTGCAAGTGCCGCGGGAATGTTCTAGCTATGAAGGGGATGCCCAAACCCGCTGTTTGATCGCGTTTATCGAGCTTCAGCGGGAAAAACTCGGGAAGCTCGAGGGCCAGCTTCAAGCCCAGGAGGAGGCTGTCAGCCAACTCCAGTCCCGGGCTGACCGTCAAGCAGCGGCCTCGGCAGAGTTGCAACGACAGCTTTCAGGTCAGCCGGCCACAAGCTTCGTACCGGCACCTTATCCATACATGTATTACTATCCTCCCGGCATTGGGTCGGGGCTTTATCTTGATCTTGGGCGACCCTCGATCTACGGATCACCCTATCACTACGGTTCACATTGGAGCCTCCGATACTATCGGCATTGGGGACAACGTCGCTGAAGCGGCGTGAGAGCTGACCGGCCCCCTCCTGTAGTCCTCCAGATCGCAAGGTTGCTTAGATCAGCGTTTTCATTGACAAGACCGCCCCGGACCAATAGCCTGCCTGAAGAGACTGCCCTCTGGATGCAGGGCTCTGAATGAGATTGGTTTGCCCGGGTGAGTGACGAACTTATCTAAGTGGCATGATACCGTAATCAGCCGAGAGCGATCACCAAAGACACAAGGACCGACAATGGTTGTTCGTAAGTTCCCCCGGTTTCCTGTCACACTACCGAGCACCCTGATTCAAAAAGATAAGCTGCGGTACAACGCCTCGCTGAAAGACCTTTCGCTGAAAGGCTGCCGGATAGAGAGTATCATCCGGCCCTTTACCGGGATGCAGATAGAACTGCTGCTGCAATTGCCCGGCGAAGCCACACCCATCACAATCAGCAACGCGACGGTTCGATGGGCCGGGTCCCACGGCATCGGCGTGGAATTCCTGACCGTTGCCCCGCCGCATCAAGAGCGACTCAATCGCGTCATCGAGCAGCTCTCGGCCAGAGTCGGGCACGCCTAGCAGCGATTCCTCTCCCTTCCCGTTCTTCTTCGTTTTCAGAATGTTGCATTTCGGATGAGGGGATCCGTATCCTTGATCCTATGGATCTTGCGCAGCTCACCCCGGATCAATTGAAGGAACTTGTTCGCGGTCTGGTCGATGATCGCCTTCGCGAGCTCCTGGGTGACCCCGATCTTGGCCTGCAACTGGGCGCGGCCCTGCAGACTCAACTGAGAGAATCCCTCGCAGGCACCGAGCGCATCTCCGGCGACGAGGTCGCGGAGAAACTCGGCCTCCGCTGGTAATGCAACATGGCCTGGTACCGACTCGCATTTCGCCCCGCAGTCCTGCAGGACCTCACACAAGTCGAGCGACCCATGGCGCAACGGTTGTTCGACAAGACAAAGTGGATCGCCTCCAACGTCGACAACCTCCGCCACCAGACTGTCGCGCAGGATCTTCCCGACCTCTGTAAATATGCCGTGGGAGACTGGCGGATTTTCTACTCAATTGATCGGGCGGAACAGATCGTCGACATCCATCACATCCTGCACCGAGCAGCCTTGTGAGAGTCAGCAGGATTCGGAATAAGTCCGCCAGCTTCGTTCTCGCCTCGAAAGCATCCTCAACGTAGCGAGCTTGTTGAGGGCAAAGCACCTATCCGCTCGCATATGATCGAAGCGAGCGGTTCAAGCGAAGCTTGGTATGTACCTCCTCCGGTGCTTTCATCGGTTGCAGCCTAACTTGGGGGAAGGCGTGTCTCGGCGCGCTAATGTTGGGCGGGTGTGAAAGCGGCCTTATTGAGCATCCTGCGAGCCTGTGTTCTTGTTCTCGGGGACTTGGGGGCCATCGAGGATCAGCCACACTAAAATTGTGGTTTCGTAGACTAAGAAGGAAGACGATCCGGAAGGCTGGCGAGATGTAGCCGGAACTGGCCGTGCGTCAAGTCATCCGCATAGCGCCTGAGCGCCTCACTCACGACAGGAAAGGCCATCTCTTCCCAGGGAATCGCGGAAAGAGAAAAGAGCCGGACTTCTAAGCTCTCCGAGCCCGCCTCAAATGCCGGCGTGAGCATCCGGCCACGGAACACCAGGTAGACCTGTCCGATATGCGGCAGGCTCAACACGGCATAAAGCGAGGTGATCGCGACATCCGCTTGAGCCTCTTCCTTCGTCTCGCGAACCGCCGCCTGTTCCGTGCTTTCGCCGATCTCCATGAACCCCGCCGGAAAGGTCCAGAGCCCGAGCCGCGGTTCGATTGCGCGCCGGCACAAAAGGATTTGACCCTCCCACTCCGGAATACAGCCTGCGACGATCTTGGGATTGTGGTAATGAATGAGCGCGCAGTGATCACATACATGCCGGGGCAGGTTGTCCCCGAGCGGAACCTTCTGAGTGACCCGGGCGCCGCAGTGGCTGCAGTAGTTCATATTGAACACGTATCTCGTGAAACGTATTTCGTCAAGCGAGAGACGCACAACGCTTCACGATGGATGACTGGTGATGGATAGCACAAACGCTCGCTGCTTTGCACCCTGCCCCCGGGGACTTGAACAGGTCCTTGAGCGGGAACTGACCGACCTGGGCATTCAGGTGAGTGGCCGCACCGAAGGGGGCGTCTCATTTTCCGGCTCACGCGAAACGCTGTATCGGGCGAACCTCGAAAGCCGCATTGCCAGCCGGATACTCAAGGAAATCGCGCAGGTTCCCTACCGAAATGAACATGATGTCTATGCGGCGGCCTTTGCCCTCCCCTGGCAGCAATGGTTTTCTTCTTCTCAGAGCATCAAAGTGAAAGTCAGCGCAAAACAGTGCCCGCTCAAGAGCCTCGACTTTGTTACCCTGCGGATCAAGGATGCCGTGTGCGATAAGTTCATGCAGGTGCAGCGCGCCCGGCCGAACGTAAACACCCAGGCACCGGACATTCGCATCGACGCGTTTCTCGATGCGACGCATCTCACCATGTATCTTGACACGTCCGGGGAGCCGCTCTTCAAGCGCGGCATTCGTCAATCGACGGTCGATGCCCCCCTGCGCGAGAACCTGGCTGCAGGAATCCTGGTCCTGGCCGGTTGGAACGGAACGACGCCCCTCCTCGATCCCCTCTGTGGAGGCGGGACCATTCCCCTGGAAGCGGCCATGATGGCCAGACGAATGGCGCCTGGCCTCGGTCGGCATTTTGCGTTCGAACGATTCTCCGATTTCGACCAGTCCCTCTGGAAGACCGTCCTCAAACAGGCCGAGGCGAAGCAGCTGATGGCAAGCCCTATTCCCATTCTTGCATCAGACCGGGACCCCCGTGCGGTGCAGATAGCCGGCAGCCACTTTCGCCGGGCCGGCGTGGATCAGGACATCGTGCTGGCGCAAGAAGATCTCTTCGAGATAATCCCGCCGGGAGCACCAGGCACGTTGATCATGAATCCACCCTATGGGGTCCGCCTCGGCACACCATCCGATCTTGACGAATTCTATCCACGCTTGGGAACTTGGCTCAAGACACGCTGCGCGGGCTGGCGCGCCTATCTGTTCACCGGAGACCTCCGGGCGCCGAAACTGATCGGCCTGGCCCCCACGAGACGCACACCGCTCTTTAACGGCGCGCTGGAATGTCGACTCTACGAATTTCTCATCGTTCAGGGCGGCGCCAGACGCCGATTGAATCAGCCTCCCCAGACTTGATCTCCTGAGTTTCCCGATGGAGCCGACATTTCTTCCGTACACCCCTATCCACCGCTATGATACTCTATGCCCCGATGCCGGCTGGCGTCCTTCCCTTTGATCGGGGCACAGTGTGAAATCTGTTTCCGCCATTTTCATCTGTTCGTTCCTTTATCTTGCCGTGCTGACAGGCTGTCCCGGGTGGTTCAAGGGAACGTCCCTGTTTCCCTCCAAGCGTCCTGTTCCCCATAGCCAGACCAGAACCTCGACGATCGACCGTCTGGCGCCTGTGGTTCAACCTGAGATTCAACAGCAGGTAGGAAAACAATCCCGAACCGTCCTCGCGGCTCATGCCATAGGGGTAGACCTCCCCGCGCTCTATAAGCGGCGCATCGCCCTCCAAACCCTCACCGACCCGTGGACAGGCTTTTCAACTCTGGAACATCAAGGGCTCCTCCTGGCTGAATTGGCCGAGGTCGGCGGGGAAAATCTCCCGGCTATTCTGGATGTGATGGAAGCAGCCGCTGACCGGACCTCGGAATATTTCAAGCCGGTGCCGTTCCCGGGTACCGCGACGCAGAAGGATATCGTGGGATTCCTCACCGAGACCCTGGAGGAAGCTTCGATTCAACGGGACAAAGCCTTGGCGAACCTGTCTGATGAAGAACGCCAGTTTCTCTTCACCCACGCCAGAACGCTGGCGGGACAATTTACCCCGCGCCCCGAAGACGGCCCGCAGGACAAGACTGCCCGGGCCAGGAAAGACGCTCAATTTGCGCAACTGATCAACGAACAGTTTGACTATGCCGCCCTCATCGCCTCTGCCCAGGTGCTGGCGCGGTTCGCCAATGAACGCTGGCTTCAGCAGCTCGCCGGCTCGTTTCAGCAGGCCGCTCCGGTCATGCAGGCGCCTCCAGGCATCACCGGCGAGGTGCTTTTCACCCAGCAGTCGAGAGCCGGTCTCGTCGTCATCGGCGGCGCCGGACCGAACACCTATGATCTCGACGGCCGCATCGTCCTCCTCGTCGACCTGGGCGGAGACGATACCTACCGCGGAATGATCGCCTCAGCCACGGATATCAATCATGGCAACAGTGTCGTCATCGACCTGGGCGGGAACGACACCTACAACAGTGATGTAATGGGGCTCGCAACCGGAAGGCTCGGCGTGGGGCTCTTGATTGATCAGGGGGGCGACGATGTGTACCAACTGGACATCGGCTCAGGCGGAACCGGCTTCGGCGGGCTCGGGATGCTCTTTGACCGCCAGGGAAACGACGTCTATATGGGGAGTCGTTTCACACAGGGTGCCGCAGTAGGCGGGCTGGGAGTGCTCATCGACATGGCCGGCAATGACCGCTACACCAGCTACGGATTTGCGCTCGGCTTCGGCGCCCCGCTCGGGATCGGAGCGGTCCTGGACCTCTCGGGTGATGATACCTATCAATGCGGAGACAAATACCCGAGTTCCTTCAACCAGCAGGAATCTCCTAAAGCGAAAGCCGGAGATCCGCAGTTTCAATATTTCTGCTATGGACTGGGTGCGGGGGCCGGGGTCGATCTCGACGACAAGAAAACGGATCAGCAACAGCAGAGTCTCGCCGGCGGGCTCGGGTACCTGATTGATATCAATGGGCGGGATCAGTACCGCAGCGGAAACAACGCCCTGGGAACAGGGTATTTCTTTGGAGTCGGAGTAGCCATGGATCTCGGGGGGAATGATACCCTCAAAGCTGCGCGAGTCGGGCTCGGCGCTTCAGTCCGCTTCGGAACAGGACTGCTGCTCAACAGTCAAGGAAACGATCAGTATCAGTCTACAGGACCCCGACTCAACCTGGCGGCAGCGACCGACCAGGGTATCGCTCTGGCCATTGATGCAGGCAACGGGAATGACACCTATGATCTCTCCCTCTCAACCGGACTGGGACTGGCTCAACGAGGCGGCTGGGCGCTCTTTCTGGAGGAAGGCGGAGATGATACCTACAGCACTCCCTCCGGTCTCGGACAGGGATCGAAAGACAGCCTGGGACAATTCATCGATCTGGCGGGAGCCGACGCCTACCTCACGACCGCGGGGAAAGCAGAATCCTCCACCCAGGGACGAACCAATGCACGGGCCGTCACCGCTACCGGGAACTTGTTTCTCGATCGCTGATTGCTCTCGAACCCGATGCAACTCTCCTGATTTCCATTAGTTATCCCTAATCCCTGACCCGTTCCTCTTGACTTTCCTCCGGGCGAACCTATCACCCTCCTACAGAGCCGCATAGTGTCCCGCACTGCGTGCCCAGGAAGGACGGATTTCATATGGAAAATACATCGTTGTTGACCTTACCCATACTCCCGATCAAACGAACGGTCCTATTTCCCGGCGTCATGCTGCCCTTGACGGTCGGCCGCGAACGCTCCATGGCCGCCGTCAATGCCGCGATGAAAACCGAAGAAAAGATGATTGTGGTCGTCGCGCAGCGGAATCCGAAGATCGAAGAACCGACTCTTGCGGATCTCTATTCGATCGGCACGAAGGCGATCGTCAAACAGATCGGGCAGACGTCGGAAGGGGCTATTCACGTGCTGGCACAAGGCGTGGAGCGCGTCGTCCTCATCAAAGAAGAACAGGCGACTCCCTATTCCGCTGTGCGGGTTCGTTCGCTCGAACGCCCCTCGGATAGCGGGACAGAAGTCCAGGCGCTGCATCGTGCGATCCAGGAACTGGTGAATGAGCTTCCGCGCCTGATCCAGGCACCGGGCATCCAGGAGGCGAGCGTGGTCCTGAGTAACGAGGACGACCCGGTCGCCCTGGCCTATCGCATCGCGTCGCTCGTCAACCTGACGGTGGCGGAGGAACAGAAGCTGCTCGAAACGTCCTCGACACTGGACCTGCTGCGCGGGCTCTATGCCGCGTTGTCGAAAGAAATGCAGATTTTACAACTGCGAGAAAAGATCGCCAGCGACGCGCAAGCCAAGATCGGCAAGAGCCAGCGGGAATACATTCTGCGCGAACAGCTGAAAACGATTCAGCAGGAACTGGGCGAAGGCGATGAGGAAGAGACCGACATCGCCCATCTGAAGAAACAAATCCATGAGGCCGATCTCCCGGATCATGTTCGTAAGGAGGTCGAACGTGAGTTGGCGCGCCTGGGTAAGGTGCCGCCTTCCTCACCGGACCATCAGGTGCTCAGAACGTACCTGGAACTGGTGCTTGAACTGCCTTGGAAGAAAGCGTCCGAGGAACACCTGAATCTCTCCACCGTCCGTCAGGTGCTGGAAGAGGATCATTACGGCATCAAAGAGGTGAAGGAACGGATCGTCGAACACCTTGCGGTCTTGAAGCTGAACCCGACGGCCAAGGCGCCCATTCTGTGTTTGGTCGGTCCTCCGGGGGTCGGCAAGACAAGTTTGGGCCAGTCCATTGCAAGAGCGATGGGCCGGACGTTCGAACGGTTCAGCCTCGGCGGCGTCCATGATGAAGCCGAACTGCGCGGGCATCGGAGAACCTATGTCGGCGCCTTACCGGGCCGCATCATCCAGGCCGTACGGAGAGCCGGCGTTAATAATCCGGTCCTGATGCTCGACGAGGTCGACAAGATGGGGCGTGACTTCCGGGGCGATCCCGCCTCGGCACTCTTAGAGATTCTCGATCCGGCACAGAACCACACGTTTCGAGACCACTATCTGGATCTCCCCTTCGATTTATCGAAGGTGTTTTTCATCACGACGGCGAACACGCTGGACACCATCAGCCAGCCCCTGTTGGATCGCATGGAGATCATCCGGCTGCAAGGCTACAGCGAACGGGAAAAGGCCGAGATCGCCCGCCGTTACTTGTGGCCGCGACGGCTTAAGGAAGCAGGCCTCGCCGCGAGCCAGGCAGTGCTGCCGGACGATGTGTTGAATCTCGTCATCAGCCGGTACACCAGAGAGGCCGGTGTGCGCCAGCTCGAGCAGATGCTGGGACGGCTGACGAGAAAAGTGGCGTTGGCCTTTGCGGATCTGCCGGAAGGCGAGGCTCGACAGCCTGTCACCATTCACCCCAATGTAGTCGAAGAGTGGCTGGGCTCAGAACGGTTCATGCCGGAAGAGGCGCGCAAGCATCTGCCCCCCGGCGTGGCGACCGGTTTGGCCTGGACGCCGACCGGAGGCGATGTGCTCTACATTGAGACGACCCTCCTGCCCGGCAGTCATGAACTGACGCTGACCGGTCAGCTGGGCGATGTCATGCAGGAATCGGCGCGCGCTGCGCGGAGTTATCTCTGGTCGCATGCCGAAAGCATGGGATTGGATATCTCGCGCTTCAAACGCAATGGCGTCCACATCCACGTGCCGTCAGGAGCCATTCCAAAAGATGGACCTTCGGCCGGGATCACGATGGCCACGGCGCTGGCTTCCTCGTACGAGGGGAAAGCGGTCAGAAGCGACACGGCCATGACGGGCGAGATCAGTTTGAGCGGACTGGTTCTGCCGGTCGGCGGGATCAAAGAAAAGGTGCTGGCGGCTCACCGCGCCGGGATCAAGCGGATCATTCTGCCGAAGGCGAACGAGAAGGACCTGAAAGACGTGCCGCGGGAAGTGCGGGATGAACTAAAATTCATCCTGGTCGAGCGGATCGAAGAAGTGCTCCCGGCGGCCTTTAATCAGGATGCACCGACGGCACCGCCAGCGGAGCGGGACGAACCGTTAGCGACTTCCACCGCTTCGTAAACAGGAGAGGCCCCCTGGTGAAGACCGGGGCCTCTCTTTTTGCTCGAACCGCTCGTTGCCTCACTGCGTCAAGCCATCGTCCCTACGCCCACGAGTCAGCCTCCAGCGCTGTGCAAGAACGCTCCAAAGGCATCTCCGCGCGCCCCCCGGCAACGAAGCTCCAAAACAACCAAGCAGGTTATGCGACGGAGCGGAGGGTTATCTCTCTAGTTTATCGCCGCTTGATGTCCCGGGCGGCTTCGCGCGACTCCTGCTTCGTGTCGCGCTTCTCCTGCCGACATTCCGCACGGCTCTTTTCATCTCCTGCACGGCATTCGGCCTTCTGCTGCTTTGCTTCCTCACGGCCTTCCTGGCGCGTATCCCGCGCTTCCTTCCGTTGCTGACTCTGCTCGGTTGCAGAGGCCGGCACCGGCACCCATTGCGCGCCAACGGTGATGACCAGAATCACCACAGCATTCAGATAGTTTTTCCTATTCATAATTTCCCCCCTTAAGAAGTGGACCGACCTTGGCTTCCTGCTCAGTCGCCGACCGCACAGGGCCACAGACCGCGTGCATATCGAGATGTCCCGGAAACACTTGTCTATACCCCTTTCCGATGGCTTGTTCGACATAAGACTATGGTTCCGCATAGGATCCGAATCGTTGTGGGATGCCGGATATCATTTCCGTTGTTTAGTCTGCCAGAATTCGAACCTCAGTCCAAGTGCATATGTTGCGGTAGGGAAACGGGGATATTCTGAATTTTGAAATGCCCGGTGGAGCCTGAAACCACTTCGCCGCGCGGCCTCGTCTTCAATTCGTCGTTCGTGAAACGTCGTTCGTCCGAAGAAAAGAGCATTTGGCTTAAGGCCGATAGCCTGTCCGTACAACAAAGATAATATCGGCTTCGTCCGTGCTATACGCCATTTCCCATCAGCTCCGCCCTCCCCGCGGTCCTTCTTCTGAACCCATCCAATCACCTTGCCCTTCCGTAAGGGCTTATGTAAGGATTGCCCGTGCGATTCGACTGACCAGCAACTCACTCCTGCCATAAAGGGAGATCGTCTATGCCGCCTAAAGTTGAAATCGGTCCCATCATGAAGGTCACAAAGACAGACGATGAATGGAAGAAGCTCCTATCGCTTGCCGCCTACAAAGTGTTGCGGCACGAAGATACTGAACGCGCCTTTACCAGCCCGCTCCATGAGAACCACCAGGCAGGAATCTACCACTGCGCCGGCTGTGATCTCCCGCTGTTTTCTTCCGAACATAAGTTCGACAGCGGCACCGGCTGGCCCAGCTTCTGGCAGCCGATCGATCCGAAGGTGGTCGAGACGCGCACCGACTCGAAATTCTTTATGACCCGTATCGAAGTCCACTGTGCCCGCTGCAACGGCCACCAGGGCCACGTCTTCGACGATGGTCCTCCTCCCACCGGCCTGCGTTACTGCATCAACGGAGTCGCGCTTAAATTCGTCGCGGCCTGACTCGTTTCAATTCCCTGTCGCACGATTAGCTATTCCATCACCCACACGAATGGTGGATAGCACTCCACCTCCGATCTCTGTACAATTCAATCATATTCACCGCGGACTCATTACGGTCATGCATCGATCGTTGTTCTCTTGCTCGATTCTCCTCCTCTGCACCACGGTCGTCTCCTGCGGGCAGGACGCCCCCTCACTCTCATCCAAAACCGATCCTTGTTCGTTGCTGACCAGCGCCGATGCGGCGCGCGCGCTCGGAGAACCGGTGCGGGATGCCGCCCTCTCCGATCCCATTACCTGCGTCTATCGGGCCGTCCGCAGCGCTTCGAATGCCGTGACGATCCGGGTGGATGAGACCCCCGGGAAAGATCGCCGGAACTGGTTCACCAAGGAACGCCTGCGCCGCGACAGTCACCTCATCCCTGGTTTGGCGGGCGGCGCCGTCAGAGTGTATTCCCCGCCCTCCCTGGCGCGGCTGACGTTTATCCAGGGAGAGGCACTCGTGACAGTGATGGTGGCCTCGATGAAACCGATCAATTTGGAAGAGTCCGTCACGGTAGCAGGAGGCATTGCCGCGGTTCGCTACGGCGACAGGACCATGGTCGCCTCTGACGACTCCGGCTCCGCTACGGCCGCGGATACATCGAATCAAACTACCCCAAGTGCCCCTTCTTCGCGAACAGCCCCGGTGACGGTCACCGAATCACGTCCTGTGGCTCCCGGTTCTCCGGCCGGACCGGCGAAGCCCGGTCCCGTCGAACTTGCGACTCTGGTGGGCACCTGGCATGCCCAGGCAACACAGGGCACAAGCAAGCAGGATATGCTCCTCGTCATTCAGCCAAATCGTGAATGGTCGCTCTACTCGATGATGCAATTCGATGGCGTTGTGAACGCCGAAGGCGGCAGCTGGGATCTCGAACGGGCGAACACGTTCAGGGGACTCGTTTGGAAAGGCACCTACCAGGAGATGACGCCGAAATCGTTCTCCAGCACAGGCAGCATCCGTGCAACCTGGGTCAGACTGAAAACCGATCAACGTCCCTCGAGCATCCCGGCCGAACTGTGGCAGCTGCGGCGTGAAGCAACCAGCGTCCCGGTCTTTCAACTAAAGACCGTCGACCCCGGGTTAGTCGGTCAGTGGGAAGGAACCGGCACCTACTCCGGTGGAACCGCGGCTTTCGTCTGGTCGATCAAGCCGTCGGCGGCATCGGATTTGTTGATCGTAGACACCATAAGCGGGACCGTGGTGACCAAAGCCGGCATTCCGCAACTCAAACCGACAGACAAAGGTCAGCGGGCGGTCGGCATCGTGGCCTTCAATGAAGGGGGATTCACCACCAGCGACGGGAAAAACAATATCCGGTGGACACAACTGCTCCCTGAACCGACGAAGAAGCATCACCTCTAACCAGTGCACGGACTGCTATCCTATCCCGACTGAGAAGGGGCGTCTCTCGTGGCCGACTCACAACAGCGCATCGGATTTGTCGGTGTGGGCCGCATGGGCGCCAACATGGCGCGCCGCCTCAACGAGGCGGGATTTCGTCTGACGTCGGTTTATGACGTTCACCACCCGGCCGCCCTCGCACTTGCCGCAGAATTGCATTTGGAAGCGGCAAAGTCGCCCGCCGAAGTTGCGAAGGCGTCCGCCCTCGTCATCACGGTCGTGTCGGATGACCAGGCCATGCGCTCGATCTTCGCAGAGAACGACGGCACCAGCCTCTTGGCCCACGCGCAAGATCGACTCTTTATCAATTGCGCCACCCTTTCGCCCTCTATCCATCTCGACATCGAGCGATTGGTGACCGCGCGAGGGGGGAGCAGCCTGGAAGCCTGCATGGCCAGCAGTATCACCCAGGCGCGTCAGGGCACCCTCTATCTGATGTGCGGCGGCAAGCCGGACGTGTTTTCCAAAGCCCAGCCCGTCCTCGACGCGCTCAGCAAGACGGTCCGGTACATCGGTCCGACGGGAGAAGCGGCAAAGGTGAAGGTCCTTGTGAATATGGTGATGAACAGCAATACCGCCGCCCTGGCAGAAGGCTTGGGGTTGGGCGCGGCGCTCGGGATAGATCTGACCCTGCTCCGGGAAGTCTTCGGTCAGACCGGCGCAGCCTCTCGCGTCCTGGAGACCGACGGTGAAGACATGCAGCGACGCGCGCACGAATGCTACTTTTCAGCAGCCCATGCCGCGAAAGACTCCGCCATTGCGCTCGACCTGGCCAAAAATGTCGGCCTCTCACTTCCCGTCGCTCAAGCGACACTCGACCAGTACCGCCATCTGATGGAATTAGGAAAGGGCGATCTGGATAAATCAGCCGTCGCGGAATTGACGTTCAAGGATCGGCTGGGGTCGTAGCAAGTGCACCGCGCGGAACAGCAAGTCAGTCAGGGTTGCAGCTGCCGCTGTACCAACTGCGGTCCGGATATCTGCGGCATCACGATATCGACCGCCAGCAGGAACAATCGTTCCTGGTGTCTATCCACCAGCCCTAACGCCTGCCGGCCGATGTGAGCCTGGGTCCAGGCGCAGGAATAACCGTATAGCTGTCCTCCAATCCCTACGTCATGCGCATTGCCCCCTAACGCCTTCAGATTAGAGCCACTTTCCCCTACTCATTAAGAAGTTCTTGTTTTCGACTGTTCTACTCAGCCTTCGGAATTGCATAACGTCAGAAATTCGTCCTCCCTGCAACAGCGCGAATTCTCTTGCTGAACAGGCTCGAAGGCCTACTGGTACGCATGATGCGGTACCCCTCCTGTATTCGTCGTCACGTTCATTGGCCTGTATCCGGGAGGTGATTATGAATTATCTCGCAGGAATTATTTCGTTTGTGCTCCTGTTCGCCATTGGAGCCGGTGCGGCCTTCATAGTGATGGGGCGGTGAGAGTGGCAACCGGACATGGAATCCACTCCGAAACCGCGCACATCGTACGTTCCTGATGACACAACCCGAGGTCGAGCTGAAACGCCTGACCTCGCTTCGCAAAGGAGGTGTGTGATGCAACGACTACTAGAAGGTGCCATTCTGATAGGGATCATCGGTCTTGCCGGGCCAACATTCTCGCTGGCCACGGAGACACAGGACAGCCGGACCACCAATTCTCCCGCCGTTCAGGGCGAGTTGATCAAGATGGAGGGAGAGATCCTTACAATCAAAGACCCGACCGGGCGGACCCAGCAGGTCCGCATCGATCGCGAGACGAAACTGGTCGGCGACTTTCAGCCCGGGCACTACGTGCAGGCCTGGGTATTCCCTGACGGTCGAACCGAATCGATCGTCGCCTTCCGAAACGACATAGGCATGGGATCGGGCCTTCCAACAAAACCTTAGACTTCGCAAAGGGGGCGCTTCGAGAGAGATCGAGCGCCCCGGCCGGCCCCCCTCCTGCTTTTCCGGAAGGGGCGCATCTTTCCCTGAAAGGATCGGCCGGTTGACGACATTCCCTGGATAGGTCATACAGAGCCATCACGGCTTCTTTCACCGTGGTGGAACATCTATCCAGGGAGGTTTCCATGCGGAAAGTCGGCGTTCCACCGGCTATTCGAATCGTCCTGCTGGCGGGATTGCTGTTACTGGGGATGCGTCCGATGGACGTCTCTGCCGCAGAGCCCACCACCTTGCCGCTCTCAAAGATCGTGCTCTATTCCAGCGGGGTCGGGTACTTTCAACATGACGGGACCGTTCGGGACCGGGCCCAGGTTCATTTCAATTTCAACGCGTCGCAGGTCAACGATCTCCTGAAAAGTCTCGTCGTCCAGGATTTCAGTGGAGGCACGATCTCAGCCGTGACCTATGGCTCGCGCGATCCCGTGACGAAGACCCTGGGAGCCTTTCCCATCAACCTGAACGGGAACCCGACGCTCGGCCAGATCTTGAACCAGGTGCGCGGGGAATTGATTGAGATCGCCGCCCCGAACCCCGTGACCGGCACGTTGCTCGGCATCGAAAAGAAAACAGAGTCCATCGGCGAAGGCCCACAACGCAGAATCCTTGAGCAGGAATACCTCAATCTCCTCACCGACGAAGGGTTCCGCGCCATTCCACTGGCCCAGCTTCACCATGTGAAACTTGCTAATGAGGCGCTGAACCGGGAGTTGCACCAGGCGTTGACCGTCCTCGCGACGAATCACGACACCCAGAAGAAGTCTCTGTCCATCTCCTTTGACGGGTCCGGCGCCCGCCAGGCCCGCGTCGCCTATCTGAATGAAACACCGGTCTGGAAAACCTCCTACCGTCTCGTCCTGGAGGAGAACAAAGCCCCGTTCCTTCAAGGCTGGGCGATCGTCGAGAACACAACCGAGCAGGATTGGACCAACGTCGCCCTATCGCTGGTCTCCGGCCGCCCGATCTCCTTCATCATGGATCTCTACCAGCCGCTGTACAACCCTCGCCCGCTGGTTGAACCGCAACTCTATTCCTCGCTTCGTCCGCAGACCTATGGAGACGCCGTCGAGCTGGGCGCCGTCGGAGCCGCGCCCTCCCAGCAAGAAGGCAAGAAGGACCTGGCAGGCTTGAAACGCGGAAAGATGGAAGGCAGGCTGAATGCACCGGCCGAGGTTCCGGCATCCATGGCGGCCAAAGCGCGCGCGGAAAGCGATGCGCTGTCTCTTCAGGAGGGCGTCAGCGCCTCGGCTTCCGGCCAGGACACGGGAGAGCTGTTTGAATACCGGATGAATACGCCAGTGACACTCGCAAGGCACACATCGGCTCTCCTCCCGATCCTCAACCAGGAAGTCCAGGGTCAGAAAGTTTCCATCTACAATCAGTCCGTGAACAACAAACACCCGCTCAACGGAATAAAGCTGAAGAACACAACCGCGTTACACCTCATGCAGGGCCCCATCACGCTCTTCGACGGAGGCGCCTATGCCGGCGATGCCCGCATCGAGGATCTGCCGCCGGGACAAGACCGGCTGGTGAGTTACGCGCTGGATCTAAAAACCGAAGTTGAACCGAAGCTTGAAGGGGGCACCCAGGAGCTGGTCGCCGTGGCCATTAAGAAGGGAACGATGCAGATCACCCGACGCCTCGTTGAAGATCGCACGTTCCTCGTCAACAATCGCGACCAGAAAACCAAGTCGATCCTCATCGAACACCCGTACCGCGCCGATTGGAAACTCATGGAACCCAAAGAACCGGCCGAACGCACGAGAGACGTCTACCGTTTCACAATCTCGGTCGATGCGGGAAAGACTGCCACGCTTCGTGTGAAAGAAAGCCTGCCCGTCCAGGAGTCGATCCATTTGATGGATAACGGGATGGATCAGATCGCCATCTACCAGCAGGCCAGGGAAGTGAGCGGGAAGGTGAAAGAAGCCCTGCAGCGGGTCGCTTCGTTGCGCAGCAAGCTGGACGAGACGAAAGCGCAGCGGGCGAGAGGGGAACGCCGGGTGACGGAAATTACCGCCGAACATGCGCGCATCCGTGACAACATGCAGCGCCTCGCCCAGTCGTCCGAACTCTACGGGCGGTACGTCAAGAAACTCGATCAACAGGAAACCGAACTCGAAAAGCTGCGCAGGGAGATTGAAGCGCTGAAGAATGTCGAAGAGGACCAACGGCGCGAACTGCAGGCGTACATCATGAATCTAGAAGTAAGCTAGCAGTCTGTTGACAGAGGCCGCCAACGGCGTTCTCGCGGCGCTCGAAGGCTCAACGTACTGAAACTAGGTCTACTGGAGCAAAGTACCTATCCGCTCGCCTATGATCGAGGCGAGCGGTTCAAGCGAAGCTTGGTATGCACCTCCTCGCCTCTTTGCTAGCTGCGGCCTTGCTGGACGGCCTTTCTGAACAGCCTGCCTGTGAATCTGAAAGAGGCTGTGAGTATCCGGGCTCCCACGTTTCCATAGTGCTCAGCTAGTTTGGCAACAGCCTCCCAGCCGGACTTAGGGGGTTGCCAGGAATTTCTCCAGTTCAGGCTCTTGAGCGAGCCCCGCGAGCATGGTTCCATCGGACCGCACAAGCAACGGCACGCCGCCTTGTCCCGTGCCGCGCCAGAGGTCATCCCAGCCGTCGAGGATGTGCAGCGCTTCCTCATTCTTGTCGGAAAGGCTTTGAGGATCGATGCCGAGTTCCTCCAGCACCATTCCCAACAGCGCGGCATCGGAAATATCCCGCCCCTCCCGCCAGAGTAAGCGGTACAGGTGACGCACGAGTTCGCCCCCCTGTACCGGATGTCTCCCCAGCACCTTGGCAGCCAGTAGAATCGCCGGTCTGGTATTGGGTTTGCCCGCGGGAACCGCGATCGGAAGCTCCGGCGCCAGCCGTTCGACCAGCGCGACTTCATGGCGAAGCTCCTCCAGCATCCGGCCATGCCAGCGCGCCATCGGGATCGGAAGATGCGGCGCATGCTGCACGCCCCGCCATTCCAATTTCCCCATGACCTCGCAGGCATCCAAGCGCTCATGCAACGCATAGCAGAAGGGACAGTTGAAATCACTGTAGAGAACAAACGAGCGGGAGGAGCCGTCTGCATTCATAGCGCCACCCTACTTAACCGCCGACCCGGAGTCCAGTACCCATATAGAACCATCGTGATAGAAGCCGCTTATGGAACGGTGTTGCGCCGAGACCTCGACCTGGCCGGCCGGAATCGGATACAGTCCGACAAAACAGCGCAACGGGCGCATCTCTTCCAAAAGGATCGCGGGCGGTCATGGACGATCAGTCTTCAAGCGAGCGTTTCGGCGTGGAGTATCGTCTGCATGGATCAGCCGGACAGGCGAAAGAGACGGCAGAACGGCTTTGTGCTGATCAAACCATTGAAGCACCGGAGGAGTTGCTTCACGCCTCGCCGAAGCGCTCATCGCTTCTGGGGAAGCTTGAAGCGTTCGAGACGCACAATGC
>DATIGF010000074.1:0-6012 GCA_035454865.1 Nitrospiraceae bacterium | reverse complement strand
TGTTCTGGCCCCTCTACCATGCCTACGAATTCGAGCTGTATCAGCAGCTCGACAAGCGGTTCAAGTTGATGAGTGAGTTCGTCTCGGCGCAGGTCAAGGGATCATTCACGGATGAGAAGGCCAGGAATCTTTCGGTGGTCTGGTTTTCGCTCCAGGAGCAGCGGCTGGCACTGTGGAAGAAGTATTACGGAAAGATGGAAGAGGCTCTCGGACCGGTCCGCGCCGCGCAGTTCGTCCAAGTCGAACATCAGGTCGCGCTGGTGCTCGATCTCGCCACCGCATCGGAGATGCCCTATATCGACGCGTTGCCTCCGCCGCCCTCTCGCTAAGAAGAACCAGTCTGCTACGTGCGGGGCCGCGGTCGCACGGCTACTGCAGCCGGACCGCGATGCCGCCGACCCATGCTCCGGTGTTGACGGGACCTCCGATGCTGAGTATAAGCAGGGCGACTCAACTCCACCCAATGCGACCAAGAAGAGAGGTTGGTTATGAGTGCCTTATATCTGCGGAACAGTCTGTGGGTCATGCTGGCGTCCACGCTCTTGTTAGCGATGCTGACGCCGAACGTTCGAGCGGAGGAGACGGCGGAGTCCGAATTCCACGATCGTCTCATGATCCGCGGCGGATGGGCCTATGTCTGGGGGGCAGACGCGAACGTGTCGGTCGGTGGCCCCGTAACGGGGATTGGCGCGAACATAGACTTCACCAACACCCTGGGCGGAGGTGACAGTACCAATGCTTTCAGACTCGACGGTCTCTATCGCTTCAACGATCGGCATGCTGTTGGACTGTCCTGGTATCGGGTCGGGTTGAGCGGGACAAAAACGCTCAACCAGGATATCTTAATCAATGACCAGAACATTTTAGCCGGTGCGACGACCCAGAGCAGCCTGAGCTTCAATGTCTACCGGCTGATCTACAATTACTCGTTTTACCGGAACGAAAAGGTGGAGTTGGGGGTTTCGCCGGGGCTCTACATGATGCAAACGAAGTTCAGTTTTTCAGGGCAGGGTACCATTACACCCCCGGGGGGAACGCCCTTGGCGGGTAGCACTACCACAGTGAGTGAGCAACTGACGCTCCCACTTCCCTCGATCGGCCTCGTCGCGAACTACAACATTACGCCCAAATTGCAGTTTCAGAGCCGCTATGACTTTTTCTATCTGCGCGTAGGTGATTACACAGGAAATATGTTTGAGTTCTATGCCGGTCTGGAGTATCGGCTCTTCCAACACTTCGCGATGGGCGCCGCATTTGACCGGCTGACTGCCGGCTTGAAAGGAAGTGGAGACAGCGGGTTTAACATCAACTTCAGTTATAACCTGGCCTACGTGTACGCGACTCTCTATGCCTTTTAACAAGGCTTCCCGCAGAGCATCTGCTGACTGCCTGTCGTGACTGTCCCCCCTTCGATGGGCAAAGCGAACCGGAGCCTGATTGTGCCGCAGACGACAGGACCCGCATGTCACTGAAGCGCTGGGGACCGGTTGTTGCGCTGCTGGCGGTGACTTCTCCGGCCTCGGCCGACTGGTCCGTGACCGCCGGCGGATACCTTTTCTACACCGACGACGTCGCCCTGTTCTCTGCCACGCGCCGACTAAATCTCCACGGCGATCCCACTCAGCCGGCGCTGGATACTTCGCTCACCGGAAAGGGCTCGGACATGGTGTTCGAGCCGGACCTTTCCGTCGGCAGATCATTCGATTCATCCTGGGGTCGGACAGACCTCCTGGTCAAAGCCCAGGGATTCATCTTCACGCTCAATCCACAGTTCAACCAGGCTAGCGCGGGGATCGAAATCTTGCATGCGTTCACGCCAAAGACGGCGATCAGGTTGCGGTACTACACCGCCCCCGATCAGCTGCTGGGTGAAAACGAGGATCGGCTGACCCATACCCTCACAGAGGAGCGGGTCACTTCGCACATCGGATCGTTCCGGTTCGAGCAACGGCTCTCCGAGAATGTGGAAGTGCGGCTGCTGGGGCGCGTCGGGTCCCGCATCTACAACCAGGCTTTCTCGCAACGGGACACGACCTTCTGGACGATCGGTCCCCACCTGGCCTGGCGCGTAAGAGAGGGCGTGAAGCTCGTCCTGGGTTACCACTACGAGCGCGGCGTCGCCGACGGGCGGGAACAGCCGCAGCTCAAAGACGACGTGTCCTACATCAACAACTATGTGACCGCCGGGATCGAAGCGGAGCTGACGAGGCGTCTTTCACTTGAATTGGGGGTGCATTATGAGCGGAACGATTGGACGAGCAGCTTGGGCGGGGATGAACGGAACGGCACGAATGAGAAGGTCTTTCAGGGGGAAATCATGTTTCTGTACCGGCTCACGGAACAGACGGGGCTGACGGTCGGCTTTCAGCGAAGCAATCGCCGTCAGAGTTTCGAATCCGAGAGCGTGTACAACACGAACGTGTCTGTGGGAGCCACCTACCGGTTCTGAGATCAGTCGCCCCCCGGGAGTCCGGGTCAAGCCATCTTCCGACAGAACAATCTCCGGTGGCTGCGTCGGGATTCATGACTTTCCGATCGCTCGTGTGCTATGAAATGCCCGATCGAACCGGAGGAACCCTATGAGCAACACGCCCCTCGGCGCATCGATTCTGCAGCACGTGTTCCATCCTTCCGACTTCAGCGAGGCCAGTGAGACCGCGTTTGCCCATGCCCTGAAGGCCGCGCTGGTCGCCAAGGCCGCATTGACCATCCTGCACGTGTCGCCTGGCGGGGAGCGCGATTGGACGGAGTTTCCCGGCGTGAGGCAAACCCTCGAACGCTGGGGAATCCTTCCGAGAAACAGCCCCAAGTCTGCCGTGCCTGAACTGGGCATCAATGTCCGGAAGATCATCGCCAAGGATAAAGATCCGGTGAAATCGGTGCTGGCGTTTCTCGACCATGAACCGACCGACCTGATTGTCCTTGCCACGCAGCAGGACAAAGGACGGGTCCGGTGGCTGGCGAACTCCGTTGCCCAGCCGGTGGCCAGGAAATCGCGTCAGATGACGCTCTTCATTCCCGCCGGCGTGAAGGGGTTCGTGTCGCTCCAGAACGGCTCCGTGTCGCTCAAGAACATCCTGATTCCCATCGCTCCTGTTCCGAGCCCGCAGCCTGCGATCCATGCGGCCGTCCGGATCGCGCAACGGCTCAACTGTCCCGCCGGCCGGTTCACCATCCTGCATGTCGGCGACGAGAGCGCAATGCCGGAGGTCAGCTGTCCGGACGTGCCGGGATGGGAGTGGAAGAAACTGTCGCAGCAGGGCGACATCACCCCGGTCATACTGGAAACCGCGCGCGCGACGGAAGCCGATCTCATCGTCATGTCCACCGAAGGGCGCGACGGCTTTCTCGACGCCCTGCGTGGCAGCCACAGTGAACAAGTGCTCCGGCAGTGCGCCTGCCCCTTGCTGGCTATTCCGGCTCAGGGCTGGGTTGCGTCCGTGCTGTAGCAGGACGCTGACAAAATCCGCCAGCCTGGTTTGTTCATTTGGTCGGTTCGGTCTGTCTCGTTTGCTTGGTTGTATCAGACTGGCCAGATGAACCAGACAGGCCAGGGAATCAGAGAAACCGGGAGTTGAGCCGGACGTGCAGACCATCGAACGAAGTTCTAGCGTGTCAAGATAGTTTTCCCGGAGCCTGCGAGACCTCAGCGGGTTGAGGGGGATTGCAGCGAATGGTCCGTTGTTCGGATGAGAGCCTTATGCTTCAGCAGGGTCGACTATGAGTCAGCAGGAATCCCAACCCGATGGCCTGAGCTTTTCACTGGTTCGTGGGGATCCGTGGTTTCGTATTCAACGTGCGATCGGGCTCATCCCTTCCACCGGACTGGGAACCGTTCGGCGCTGTCTCGTGTTTGCGCTGGTCACGTGGCTCCCGATCGCCGTCTGGGCGCTACTCTGGCAGCGAGCCTTCCCCGGAGAAATCGAAGAGCCTTTGCTCCGGCACTTCGGGGTGCACGTGCGCTGTCTCCTCGCCATTCCGTTGTTCCTCCTTGCGGAGGTGGTGGGCGATATCATTCCGCGGCAGCTCGTCCCGTATTTCGTGAGTTCGGGACTCGTGGCGGACGAGGACAGACCGCGGTTCGTTCAGGTCGTCCGGGCCGCTGAACAGCTGCGCGATGCCTGGCCTGTGTGGGCCGGGATGCTGGCCCTCATGCTGCTCTTTGTGACGGTCGAACGTGACCCTGCCCATCTGCACGAGCTGATATGGGCAAGCGAGGGCAGTGCAGGGAGTACCTGGTTCGGGTTCGGGGCCTGGTGGTTTCTGTTCGTGGTGCGGCCGGTGTTTATCATGCTGCTCCTGGCGTGGTTGTGGCGTCTCGTGGTGTGTGCCGTCTTGCTCCGGCGGATTTCGCGCCTGCCTCTCCGTCTGGTACCCACTCATCCGGATCGGTCAGGGGGCCTGGGCTTTCTGGAAGATATCTCGCTCATCTTCAGTCCGGTGGTCTTCGCCATGTCGGCCGTCATTGCTTCCCGTTGGGGGCACGACGTCTTCTATCACGAGGTGGACGTGTATTCGCTTATGATTCCATTTGCCGTGTTCGTCGTGGCAATGCTGGTCCTGTACCTGGGACCTCTCGCGTTGTTTTTCCGCACGTTGCTCCATCTCAAGCGCGAGGGCTTGCTGGAGTATGGCGCCCTTGTGGGCCGGCACGGCCGCCTGGTGAGGAGGCGGTGGATAGCACAGGAACCGGTCGTGGAGTCGCCGCTGCTTCAGGCGCCCGAACTGGGCCCGGTAATTGATACCGTGTCCATGTACGAAGTGGTGGACGGCATCCGCCCAAGTCCGATCGGGATGCGGTCATTGCTGGCCATCGTCTTGCCGGCGTTGCTCCCGATGATTCCCGTGCTTGCGATTCAGATACCTGTGAAGGAGATGCTGCTGAAGCTGATCAAGGCGCTGCTCTGAGTTGGCGGAGTCCGTCACAGGCGTTCTGACAGACATCGAGATGCCGTTTGTTCCTTTGTGAGCGGGTCGAGGGATCACATGAAGTGGCCGTGCATCCTCATCATCGGCCTGACTGGTCTCGTCGCCGCCTGCCGGAGCGATCCCACCTCTCCCAGTCCATCCAGCACCGGCTCTCTTACCCCATCCGTTGACGCAGTCCGAGCCTCGCCTTTGACACCACCCGTTACCTTCACCGGGGACATCCCCTGCGCAGATTGCTCCGGCCAGAGGCTTACCGTGACACTGCGTCCCGGCGGGATCGTTCTCTTACGACAAACCTATGGAGGCGTTGCTGCGGGAAAGGACGAGCACCGGCATGAACTCGGCCGGTGGGCTGTTTCTGAAGATGGCACCAGACTTATCCTGCAAAGCAGTGCGGAGGGACCCCGACAGTTCACAATCATCAACGCCGGCCGGCTCAGAATGCTTACCACGGAAGGTCAGGAAATCCGGTCACATCTCAATTACGACCTCACCCGATCGGAACGGGTCGATCCCATCGATGACACGATCAGCCTGCGCGGCATGTTTACTTATATGGCAGATGCCCCCTTGCTCACGGAATGCCGGACAGGAATGCGCTTCCCGGTCGCACAAGAAGGCGATTATCTTGCTTTGGAGCGGGCGTACCTGGGTACGCGACGGACTCCCGGTGAACCGCTGCTCGTTACGTTCGAGGGGCGTCTGACGAGCCGGCCGGTCGGGGAAGGCGAGAGCCTGAAAGATGCCGCGGTGGTCGGGCGCTTTGATCGTATCTGGCCTGGCGAAACATGCGCGCGTCAGACGTTCAGTACGGCCTCGCTGGCGACTACCTATTGGCGGCCGGTTGAGCTGGCAGGGAAACCGGTCGCCATCGCAACGGGCGAACGCGAGCCGCATCTGATGCTGGTGCCCGGAGAGAACAAACTGCGGGGTTTCGCCGGCTGCAACCAGTTCCAGGGTCGTTATGACGTCAGGGACAGCAGTCTGCGTTTCACCGGCGTGGCCACGACCAGGAAGTTCTGCGAAGGCGCGATGGACCAGGAGCAGGAGTTCCTGCGTGTGCTCGAAGGCACCGCGAGCCAC
>DATIGF010000073.1:0-5714 GCA_035454865.1 Nitrospiraceae bacterium | reverse complement strand
GGTCACGGCCGATACCCATAAGTTCTATGCCTGCACGATGCTGCGCACGGCGAGGAACATTCAGTTCTTCCTGAATCTCGGCTATAAGGCGGAAACCGTGCTGCCCAACCACTACCACCACCTGGACCTCATCTGTTTCGCAAAATACCGCTGAACATAAGTGCTGAGTTCTGGGTGCTGAGTACTGAGGAAGACGAGGGGCTAGAGGCGATGGGCAAGAGACAGTGAAGGGACAAGAGCAGGTGGCGTATGGCGTGGAAGAAGAGCGTATGGCTTATGGCACAGACAGTAGAGTATCTCGTGAAGCGTATCTCGTATCTCGCTGGATGAGCGGCACATTACGATTCACGAACAGCGTCGGCGAGAGTGCGCGCGTCCAACGAAATATAAATGATCCTACCGAGCTTGCTCGTTTTTCTCCCCTAGCGGGTGGCGCCGACCCGGGCGACTTTCTCACCCGCCCAACCCACACCGCGCCAAGACGCGGTTCTTTCCCAAGCGCCCGCAGCGGAAGGGACCCACTATAATGGCCCCTCCGAGCTTGCTCGTTGCACTCTTCAACGGGCGGCCTGGATCAGTCCCAACGTGCGCGCCTGGACGAACACCGCCCGCAACTTATAAATCTGATTGTTCCTGCGTGTCGCGTTCGGCGAGCACAGGGACTGACCAGGCTGCCCTTCTCTTCTCTAATTCGAGATCACCCTCGGCGACTGGAGGCGGCTGAGACAGTCCTCCCAGAATGTGGCCGGATCCTGGTCGAAGATGCCGATCGAATCCGGCGGCAGGATCGCCCATGCTCCCTGTAGCATTTCATATTGCAGCTGCCCAGGAGCCCACCCGGCGACTCCGGCAAAAGCCCGAAAGGTTTCGTTCGGTTTGGCCTGTGTGATGATGCGTTCCAGGACTTCAGGTGTGCCTCCCACATAGACCCCGTCAAAAACCGATCGTGCGCCTGCCGGAGGCTCTTTGAGCCGAAACAGCAGAATCAGGCGGGTTGGCTCTACCGGCCCACCGGAAAACAACCGGTAGGTCGTTCCCTTGAGCGCGGTGAGGTCAGGTAACGCCTCGGACAACAGGACCTTCGTCGAACGATTCACAATCACCCCGAGCGTTCCCTCAGAGCCGTGCTCAAGAACGAGCACCACGGATTGGCGAAAGTTCGGATCATCCAGCGCGGGGCTGGCCACTAAGAGTACGCCCTTCCCGACCGACGCCTGCGCGAATTCATTCCCTGCCAGAGCCGAAACAGCATGCAGAACGGTCAAGAGTCCTCCGAGCAGGCAAGTCACCAGGATTCTCCGGGCACCAGTGAAACCCAGGGCTTTCGAGTGCTCAGACGTGAAGGCGGAGTAAAACCACATTTTCGTGTTCAGTCGGTTGCAGTGGGAAGTTCTTGAAGGCTACGACTCGTTGCCTCCGCTGTCAACTGAGCAAAATAGCGAAATATAGCCATTAGGGATGTGCGACGGGATAGGGCTCCTCTGACGTATCACCGCAAAGGCAAGCAGAGTCGAGAATAACAACTCGGGAGTCTTTCCCGTCCCCCACGACGCGAAAAGGACTGGTGGCTCATTTGTCTCGGCGATTCATGTCAGGCGTTCCAACAGGGCGACAGGGTATTCCCCCAACACTTCCGCCACCGGCAACATCTGACGCTCCCCTACAGTCTGTGATGCCAACGTCTCTCCGCTGAAGAGATTGCGATATGGAGAACCGGCCTTCCAGGAAGGTACGATCACCCAGGTCCCCTCCCATGTGTCTGATCCGACCGGTGGTCGCTTCGGGTCATCGGTCAGCGAAGCCACGAGGCGCGGCACGACGGTGACGGCCGACTGTTCTCCGTGAAGGCGGGCGAAGGCGCAGACATGGTCTTGCTTGCTTCCATGACAACCGAGGGGAATGTACTCTCCGTTTTGAAAGAGAGCCCGGTTGGCCAGTCGATAGTTCAGGGCCGTCATGGTCGTGTACAGTTTGATTTTTCCATCCGTGCGTTGATCGAGAAGCGCACGAACCAGCCGTCGAGAATCCGGCCCGCACTCCGTGCGAGCGTGCTGGAGATCAGCCAGCATGGCCGTGTGGATCTCATAGTTGACCGGGCGACGGTTATCCGGATCCACGACACTGAAATCCCACAGTTCGGAACCTTGATAGAAATCAGGAATGCCGGGACACGTAATCTTCAGCACGACCTGAGCGAGTGAATTCCACATGCCCGGGTGGGCGATCCGCTCTTGAAACGGCAGGAAGTCATCAAGGAATGGATTGGGCCTGGTCCGATCGAGGATCGACTCGATAAATTGCCGCACCGCCCCTTCGTACGCGAGGTCCGGATTGACCCAACTGGTGTGGACCTTCGCTTCCTTCAAGGCCTTGCTCATGTACTCTTGGATGCGGTCGCAGAATATGCGGTATTGTGCGTCGTCGAGTACCGTGAGGGGCCAGATTCCGATGAGCGTTTGGTATAGCAGATACAACTCGTTTCGATCAGGGACGAGTTGCCCCTCCACATCGGTCATGTGTTTCTTGTTCCATTTTTCCCAACGGGTCACGTGCGCCTTCCACTCTCGTGGAATTTCTGAAAGCACGTTGATGCGCGCGCGCGCATCTTCGCTGCGTTTGGTGTCGTGCGTAGAGGTAGCCGAGAGAGAGGACGGCCAGTAGGCCTGACGCTCCCGCATGCGTTTGTGGAAGGTCGCAAGCGGCACGCCGAATCGTTGGGGATCTCCTCCGACCTCACTTAACGACACCAGCCGGTTGTAGATGTAAAAGGCCGTGTCTTCGATCCCCTTCGCCGTCACGGGGCTGGTCATCTGTTGGAACTTCATCAAGAACCGGAGCTGATCCCGACGATCCTGCTGAGTCCGTTCATCCCATTCCTTCAGCAGCAAGGACCGAACAAAGTCAAACACAAGACCGCTGAGTGCAGGGTTTCTTCGCTTGGCCCTCGCCACGGCCAGACGGATGTAGGCACGGTCGCGATCCAGCAGAGGCTCTGGACCATCCGTGGCATAGGTTCGATAGACGGGAAAACAGGCGATGATTTCGCGAATCGCATGCGTGAGGCTGTTCAGCGTGAAATCGCGTGATCGGCGGTCGCGCTCGGAGAGGAGATTCAACTGGTGCCCCAGGACGTTGATTTCGCTGGACATGGAGACGCGCATGATCAATTTCTTCGACTCATAGGCTAAGTCCTCAAACGAGATGCGTCGTCGGATGAACCGGGCATAGAACTCGTCCATCATCCGCTCGTGCGCCGGATCCACGAAGAGTCCGTTGACGAGGTTCAAGAATTCATAGCCCGTCGTGCCCGAGACAGGCCAGGTCTCGGGCAGCGGTTCATCCTTACTCAGGATCTTCTCGACTACCAGAAACAGAGGCCGGAGCAGTTCGCGTTGGGCCCAGGCCTGCCATTGGCGGAGATAGCCGCCGGGGTTGGACAATCCGTCCACATGATCGATACGCACACCGGTGACACACGCTTCTTTCAGGAGCCGGAACACAAGGGCGTGCGACTCTTTCATGACCTCCTCGTCTTCCATGCGAATCGCCGCCAACTCGTTGATGTCGAAGAACCGCCGGTAATTGACCTCCTCCGCGGCCACCCGCCAGAAGGCCAGCCGGTACACCTGGTCGTTAAGCAAAGCATCCAGCAGGTCAAAACTGTGCGGCTCGTCCTTTACGCCGTTGAAGAGCCGGATATTGTGATCGAGAAAGTCTGCGATGGCGGAACTATCCCGCACCAACGTGGCCAACCGCTGCCGGATAATTTCTTTCTCACGATACCGCTCCTCCACACGCTGGGGCTCGGCGTCCGTGCGGGAGGGAAGGTTCCTGAGGGCCGTGATAATGCTTTGCCATTCCTGCACCGGCGGGGAAGAGGCGCCGGCCTGGACGATGAGTTCGTCGAGTCGATAACCAAGCAGCATCAGCGATGACTCGGGAGCAACAGGGAGACGGTGGTCGTAATACCGGATGAAGAACCGCCCCTCCTCGTATTCCAGCTTGATCTCCTGATTCTCCAGGACGGTTCCGTAGAGATCACCGAGAACCGGCAGCAGCACCTTGTTCTCCAGTTCCCGTTTGACCGGATGCCAGTCGATATCGAACAGGTGCGCAAAGCGGGAGCTGGAACCGTTTTCCAGCACATCCAGCCACCATGCGTTGGCCGATTGTGCGATGCCCATGTGGTTCGGCACCACATCGAAGATGTGACCCATGTCATGGGCTTGGAGTGTCCGGACGAACTCGCGGTAATCCGCCTCGCTTCCAAGCTCCGGGTTGAGGACGGTGGGATCCACGACATCATAGCCGTGCATACTGCCCGGAATCGCCTTGAGATAGGGCGAGGCATAACAGTCCGTCACGCCTAAGGCGTTCAGGTAGGGAACGATTCCTGTCGCCGCCTTGAACGGAAAGCACCGGTTGAACTGCACCCGGTAGGTGGCAACCGGCACAAGGGGTCCGGTTACGGACGCTTCAGCCATGAGATCCTCTACGATCCGGTTTCAAACGGTGAGGGTTCTCCTCTTGCGCAGACTCACCATCATCTCTCAGCTTCGTGAAGCGGCCCGAGTTCGAATCTGCACCATGAGATCAACCCGCCTGCAGAAACACCGCGACGTAGTACGCCGGGATGGGGATGGACACGCCCTCCGCCGTGATCGCAAGGTCTCGTGACATTGGCTCCTGACCGGTTCCTCCGAACTCTTGTCCAGACGAGTCCAACCGGAGACTCCACCTTCCCACCGGCTCTCGTAGCATAACCGAGGTTGTCTCGCTGTTAAAGCCCACGACCAGCAAAGATGCCGGCCCATCTTGTGCCCAGCGATGGAGTATCAATACGTTTTCTTTCTCGTGCGCCCAGACTTGGTGTCCTGACTTCGTGCCGCCGGTGCTCAACGAGGGAATGGCTTTCCTGAGATCAATCAACGTTCTGACCCACCTCAGCATCGCGGCCTGACGGGGATCCCTCGGGCCGCCGAGCTGGATGCGCGACCGTTCGAACGTGATCGGGTCCTGGGGATCCGGAATATCCTCCTCCCACGTGAACGATGCGAACTCCGCCCTTCGTCCCCGCCGCACCGCCTCGATGAGTGCCGGATCACCATGGTCGATGAAATACAGGAACGGCGCCGTCTCGCCGTACTCTTCACCCATAAACAGCAACGGAATATTTGGAGACAGCAGCACGGTCGCGGCCGCGACCTGAAGAGCCTGAACGGGAAGCCGGCTGCTCGGTCGATCACCGAATGCCCGGTTCCCGACTTGATCGTGGTTCTGCGAGAAGACGACGAATTGGGAGGGAGCACAATGTTTCGACGGATTCCCGTGCCGACGCCGGTGGTACCGTGAATACTGACCTGAATAGACGAATCCGTCCTTCATGGCCGTGGCCAGGTGTCCGAGCCCTCCGTAATCCTGATAGTACCCGGTCCGCTCCTTGGTCAGCACCGTCAAGAGCGCATGGTGGAAATCGTCGTTCCACTGCGCGTCGAGTCCATATCCACCCTGCACGGGAGCCGTGATCACCCGCGCATCGTTGAGGGCGCTTTCGGCGGTCACGACTATCTGTCTCCCGAGCCGGATGGCTTGACCGTGCACGGCCTCGCCGAGTTCCCGGAGGATGTGGTTGGCGCTGAGATCGTAGATCCCGTGGATCGCGTCCAATCGAAGCCCGTCAATATGGTACTCGGTCACCCAATAGAGCGCATTGC
>DATIGF010000072.1:0-5578 GCA_035454865.1 Nitrospiraceae bacterium | reverse complement strand
ATGAAACTTCGAACCATACTCGTTCTTCTGCTGGCCGCCGGGGTCGGTCTCGGCCTGGCCGCCTATCTGATCGTTAAGTGGGCTGAAGGGCCTGTCGTTCCTGCACAAGAACATCCTCCCTCCAAGGTAGTCCTCATTCCCGACGGAGCGACCTTTCAACAGGTGGCGGCATTGCTTGAACGTGAGCGACTGATCAAAAGCAAATCGGCGTTCGTTCTTCTTGCACGAGCGCAATCATTGGATCGAAAAATCCACGCGGGCGAGTACGAGTTAAACGCCGGCATGGTCCCGGCCGAGATTTTGACCAAATTGCTCAGCGGCCAGGTGGTGCTTCATTCCGTTACGATTCCCGAAGGCCTCACGATGACGCAGATTGCCGAAGTGTTTGCGCAGCATGGCCTGGGGGACCAACAGGAGTTCCTGCGGCTCGTGAAGGATCGGGCGTTCATCACGTCGCTCGGGGTCAAGGCGGAGACGCTGGAAGGGTACCTCTATCCCGATACCTACCGGTTTCCGTTAAAAACGAAAGCGAAAGACGTGCTTGTTGCCATGGTCGAGAATTTACGGCAGATGTATGGACCGGAATTACAGGCGCGGGCGCAGGAACTCAAGATGACGCAGCATGAAGTGTTGACGCTGGCTTCCGTGATCGAGAAGGAAACGGCAACGAGCGGCGAGCGGGAAGAGATATCAGCCGTCTTCCACAACCGGCTGAAGAAACATATCCCCTTGCAGAGCGATCCAACCGTGATTTACGGGTTGCCGGCGTTCGATGGCAATATTCACAAAAAGGATCTCTCGAGCCCGAGCCCCTACAATACCTATCGCATCCAAGGACTGCCTCCGGGACCGATTGCCAATCCGGGCATTCAGGCCATCCGTGCGGCGCTCTATCCGTCAGGATCACGGGCTCTCTTCTTTGTGTCGAAGAACGATGGGACTCACCAGTTCTCCGCGACGCTTACGGAACACAATCAAGCCGTCGAGAAATATCAAAAACGCCCGTTCCGTCGAATCATCCATCCCCGGACATGACGAATCGCCTTCGCGCTTCACCTCTCTCCGCGAACTTGTTATAAGAGGACCCATATGCTCATGAACCAGTGGAATCTTCCGGCCTTAATCGACCATACCGTGCTGCGTCCGGAGGCGACGCGGGCGGATGTGTTGCGGCTCTGTCAGGAAGCCAAGGAACAGGGTTTTACGGTGATATTCGTGCCACCGTGCTATGCGAAAGAAGCGGTCTCCGCAGTCGCGGGAACGGTCGTGCGCGTCGGAATTCCCGTCGGTTTTCCGTTGGGCGGTCATCGGACGTCGACCAAGGTTGCGGAAGCGCTGGATGGAGTGGCGCAGGGAGCAACGGTCCTGGATATGGTGATCAACATCAGCCGGTTGAAGTCCGGCGATCTGGATGCGGTGCGTCAGGATATTGCGGAAGTGGTGAAGGCCACGCCGAACGCGGAGCACAAGGTCATTCTTGAGACCTGCTATCTGACCGATCAGGAAAAAATCACGGCCTGTCGATTGGTCGTGGAAGCCGGGGCGGACTATGTGAAGACATCGACGGGTTTCGGGGCGGGCGGTGCCACGGTTGCCGACGTGAGGTTGATGAAGCAGGCAGTGGCCGGTCGAGCGAAGGTCAAGGCTTCCGGCGGCATTCGAGATTGGAAGACCACGCTGGAACTGTTGGAGGCGGGAGCCGATCGGATCGGAACCAGCGCGAGTCTGAAGATTGTTTCGGAGTGGCTGGCCTCCAGGGGATAAGGAGTAGGCGACGGTGGCCATACGCAAGGATGTGCGCTACCAGGTTCAATGTCCGGTCGCATATGTGATCGATGGCAAGGCGGGCCAAGGCAATACCTTCAATCTTTCCCGCGGCGGCTGTGCGATTGAAAGCGATGTGATGGCTGTCTCAGGCGATCCTATCAGCCTTGAGATTACGGTTCCGGGCCAACCGACGCCGCTTTCCGTGGAACTTGGGAAAGTGCGCTGGGCGGCCAGGCGTGAATTCGGTGTCGAGTTCATGATTGTTGGCGGAGATTCCAAACGGCGGCTGGACGATTTCCTCATCCTCGTGGTGAGGCAGGGGATATCGGGATGAACGCGAAACTGCCGAACGCCCGCTCTCCATCAGTCTTTCGTTGTCCGCTTGCCTGATTTCTCGTGGTGAAACCATGACCATGTTTGCCCGACTTCGCTCATCTGCTATATAGTGCGGCTATGATCAAGCGCGTCATCTTATTCGTCGTCGATGGATTAGGTGTCGGTGCCGCCGCCGATGCTTCCGAATATGGCGATGCTGCGGCCCATACGCTCGCGCATCTGGCCGATTCGGTTGGAGGGCTCAACCTTCCCACGCTTGAATCTCTCGGCCTTGGCCATGTGAGTGAGGTTCAAGGGGTCCGGACCATGGCTCAACCGACCGGCTGTTTCGGCCGATTGGGATTTAAGTCTAAAGGCGTGGATTCCCTTGTCGGGTACTGGGAGATTGCCGGCTGCCCATCCGACGTCGAAAGCGCCGGCTTTCCGGGAGGATATCCACCGGAAATGGTCGCGGCGCTTGAACAGAACTTTGGACGGAAAGTATTGGGGCACGGACTGTGTTCCGGACCAGCGGCTCTCCGCGATTGGGGCGCGGATCACCTGTCGTCAGGAGCGCCGATTGTCTGGACCGACGGGCGGCAGACTTGTTTTCTCGCGGCGCATGACAGTGTGTGGCGTCCCGAGGAACTCTACCAGCGGGCCCGGGAATCCAGGAAAGCACTGAAAGATGCTTGGGGCATCCGGCGTGTGGTGGCTTACCCGCTGGTTGGGAGTCCTGGTGCGCTCCAGTTCGGCCCAGGGCGACGGGATTTCGCAGGAGAGCCCCCCAATCTGACGATGCTTGATGTCTTGAACCGCGCCAGCCAGATTCTCATCGGAGTGGGGAAAGTCGGCGACCTGTTTGGCGGGCGGGGACTGACGAGGTCGGTTGCGGCTCATGCCTGGACCGATGCGCTCGACGAGGTCGAGGGGATGTTCAAGAAGGTTCCCCGCGGGTTGATTTTTGCGGGACTCGACATCATCGGTCACGATGCGCCTCGCTCGGCGATCGCGCTGCATGATTTTGACCGGCGGCTCCCTGATTTGCTGGATCAACTCCGGGCCGGCGATCTGTTGATCATCACGGGCGATCATGGACGTGATGCGAGGAAGCCGCATGCCGTGCCGACTCGCGAATATGTTCCGTTTTTGATCACGGGACCGAAGTTGGCGCAAGGTGTTGATTTCGGAATCAGGGCGAGCGCGGCGGACGTGGGGCAAACGATCGTCGAAGCGTTGCAAGGCGAATCGCTGGCCATCGGCGAAAGCTTTCTCGATGTCCTCAGAGCCGGATAGTCTCGCCCTAACTCTTCACCTCTAACCGTTCACCTCTAGAGGCATGAGTAGTAAGCGTACGCAGATTGTCGAAGGACGGGAATGAGCTACGAAGAGCAATTGAAAGAACTTGGGATTGAGTTGCCGCAAGCGCCGAAACCGGTTGCCACCTATATCCCTGCAGTGCGGGCCGGCAATTTGCTGTTCTTGTCGGGCGTCTTGCCGACGCAGAACGGTCAGCTGATCTATGCCGGCAAGTTAGGGCGCGATCTGACGGTCGAACAGGGAATGCAGGCGGCCAAGACGGCCGTGCTCAATGCCCTGGCCATCGCCAAGCAGGAACTCGGCACATTGGATCGCATTACTCGCGTGGTGAAAGTGGTGGGGCACGTGGCCTCTGCCGAAGGATTCACCGATCAGCCGCAAGTGTTGAACGGCGCATCGGATCTCCTTGTCGAGATCTTCGGTGATGCAGGACGACATGCCCGGGTGGCCATCGGGGCCGCCGAATTGCCGCGTCGCGCCGCAGTTGAAATCGAAGTGATTCTGGCCGTCGTGTAAGGCTTCTGCTGTTTGAGAAAACGTTCTGCCAGTGCCGATTCTTCGGCTTGACACCTGAAAAAACCGCTTGTTATAGTCCGTTCGTTCCCTCGCTTCACGTTGTACCCCCGTTTCGTCTCCCAGTCCATCGTGCGTGGGGTTCTCGTGCCACGCAGGGTTCCCGTTTTCTCCATTTTTCGATATCGGAGGCCCGTCTGTATGAAGAGTTGGATCATCATTGTCGGGGCGATCCTCTGGTGGGCCGGAGAAAGCGTATCGGGTCTGGCCGCGACTCCTTCACCATTGCAGTTACAGCCCTCCTCCGGTGTGCCCGGCGCGACGGTCTCGATCTCAGGAAAAGGTCTCGGTGCGTTTAAGTCGGCGCAGGCCAATCGTGTCACATTCCGCGGCGTCTCCGCGTTGATTCAGCGGTGGGAAGCCGACGTGATCGAAGTGAAGGTGCCCTCAAAGGCGCAGTCCGGTCCGGTCGAGGTCTTCATCGGCAAAAAGAAATTGCCGGCCGGGACGTTCAACGTCGTCTATCCGAAGATCCTCTCCATTTCTCCCAATGAAATTGAACCCGGTCATATGATTGAAATCCTCGGTGAGCATTTCGGCACGACGGCCGGTCCGCGCGATCCGAATACGATGTTCGGGGTCAACGATGTCGTGGTGGGAAATCTGGTGGTCAGACCTCGGCGCTGGAAGGATGACAAGATCGAGGTCGAGATCCCGGCAAACGCGACCTCGGGCGACATCGCCGTTCGTTTGGCATCGTCAGATCCCTTGCCGGACGGTTCATGCTGCGTGCCGGTGTCCCATACGGTCAGTAACGCGATGCCGCTCAAATTAATTCCCTCCGTCCGCGTGGATCCTGTCAGCGGACCGGTCGGAACAAAAGTGGTGCTGTTCGGCCAAGGATTCGGCTCTGCCAAGGGCGAGGGCGATGCCGTGTCGATCGGCGGCCATCTGGCCACGGTCGCTCAATGGAGCGATACGACCATTGTCGTTCACCTGCCAATGGGAGCGGAGTCCGGTCCGATTGTCCTGAAGTCGCAAGGCAAAGAACGGACCGTCGGGAATTTCACGGTCCATGTCCCGTTGGTCAAAGGGGTGACCCCTTCGACCGCCCCGATCGGAACCTTGCTGAAAATCAGGGGAGAACATTTCGGCTTCTATTCGGAGAGTGGCGCGAGTCCCTTTGCCTTCGCGGATTTCAATACGGGAGAGAATCGTGTCGAAATCGCCGGCGTGCCCGCGGTCATCTTTCGCTGGCAGGACGAGCGGATCGACGTGTGGGTACCGTTCAGCGCGAAGAGCGGGCCGATCGTTGTGTACCGGGGCGCTACAAAGCCCAATCCCGACGGATCCTGCTGCGCGGAGAAAGCGGTTGTCGCAACCGATGCCGGAATGTTCACGCTTGTGACGCCCACGATCGAGTCCTACGAACCGAAATCCGGCGGACTCGATGCGTTGGTCACGATCAAAGGCTCAGGTTTCGGTTCCTTTCTGATGACCGCGGAGCATGCGTATTTAGGGCTCAACCAGAAGGCCTATAAGAGAAAAGAAGATGTCGAGTTGAGTGAGAATGTCTCCCGGACGGAAGTCCTCTTTAACGGCATCGCGGCGCAAGTCATTTCGTGGACCGATACGGAAATTGTTGTGCGCGTGCCGCACCGGA
>DATIGF010000071.1:0-4245 GCA_035454865.1 Nitrospiraceae bacterium | reverse complement strand
TAGGGAGTGCAGAATCAACTGCTTAAGCGGGATCACGGATATTCTGGCAGGAACGGGTCCTGGAGCAGCAGGTGGACCCCTCTTGAACTGAGCCCGCGCGGCACAGTATCGTACTCGTCAGTGGCCGGCTAATTAATAGTTCCACTTCCTATCCATACCGATATTCAGGGAGGGCACAATGGCGATACGATTGGGAGACGATGCGCCGAATTTTACCGCGGAGACGACCGAGGGAACGATTAACTTCCATGAATGGTTGGGCAACAGCTGGGGGATCCTCTTCTCGCATCCAAAGGACTATACGCCCGTTTGCACCACGGAATTGGGGACCGTCGCGAAGATTACTCCCGAGTTCAAGAAGCGGGGCGTGAAGGTCATTGCGGTCAGCGTCGATCCGCTGGATTCCCACAAGGGCTGGATCAACGACATCAACGAGACCCAGAAGACGACAATGAATTACCCGATCATTGCCGATCCGGACAAGAAGGTGGCGACGCTCTATGACATGATCCACCCGAACGCGATCGACAACATGACCGTTCGATCAGTCTTCATCATCGGGCCGGATAAAAAGGTGAAGCTCACCTTGACCTATCCGGCTTCATGTGGGCGGAACTTCGACGAACTGCTGAGAGTCATCGACTCGCTCCAGTTGACCTCGAAGTTCAAGGTTGCCACACCGGCGAACTGGAAAGACGGGGAGGATTGCATCATTACCCCGGCGGTAAACAACGACGAAGCCAAGACGCTGTTCCCGAAGGGCTTCAAGATCGTGAAGCCCTACCTGCGCTACACGCCGCAGCCGAACAAGTAGTCCTCAACAGATTGATCACCACAGGGGGCGAGAGGTGCTCGGGCATCTCTCGCCCCTTGTATTTTGAAGTTGGGAGGAAGCGGTTCTCTAGACCAGCAGGAGGCCGGCGTGGCGGACCTTGCGCCAGGCCGGAGTCTTCAGGATGGCGGCAAACTCGTCCGCGGGCCCGGGGAAGTCGGTCCTCGCTTCGCGGAGCAGGGGGTAGGGAACAGTTCGCCCGCTCTGAGGAGTCGCGGTTCGAATCAGCGCTTCCAGCCAGCCAGCTTCTGCCTGAGAAAGGCTGACCGTTGCGTTGGAAATCCTTCCCGGCAAGACCAGCCGCGTCCGTTTTCCAGTCATTTCACAGACCGGCTGACGACCGAGCCAGACGAAACGTCGTTCGGCGTTGGGATCCTCCTGAATTGTCCGTTCTTTCAGCAACGTCTTTACCCAGGAAGGGGAGACGCGAGGCTTAGGGGCCGAGTGGTCGAACCATTGGCGAACATCCATCGTGAGGCCGCGGCCTTCCAGAAAGTTGAGCATCGATCGCCGCAATCCTTCACCGAGCCAATCCGGTATCTCGCCGATTCGATCCTGGTGAATCAGATCATTGTCGGCAAAGCCTTCGAACCTGGGACCCAGAATACGCAGTCCGTTGGCTTTGGGATTCAGCCCGATGGGACTGTGGGCGGTTGCCGTAAAGCGGTGCCAGAATGCCGATTGTATGAGTCCCGTAGCAAAGAGCTGCCGCACCCGTTCGAGAGAATCGACGGTCTCCTGGACCGTTTCGGATGGAAACCCGTACATCAGATAGGCATGGATGAGGATGCCGGCCTCTTTGAATGCCGCGGCAACCAGCGCGGTGTGATCGACGGTAATGCCTTTCTTCATCTTTTCCAGCAATCGATCGGAGGCAGCCTCCAGTCCCGCTGTCACGGCGATACAGCCGGAGGCGGCCAGGAGCCGACAGAGGTCAGGCGAGAAGGCTTCTTCGAAGCGGATGTTGCCCCACCACGTGATGGTAAGGCCGCGCTCGAGCAGACCGAGGGCCAGCGCTTTCAATGCGGCCGGCGGCGCGGCCTCATCGACAAAATGGAAGCCCCGTCGGCCGGTCTCGCCGATGAGCTGCTCGATCTGCCGGATGAGCCGATCGGTCGGAGTCATTTCATACCGGCTGATGTAACTCAGCCCCACATCGCAAAAGGTGCATTGCTTCCAGTAGCAGCCGTGAGCCACCGTCACTTTGTTCCAGTGGCCTTCGGACCAGAGGCGATGCATGGGGTTGGTGCTGTCTAAAATCGTGAGGTAGCGGTCCAGCGCGAGCCCCTCATAGGTGGGGCATCCAATATCACCCATCCCGAACTCCGGAGCAGCGGTCCCTTCGGCAAACAAGACGCGATTCCTGTCTCGATAGAACGTGCGACAGAGTGAGGTCCTGGGCGTCGATTGTTCCAGATGCTCGACGAGCGACAGGAGCGGGCGCTCCCCGTCGTCGAGCGTCACGAAATCGATGAAGTCGAATACGCGCGGCTCGCTGAGGCGGCGCAACTCGGTATTGGCATAGCCACCACCAAGGACAATCGTGATCTCAGGGCGGATCGCTTTGATGGCCTGAGCCGCTCGAAATGCTCCATATAGATTGCCCGGGAAGGGAACGGAAAGTCCGACCAGATCCGGTTGCACGCGGTCAAGATGGGCCCGGAGAGCCTGCAAGGTGAAGTCGTCGATCAGAGAAGCCGGCTCAGCCAGGGCTGTGTCAATCGTCGTAAATGAAGAAGCGGAGCGGGCAAGGTGCTCGGCGTAGCGGCTGAGCGCGAAATGGGGGGAGATGGTGGCCTGGACAAGATCTGCGAGGTCTTCGAGATACCAGGTGGCCGATTGTTTCGCCCGGTCTTCCAGCGACAGGGTGCGGCCGAAAGGAGGTCGTCCTCTGAACCGGGGTCCCTGCGGCAGGACGCCCGGGCGAGCCAGATGAGCGGCCAAGGCGGGATTACGGCCCTGAAGAAATTCCACGACCGGGTCGATCATAGCCAGATATGCCTGCTCGATTGCGAGCATCTGTTTGGCTTCGTCCGGCAGTTTCTCCCCGATTGCGCGAACCTGTTCAAAGACCGCCTGCAGGCCCGTCCGGCTGAACAAGCGCAGGACCATCTCGATCCCAAGATCGGCCTGATGGCAGGTGATTCCGCGGGAGCGAAGAAATCCGGTCAGGAACGCGCTCGATGGATAGGGCGTATTCAGCTGGGTGAGCGGAGGAATGAGGAGGAGGACCGTCGGGCGAGGCATGGGATCGACATAACATACTGCCCGAGATGAATGCTATGCGACCCGGGCCGCAGCAGCCGACGAGACCGGCGGGGGAGCCCTAACGTGCCGCCTGCTCGAGCGTGACCATGAACTTCTTGCAGGCTCCGGCGATGCCCGACGCATCCTGGCGGATCTGACTGCCGAGGACGAAGAGACAGTTTTGTCCGAACGTCTCGTGCATCTCCGCGATGCGGTCTTCGCCCATGCGGCCGGCCGCTGTCGGGAAAATCGGCGCGAGGTTTCCCCAATCGATCGAGCAGGCGTCGGCGATCTGACGACATTCATCCCGGGAGATCGGAAAGTCGAGCCCGTAAATCGGAAAGATGCTGATGTCGGCCCCGATGAGACGCGGGAGTTGTCCGTACAACACGTGCGGCGCGAGTCCTGACCGGCGTTCGATCATATAGGTGCCGAGGAAGGCGGGATGCGAGATGACCGGCAGCGCGATGCCCGGATCGCGGGCGATTTCATGCACCGCACCGTAGCCGATCAAGCCCGGGCAGAGGAGGGCTCCGTCTGCACCGGCGGTGTGCGCGAATCGCAGACGATGGGCAATCTCCTCGGTCGTGCCGGTGATGTGAGGAAAATAGAGACAGGGGCGTTGTGTCTGCCGGGAAGCTTCTTGAACGGCATCGACGCATCGGCGAACCCGTTCCTCAAAGCGACAGAAGTGATGATCGGCCAGACCTTGATCATCTTTGATCAGATCGACTCCGCCCAGAGCGAATTGAGACGCCAGATCCGCCAGCTGTGCCGGAGAGAATCCGAGCGGTTTCAGCACGGCACAGACCAGCGGTCGGTGATGCACGTCGGCCAGCACACGCAACCCGGTCTGTCCGTACCGGGGCCCAGGCCAGCCTCTTGGGATGGTCTTGGGCAGGCGTAACCCCGTGACTTGAATACCGGCTCTCAGACTGGCTGTTCCGAAGAGCGTATGGAGCAGCTGCGGACAGGAATCGCCGAACAGCTCGACGGGAAAGCTGATGATCGCGCGATGGTCCATCGCATTGTGCGTCTCGAACGCTTCAAGCTTCCCCAGAAGCGATGAGCGCTTCGGCGAGGCGTGAAGCAACTCCTCCGGTGCTTCAATGGTTTGATCAGCACAAAGCCGTTCTGCCGTCTCTTTCGCCTGTCCGGCTGATCCA
>DATIGF010000070.1:0-4174 GCA_035454865.1 Nitrospiraceae bacterium | reverse complement strand
ACTGATTCTGCTGCAGTACTGGTTTCTCTCCCGATACCGCAATGCGCAGATCGGCCTCTTCGGCGCACTCATGTTGCTGCTGAATATCGAGATGATCGGGCTGAGCCGGATGGCGTTGACGGACAGTGTCCTCGTGTTCTTTACAACGCTCGCCCAGGTGGGGTTCTGGATAGGATTCCACGGTGAAGGCCGCGCCCGACATTGGCTCTGGTGCCTCTATGCTGGCATGGCGCTGGCCACCTTGACGAAAGGGCCGGTCGGATTCATCGTCCCGATGGTGACGATCATTCTTTACCTGTCAGTGACGAAGCGATGGGGCCAATTTTGGCGCCGCGGGTTCCCGCTCGCCGGCGCCGGACTGTTCATTCTGCTGGCCCTTCCCTGGTATGCCACGATGCTGGCCATTCACGGCTCAACCTATGTAACCATCGCCCAGTCGCAAACGGTCGGGCGATTTTTGGCTCCGATGGAGGGCCATGGGTTCGGTTTTCTCTTTTACGTTCCCGTACTTTTATTTGGATTCTTCCCCTGGTCCGGCCTGTTGCCGATGGCGCTGCATCAGGTCTACGCCAACTGGCGCAGCTCACGCACGGCTGCTTCCGGTTCCGATTCTCAACCCTCGGCACAGAATCCTGACTCCCCGGCAGTGGAGCTCGAACTGTTTGCCGCACTCTGGCTCATCGGTTCGTTCTGCTTTTTCACCCTCTCGTCGACGCGACTGCAACATTACATCGCCCCATTGTTTCCAGCCGCGGCACTCCTCGCTGCCTGTTCCTGGCATCGCAGCCTAGTCGACCCCGCTGTGCGGGGGGCACGGATGGCGATTCATTTCATGATGGGATTGGGCCTCATTCTCGCAGTGGGATTCGCCTCGGTCCCTTGGCTCTACTCGCGGTTTCTCAACAAGATGCTGAAGGAATTTCCAGCCGCAGGGCTCCTCGATCCGAGCGCACCCTCAGCCGGGCCCCACGCCGCAGCACTGATTCTCTTGATCGGCATGGCGTTGGTGGGATACTTCGGCCTGAATGAGTCACGACGGGCAGGAGCATTCTGGGCCGCAGGCGCCACACTGGCTCTCGTCGCGCTCACCGTTCTTCAATTGACGCTGCCGCTCGCCAACCGGTACTTCATTGCACCGGCGCAGGAACTGGCCTATGCGGCGGGAGTGAATCTGGGTCCGGCGGATCAATTGATCATGTACGGAGCCACGAGGCCATCCGCCACGTTTTATGCCAAACGAAAAATCATCTATATCCCAAAGGGCGAAGAAGATCGGCTCCGATCGCAACTTGGACAGTCAGGCCGTACGATGATTCTGTTGCCGGAGTCGTTTCTTGAGAAATTGCCTGCGGAAGCCCGCCGGTACCAGCCAATTTTGAAACGATTCGGATATGTCCTCTTGTCGAACGAACCAATGGTTTCTCTTCCGGAAAACGCAGTTCCCCCTCCCGCGATCCCTATCCCCGGCCATTAGTTCACTGAAGCATCGGTAGCGCACCCCGCAGCTCTGTCATTGCGTAAAGCGAGAGCAATATTGCAATGCCGACCATCGTCTCTCGAAGCCAAGGTGTACGAACAGCGGGAACGGCTTCCTCCCGTTTCACATCAGGCCACAGCCAGTATGCTGCGCAGACCAGCAGCACCGTGACGGAGACCCAGACGGACCCTGTGAACATTCCTATCCCGAATCCAATGAGACTCTGTGCGAAAGGTCGCGTGAAAAAAGCGGGAAGGACTTCAAGCCTTGTGACAAGGAAGACATGTCCTACAAGCCCAAGAAGGCTGACAATCGCTCCGGCACCGATAAGCTGTGGAGCCAGCCAGAGGCCAGAAGGATGATGGCCTATGGTCCATACGATGGCGAGCAGGGCGGCAAGAAACGGCGTGAGTGCAAACAATGCCGACTCCAGCGATGTCCGCCAATCGCTCCAGCGATTGGCCGCTAACGAACCGATGAGACACCCGAGCAGGGCGCCCCCGGTCACGTCGGTCAGATAATGCGATCCCCGAACAATTCGACTGACGGCGATCGCGCAGGCAACAAACCAGATCGCATAACGGAATTTAGGAAATTTCACCGCCAACACGGCGGCCACGGCGAATGATGCCGTCACGTGGCCTGAGGGAAAGGAATCCCACCCGCTCCCGCTGACGGGAGACAGCTCAAGCGTGCCCGCATGCATGAACTTGGGACGAGGCCGGCCGACGAGGTGTTTCGTGAGGTTACTGACGACGCCGGCTATTCCGTGAGCGAGGAGGCTCTGCCATCCGGCTGCTTTCCAGACCGGCTGTTTCAACCCAAAGCCGAGGGCCCAGATCACCAGACTGATGACAGCCAGGGACTCCCCCTTGCCGAGCCGATCGCCGATGTTACTTAAGCGAGCAAGCCAGGGATCCGCCAAGTTGTCCGACTGCGCAAGCGTGAGGGAACGGATGAAGCGGGTGAGCGGAACGTCCCATTCGAATAGTCCGATGAACGTGAGGACGAGCGCGCAGAGTATGAACCCGAGGGATAACACGCGGTAGCAGCGAGCAGGCGAGAAGCGCGAGTGAGATGAAGTACGGCAAGCCGTCCCGACGTCGTCGGGACTGGTCATGGCACCCAGTCCGCGAGAAACACGTTAAACTCGCCGGGCGTCTTCGCATGGCGGTCCGACACCCAGACCAGACGTTTTCCGTCCGGCGAGAACATGGGGAAACTATTGAAGGAACCCTCGAACGTCAACCGTTCAAGCCCTTCTCCATCATCATTGATCAAATAGAGATGAAAGCTCGGACGTCCGCCATCGCCTCGGGTTTCCATGTTGGATGAAAAGATAATCCGCTTGCCGTCCTGGTGAAAGAAGGGGGAGAAGTTCGACGCCCCGTTGGACGTCACCTGGCGCTTCCCGCTTCCGTCGGCGTTCATCACGAAGATTTCGAGTTGGCCTGGCTCCACCAGCCGCTGGCCCAGCAGCTCCTTGTAGCGCAATACTTCCGCCGGATCGGTCGGGTGCGACGCCCGATATACGATGCGCTTGCTGTCGGGGGAAAAGAACGCGCCTCCGTCGTACCCGATCTCCTCCGTCAGACGACGGGGCTTCGTGCCGTCGAGGTTCATCGCATAGAGATCGAGATCGCCGTCCTTCACTGAAGTCCACACGATCGTCTTGCCGTCCGGGGAGACCGTGGCTTCCGCGTCGTAGCCTGGCGTCGAGGTCAGGCGCTGCATTTCCTGTCCGTCAATGCGCACGGCGTACAGGTCGTAATCGTCCAGGGCCCACCGATAGGCCCCGTCCCGCTTGGGCTTCGGCGGGCAATTCGGTCCGGACGCGTAGGTGGAGGAATAGAGCACGCGCCGGTCACCGGGGAAGAAGTAGCCGCAGGTCGTGGCACCAGTGCCGGTGCTGACCAACCGAACCGTATCACTCTCCAGATCCATGACATACATCTGATAGCAGCCAAGTGGTTCATCCGCTGGCTTGAGGGTGGCGGCGAAGGAATCCTTCATCCAGTTGTTCGTCGACTGAAAAATCAGCTTGGTGCCGTCGAAGGAAAAGTAGGCTTCGGCGTTCTGTCGCCCGAACGTCAATTGGCGAATGTTCTTGAGGTGGCGCTCCGCACCGGCCGAGGCAGTGGCCGTCGGCGTTGATGGGGGTTCTCCGGCCGATCCGGCCTGTGACCAGAAAGTGAGAGCGACGACCGCTGCCATGACCGCGCTACCGAACGACATCCCGCTCATCAACAGATACCTCCATCCGATCATATGTATCCGCCCATTCGCCGCGGGCGACCGCGCTGCCATCTTTGAAGACGATATAGCTGTTCCATCCGTAGAAAAATACCAACCGCGCCACCGTGGTTGCGGCCTGCGGCGTCACGGCATAGAGGAGGGTCACAACGCTGCCCCGTTGGTCGCGCCGATGACAACTGACCAGCGCGGCGATTCCCGGTCCGTCGTGTGCGGTCCCCGCCAGCGTGAGGCCGCCGTCTCGAAGCGTTACGAGGTCGCCGCAATGCGGGCCAATCACCGATTGGATCGCCGCGCGAGCTTCCGGGGTCCCCAATACTAGCACCGAACCTTCTCGCGGCAATAGAGCGTCTTTGGAAAGAAGCGCCGTTGATGCCCGTTCCCCTACCGCCCGTTGGCTGTCTTGCGCTTCGATGCGCGTCACAATTCCGCGAAAGGGATGGG
>DATIGF010000069.1:0-6456 GCA_035454865.1 Nitrospiraceae bacterium | reverse complement strand
TGATCATGTCGCCCGCATGGGCCGCCACAATTGTCGCTCCCACAATCTTATCAGTCCCCTTTTGGATGTGAATCCTGGCGAAGCCTTGCTCCTCGCCGTCCAGAATCGCACGATCGACTTCGTCCAGTTTGTACGTATAGGTTTCAACCTCGATGCCCTGTTCGGTCGCATCATTCTCATAGAGCCCGACGTGCGCGACCTCCGGTTGCGTGAAGGTACACCAGGGCATGACCAGGGAATCGACGCTGGCATAGCCCAATCCGAACGGATGCGGGAACAGGGCATTTTGAATGACAATCTGCGCCATGGCATCGGCCGCATGCGTAAATTTATAGGGCGAGCAAATGTCGCCTGCCGCAAAGATCCGGGGATTGGTCGTCTGCAGCCGGGCAGTCACCTTGACCCCGGTCTTGTCGTATTCGATCCCGACGGTTTCCAACCCGAGCCCTTCCACGTTCGGGGCGCGTCCCACGCCGACGAGGATCTCATCAACCTCGACATCATACTGCTGACCGTGCGAACCCAAGGTGAGCCGCTTTCCACCTGGGGTCTTCCGGACTTCCAGACCCTTTCCGCAACAGAGCAGTTTCACCCCGTCGCGGAACATTTGCTGCGCGACAATCTCGGCTGCGTCACGGTCTTCCCTCGGCAACAAACCGTGGAGCGCTTCGATCAGGCAGACCTGGCTGCCGAAGCGGGCGAACGATTGCGCCAGCTCGCAGCCGATGGGACCGGCCCCGATTACCCCAAAGCGTCGCGGTAATTCCGTCAATGAAAAGATCGTTTCGTTGGTGAGATAGCCGGCGTCCTGCAGCCCCGGTATCTGGGGAGCCGCGGCTCGGGCACCGGTGCAGATCGCCGCCTTCACAAACGTGAGGGTGCGATTCCCGGAGGGGCCTTCGACCACTACCGTATCCGGACCGGAAAACTGGGCACTCCCGATAAAGACATCGACGCCCAGTGATCTGTACCGGTGCGCAGAGTCATTGTGACTGATCCGCGCTCGCAGCTTCCTCATCCGCGCCATTGCCCGGCCGAAGTCGTACTTCACATCAGGAGGAATGTGCAGCCCGAACTCCTCGGCCTGTTTGAGGCCTGACCACGCCCTCGCCGCGCGAATCACACCTTTGGAAGGCACACAACCCACGTTCAAACAATCGCCTCCCATCAAATGTCGTTCGACCAGAGCGACTTTCGCGCCGACGCCGGCCGCAATCACCGCCGTAACGAGGCCGGCCGTGCCTGCTCCGATTACCACGATGTTGTAGCGTCCGGTTGGCTCCGGATTGACCCAGGTGGAAGGATGCACGTTCTCGATCAATTTTTGATTATGCTCATCGTCGGGAGGCATCAGGCTGTCTTCATGACGGCTCATTGGGTCCATCCTCGCTGACAGTCAGGTCACCACGTACAGCTTCTTCCATTGGTCGATGCCTCACGTTTCACGCCTCGCACTCGACGAACGGGGCCGTCATGTCGGGTTCTTCTTGAAAAACCTTTTGTATACGCTCGGCACAAGTGCCAGGAGTCCCAACAGGACAAAGGCCGCGATCACGTTCGGAGACGCAATCTCCTTGAGCGAATTAATTGTCCCCAGTTGCTGTCCTGCGTAGGCATAGACAAACGACCCGGGAATGATGCCCAGAGCGGTCGCCGCCACATAAGTGCCGAGATTCACTCGCGTGAGACCCGACACCAGGTTCACGATGAAGAACGGAAACAACGGGATAAGGCGGAGCGTCATCAGATAACTGAAGGCATTTCTGTTGAACCCCTCCTGGAAAGCTCCGAGCCACCTGCCGAACTTTTGCTCGACTGCGTCTCTCAAGAGATACCGAGCGACAAGAAACGCCAGGGTCGCGCCCGTCGTTGCGCCCAGATTCACGAAGAGCGTCGCAGAGACGCTGCCGAACAGAAATCCCCCGGCCAGCGTGAGGATGACGGCCCCGGGCAACGACAGTCCCGTGACTGCGATATAAGAAATGATGAACAGTCCTACCGCCCCTGCATAATTCGCTTCGGTGAAAGCAAGCAGTCTGTCCCGATTATCTTTGAGCGCGTCCAGTGTCAAGAACCGTCCAAGGTCAAAATAAAAGAAGGCTCCGATTCCCACTGCAATGACCGCGGCAATGGCAATTTTCCCAGGACTCAAGTTGGCCGGTACGGCTGTTTCAGTTACGGGAGTGGGCATGGCGACCTCGTGGCGTATCATGGGGGCTCCACTCGTGGCTGTCAATGTCGAGTGCTACCAGTTTGGTCGATGCCCCATCCTTCTTCTTACAGGAAATATTCGCGGGTAGAATGTACGCGCATCCCTCGCATCAAGGGGCATCCACAGGGGGTACGGCCATGAGAGGACAATAGACGTGCTGGCATCCAAATCATCAATCGGTTGGCCATTCCGGGGGGTGAACCTGGCGAAGTGGGATTGGAAGGGAATTCAACCTATTCAGGAACGGGCTGTAGCAAGATCCGGCTGAGAGGGAGGCTATTCCCACTGACGGTTGCTTAAGTCTCGATCAATATCGAGTCGGCCGACGGCGCGCTCGACAGGATCAATCGTTCCATCATAGTTTCTGTCTAGCTCCTGAAAATGCTCGTGCAGGAGATCGCCTGCCTGAGGATTCGGCACTCCTCCTTTGCGGCGATCCCGGGTGGGGTCATAGCGCTGAGGCCGTTTCAGCAGGCCATGGTAGGAAAAATCCGGTCCAGGCTGAACCGTTGCCGCTGGATTCAGTTTCTTGTTCGTCCTCGAATGGCGACGGATTTTGCGTGTCGTTGAATCGGACGGTTTCTTACCCTGTGCCGCTTGTGCGACGCGCTCTTCGGCCTCATTATTGGGCGACTTCTTGCCGCGCGGCGGGGGCGCTTTTGACACAACCTCCTGAGCCGGACCGGAGGGTTGCGTCACTGCCGGCTTGGTTTCGTTCTTTGACTTGGGGGAGGCGGCAAAGGCGGGCCATTCGCTCCCCCAGAAGCCGCTGAGAGTCACTGCCACAAAGACCGGAAAAAGCCCGCATGTCTGTGCACGTGCCGTCATCATTCCCTCAGCCGAGCTGGTTGCCGGCCTTTCAAGTCTACCAGGCCCCATGATGCCTCACAGGCCTCTGATTCTCGAAGAGAATTCCGACTCCTGTCAGAATCCCCCTCGTGGTCTTCCCACAATCTCATTGTCAGGAAGCCCCCGGCTGCCGTAGTCTATCCGGAGGAGGCCGTGATGGACGAACCCAATCGATTGACCAGGACGAAGGAGCAGTGGGCCAAGGCCCGGCGCGGAGGAGAAGAGCGCGAGGTGTTCTATGAGGGAGATGATCGCCTTCCGCCGGGTCAGCATCTTGTAGAGACTTTCCCCGTTCTCGATCTGGGATTCAAACCGGAGATCCCCTTGACCGAATGGAGCCTCACCGTCGGGGGCTTCGTGACCACCCCCGTAAGCTGGACCTGGGAGCAGTTCTCGGCGCAGCCCCAGATCAAGGATGTGTCGGACTTCCACTGTGTGACATCGTGGAGCCGCTTTGACAACGAATGGGAAGGGGTGAGCTTCAAACATCTGCTTACCGTGGTGAAACCGCTGCCGCTCGCCAAATTTGTGCTCTTCAAATCCTATGACGACTACACGACCAATCTTTCCCTCGAAGCCTGCGACGATGACGATGTGCTATTGACGTACAAATGGAACGGCAAACCTCTCGCGAAAGAACACGGCGGACCGGTCCGGGTCATCGTGCCGAAGCGCTATGCGTGGAAGGGAGCGAAGTGGATCAAAGAGATTACGTTTTCAGATAAGGATGAGAAGGGGTTCTGGGAGGTCCGCGGCTATTCCAACACCGCGCTCCCCTGGAAAAATGATCGTTACGGGTGAGTTGCTATTTTTTCATCCATCCGCCCGGTCCTTCGACGTAGTTACCGGGCTTGGTATTCTGAACCGCCTTTTCGCCCGCCAGCACTTCCACCGCACTCATGCTGGTTCCGTTACGGCGGGCAATTTCTTCATAGGCCTGTCGCCGTTTCTCATTCACGTCCTTCGCGAGCGCTTCCGCCTCCCCGTTGCCGCGCGTTACCAGGCCCAGGTACCCATTGGCTTTTTCTCCGACCAGGCCCTTCGTTTTCGCCTCTTCGAGAGTGAGGGCAAAGAGCGGCTGGCCCCCCGCGAGATGCCACAGCACTACGCCCACCGCAATTGCTCGTGTCCACCTTGTCATCGAGGGACTCCTCCGTCTAGAACAAACCACCCTCTTCGGACAATACCTGGTCCAGATCCTTGTCCACCTTCACGCGAATCTCATGATCGATTTTTACGTTCAAGTTGATGGTAATCGGTTTCTCTGGCGCCGCCACTTCGACCCGCGGCGTACAGGCTCCCATGACGACCAGCAGGCCTCCGATCGTCCCCCCGATTGCAACTGCCGACACCGGATTGTTTCGCATAGTCGTCTTGATCGGATTCATGGCCGCTTGTACTTCCTCTGAACTCCCTCTTGAATATCCTGAACCAGGCGGAGACTTTTCAAAAGGGTCGGAACGTGCTCCTGCATCGTGAGATTGAAATGGACCGGAGGACTCTTCTTGAGGTCCGGGTTCCTGCCTTCCAGTCGGGCGCTCAAATCCAGCGTCCCGTTTTCGGCATACTCTACACCAACTCGCAGCAGCGTGTAATGAAAGTTATTGAGCGCCTGGGCCACCAGGTGGAGAGGACTGTCAGCTTCCGTAATCATACTTGAAGACTCGGGAATCGAGGCATAGCGTATGATCCCGCCGGGTGATTGCGCCTCCATCACCCCGCCTTCAATTGTCGCACCGGCGTGCGTAATCTTGACGGGGAGCGTCCCGTTCAGGATCCCAGTGCCCTGGAGTCCCTTCTGCTGCTCCACGCTCAGGATCCTAGACAGATCAAGATTTCTGAGCGAGAACGTCGTCTGATACGGGGGCCGGGCCAGGTCGACCGGCAGGCCCGGGCTCGTGATCGAACCACCAAACACATCACATTGGAAATCTTTCACATCAATGACCGGCAACCCGTTCGGTACCTTCCACGCCATCTGGATCGTCGTCGCCAGGTTCGTGACCTCGACTCCGGTCTGCACCGCTGCGATAGTCACCGGCGCCGGTTGGACCGTGCTGATTGACTCACGCCCTTCAGTACGCAGCGCCATCGTCGTGCTGAACCCTTTCACAATATAGTCCTGGTAGCGGCCGGACAACTTGTCGGCTACCACCTTCGCGGTTCCGGACGTTACCTGGAATCCGCGCGCGGCGTCTCCGATACCCCCAGCCCAAGATGCATCGATCGTCGCCGTCAGTTGACCGTCGGTAATATCCGTCGAGACCGGCAGTCCTGCGAACAGCCTGCTGAGCCGCCGTTCGGCACCGTCGAAAACCACCGGTCCGATCGTTCCATGCACCCCCCCTTGCGCCTCGCTGAACAATTGTTCGATTTTCGCAGTGATCAGCCCCTCGCGGGCAGGAGCATCGACTCGAAGCTCGGCTTTGATCCCTGCTTGGTTGGCCACAAACCTGACCTTCCAATCAGTGGCCGGTATCCCCGATGGAGCAAGATCCACGGTCACTCCTCCGACGGCAAGCGTGCCTTGCGCATTCCATGAGCTCCCGGTTGTTTCGGCCTGCTGCAGCCGCAACATCCCCTGGCTGACGTGAACGTTTCGGCCGGCTACACGCAGTGACGGAATCCTTATCGCCACCGTCGCAGGCCCTGCACTACAATGCGTCGCCGCCAGATCGCACTGCACGGGCAAGGCTTCGGCAAGTTGGAGCGTCACGCTTGAGACCACCGCCGCCCGCTGCTCGATCTGCCTGGCCGTGACGGAGGACGACGGCAGAAGCACCCCCTGGACGTGTGTGCTGGCCAGTGTCACCGTCCCGCGGAATCCGCCGGTCGCCTCCTTGGCCGAGAGCAGGTCAGTTACTGCCGTCGGAAGGATGCCCTCAACTTGATAGGTCCCCTCCGCCAGCACCAGTTCGCTGCCCACCCCTTCAGCATGGCTTGTTTCGAACTCCGCCACCAACGGGCCGGGGGTCAGGCCATAGGTCACGTGCAGGGGTCCTTCGACGGTCGTGCGCACGGGCGTTTCCGCCCAGTACAACATGCCCTGCACCGTTTTCGTGGTTTCAATCCGCACCGGCTGATCCCCGCGGGGAAGAATCATCCGGACTGCCTCGGGAATAATTTGGGGTTGCGCGTTCACCGTCGCGGTAAGCAACACCCCGGGGGTCAACGTCCAGCCGACCTGTCTGGCATTGCCGGCAAAGGTGCCCTCAGAGGCCACCGCGATATCCTTTGCGACCCCCTTCAAGGCCGGCAGGGTGACGTTCACTTGGACGCTCCCGTCCAGATGGGTGCGCGGGTCCTCCCACAGGGATGTCAGTGCCGCCTCAGCAGCCGCGGTTCCCGCCCAGCGTACAGCTACTCGCCCCGTCACTCTCCCCAACTCCGGACCT
>DATIGF010000068.1:0-29004 GCA_035454865.1 Nitrospiraceae bacterium | reverse complement strand
CGCCCCGTAGATGATGAGTCCGGCCAGGCTAAGTGCGACCAGCGCCAACGTGGCCCACAGCCCCCGCTTGATCCATGAACGATCCGATCCCATCATACTGACTCCTTCCAGGACACCATACGCGGACACGGGAAGGGATGCGAAGCCATCCGCTTGGGAGGCAAGACCGATACCACCCCGCGCGATCGCTCAACCTCCGTCAATCATTGAGGATCCCCTGATTGCCGACGGGAGGGCGGCACCCGCGTGTTTGGATTCTCACACGACACATTCAACATGTGCAGCCGAAGAAGGTGCGAGGGACCGATAGGACGGAAGTCAAGAAGTGAGGCTGGCTGTGTTGGACAAGTGGCGGAGCCTCTAGCCAAGTGACTGAGGAGACAGCAGCCGATCGCTCCTGTCTCCTCATCACTGTCGACCGCTTACACGAGGCGATTACTGCTTGCCTTCGTCCCCGTGCTTCTCACCATCATTCTTCCCGTGATCCTCGCCGCCTTTGCCGCGTGCTTCCTTGCGGGCTTTCTTCTCGGCTTTGCGCTTTTCCTTTTCAGCTTTGCGTTCCGCTTTGCGCTTTTGCTTCTCGGCCTTCCGCTCAGCTTTTCTCGCAGCGCGGTCCATCTTCTGGCTGCCTTCCCCCTTCATCTCCCCGGCGGGCGGAGCCGGCGGCGCCGGTGGAGCAGTCGGAGCCGGAGCCGGAACGGACGGTGCGGGCGGAGCCGACGGTGCGGGACCTGTCTCCTGCGCAAACGTGGACGCGCCAAAACCAACGGCGACGAGCAACGCGGTGGTGGATAAGAGAATAGGCTTCATCGAGTGCACCTCCTTGGGGATGTTAGATGAGAAAAGCCGCTTGGTTAGAGCAGTCCTTGTCAAAGTCAACGGAGAGGATACGGCAAGTCTGAGATGAAATCTACAGGTGCGACCCGCTTTCGAGCGGAGCCATCCCCTGCGCGGGGGCACGGGAAAATGGAGTGGCTGCGGTCGGTGGCAAAGGCGTGCCCTGCGGGGTCGCGATGAATCGATAGCTTTGCCCCTTCCACCCGTCGGCCGGCTGGCTGGTGACTCCGTGACGCGTACTGGAGAGAAAGGACGCCACACCGGCAACCAGTTCGAGGGTAATGATCCCGCCATCCCGCCTGGTGACGATCCCGGCGTGAACGGCGGCGGAACAGACATAGGAATCGTCCGTATAGAGATCCGTTCCATAGACGGTGTGGAGTTCAATGAAGGGCGGGCAAGCGAACGAGAGCGTTCGTCCCGCCTGTCCCCTCCACGAATCGAGCTGCATATAACTTGTCGCTGCAATCGCCGGCTCGGCCGAGGCTTGATCTCGAACAAAGACATAGGCGCCGGTCCAGGGCTCCATCCAATCGCCCGTCTGGACACCATTCCGACGGCTGCCGGCATACTGCCCGGCGTCCGGACGCATCTCGATTGTCACCGTACCGCCCGCGCTAGCCGTCAGAATCCCCGCATGAACGGCAGCGGTGCAGATTGAGGAATCATCCGTGTAAATATCCGTCCCCCACACACCTTCCAGGTTGCCTCCGGCCGGACAACGGACTGTTTCCCGTCGGCCCCAATACCCAACCCATTTCCCTGTTCCCGTGGTCCAGGTAATGACGGAAGGAGGACGCACCTTCTTACCGTCCTCATGAAGTGCCGGCGGACGAGCCTCAGATCCTGCCTGGCCTGCGGAGGGCGTCAGTGGCGCGGCTGCCAGTAAGAGTAGTACTACACCCCCGCTCATCAGGACCCGGACAAATGACGCAGAGCCCAGCGTGATCGACATGGCGCCTCCTCGACTCCTGGGCCTCACACAGGATCCCGGTGCACGGTGGCCGGCGAGAAAGCCGGCAGACAGACCGCGAGATATTCCGCCCCCTCAGACCCCGGGGTGCTGTAGCGAATCCATTCCCCTCGCGTTGTGATAATCGCCTGCCCCGCCGAAACCTCGATGACTCCGGTCCTGGTTTCGACCCGCAACATGCCTCGAAGTACGACGGTGTATTCATCGAATTCAGGCGTCTGCCCCGGCTCCTGCCAGCCCGATGGGCTCTGCATGCGGGCTATGCTGAGTTGTGGCGTTTTTGAATTCACGAGTCCAATGAATTCATCGATCAACTTAGGCTTGTTTCCCGCGGCTTCAATCCTGGTCGGTTGTTGAATCAAGTGCGCCATATTGTCGTTGCCCTTTCATTGCTGACCCGTTCGTTTCCTCCGGTTGGCTCTGGTGCCCGGTATTGAACGCCCGCCAAAACCTGACAAATGCTGGGGATTCAAGCAGATCTCTCGCAACCGCCCCCCTTCCGAGGTACTCCCTCTGGGTCTACCGCCGTTCAGGGATTCCGCTATCCTACTAACAAAGGGCACGAGTTCCTAGACCCTCAACCAAGGAGAAGGACCATGAATTGCTCACGTTGCCGGGGCCTGATGGTAGAGGATCATTTCTTGGATTTCGAGGGTACCCTCGGGCACATGTGGACGACAGGACACCGTTGCATGAATTGCGGGTATGTACATGATCCGGTGATCGCGCAGCATCGGCTGGCCCGGGAGAAAACAGTCCTGGCACTCCCGAGCGGTGAGCCTGATTACCAGGACGAAGAAGTCCACCTGGGATCGGAATCGTATATCGCGCGGGCGGCCTAAGCCAATTCCTCCACGGGAACCCGCCACGATGCCGCGGGGATCGGATCTGAATCCAGCTGGGACAGACATGGCTTCAATCCTGATCGTTGATGACGAGGCACCGGTTCGGGCACTGTTGCGCCGGATCCTCGAAGAAGACGGCCATCAGGTCCGTGAGGCCGCCAACGGGGAGATTGGGCTCGCGCTCTATCGTGAGGCCCCGGCCGACCTGGTGATCACGGATATCCTGATGCCGGAACGGGACGGAATGGAGGTCACCCTCGCACTGACGCAGGAGTTCCTGGATGCCAGGGTGATTGCGATGACCGGTGCCGTCGGGGGCCAGAATTTTCTGAACGTTGCGAAACTCTTCGGGGCCAGAGAAGTGATACAGAAGCCCTTTACGGTTGAAGAAGTCCGTCGCCGCGTGCGTTTCACCCTGGAGCACTAGCCACCCCCGCCAGAAAGTTTCTACAACGCTCCTGAACCAGCACTCTGAAAAATCTTCATCAACCTGCCCCGACGACTGGCGACCGCTTCACCATCCCTGATACACTGGCAGTCGCTAGGTTCTACGGCCGGTCTCCCGTGCCCCGCCCGATCGTATACCGCTAGACTTAATCACACTATTTTGACTTCGAGACACGATGCCACCCACTATTCTGGTGAGCTGCGAATCCATCAGTAAGAGCTTCGGGGTAAAACCGCTCTTCACTGATCTGTCAATCGCCCTCAGTGAAAACGACCACGTCGGCCTCGTCGGCCCTAACGGCTCCGGCAAGTCGACGCTGCTGAAGATTCTGGCCGGGCTTGAGGAACCGGACCGCGGCACCAGGTCAATACGCCGACACGTGCGGCTGGGCTACGTGCCGCAAGAACCGTCTTTCCCGGAATCGCAGACGGTCGAAAAGGTGCTCACGCAGATCCTCATCGACAATGGTCTGGATCCCCACGAGCAGGGGAACCGGATCGCCAGAGCCCTCAGCATCGGCGAGTTCCCACAGGCTGACCAGTCTGTCGGCACCCTCTCCGGCGGATGGAAGAAACGGCTCGCCATCGCCTGCAGCCTCATGCTGGAGCCGGACGTTCTGTTGATGGATGAGCCGACGAACCATCTGGACGTCGAAGGTATTTTCTGGCTCGAGGCGCTGCTGAAGAACGAGACGCGCGCCTTCCTCGTCGTCAGCCACGATCGCCGCTTCCTCGAATCGATCACGTCGCGCATGCTGGAACTGAATCGCTGCTATCCCAACGGCGTGTTCGAGGCCAAGGGCCGCTACAGCGATTTTCTTGAACAGCGCGAAGCGGCTCTGGCGGCACAGGCCAACGAACATGCGACGCTTGCCAATAAAGTCCGTCGTGAAGTCGAATGGCTCCGCCGCGGGCCGAAAGCCCGCACGACGAAAGCCAAAGCCCGCATCGACTCGGCCAGCCAGCTGATCGAAGCGCTCGCAGAGAGCGCCGCCCGCCGGGAGTCGGCCCAGGCGGGCATAGACTTCACGGCATCCGGCCGTAAATCGAAACAACTAATCGTCGCCCGGCGCGTCAGCAAGGTACTGGGTACCCGGCAGATCGTCACCAATCTCGACCTGATGCTGGGCCCCGGCCAACGGCTGGGCCTGCTGGGGCCGAACGGCAGCGGCAAATCCACTCTGATGAGATTGCTTGCCGGCACACTGGCACCCGATACAGGCACGGTCACGCATGCCGACAAACTCCGCATCGTGATCTTTGAACAACATCGGGATTCTTTGGATCAGGCTGCCACACTCCGCCGGGCGCTGGCGCCCGCGGGCGGCGATGCCGTGGTCTATCAGGACCGCTCCGTCCATCTTGTCTCCTGGGCCAAACGGTTCCTCTTTCGACCGGAACAACTCGACCTGCCCGTCTCGCGGCTCTCCGGAGGAGAACAGGCCCGCCTCCTGATCGCCCGGCTGATGCTCCAACCGGCGGATGTATTGATGCTGGACGAACCGACGAACGATCTGGACATTCCCACGCTCGATGTCCTGGAAGAGAGCCTGTTGGAATTTCCGGGCGCGCTTGTGCTCATCACTCACGACCGGTGGCTGCTGGACCGCGTCTCCACCATGCTGCTGGCGCTCGACGGCACCGGCAAAGCCGAGTGGTTTGCGGACTTCGCCCAGTGGGAAGCGGCCCAGGAACGCAATGCCGGATCACTTACCGCTCAGCCGTCTCCCCGTACGGGCGGCAATGCCGGTCCGCGAATCAAACCGGCCCGGAAAGGGTTGTCCTATGCTGAGCAGAAGGAATGGGACAAGATGGAAGCGTCGATCGAAAAAGCCGAAGCCGCCGTCTCCGCTTGTCAAACCGCGGCGGAAGATCCGGCCGTCACGTCCGACGCAGAAGCACTCCACACCCGGTATGCGGCGTTGGAAGTCGCACGCGCCGCAGTTGAACGCCTGTATGCACGCTGGGCCGAGCTGGAAGAGAAACGCGCACAGACCTGACAACCGGCACTATCAGGCGGGTTCACAAGGAATCACTCGCGTGCCGGTCGAGGTCGCACTCCCTGGCAGGGACAGCTTGTGCTGGTTAGGGAATTGTTGTTATTGAGAGGCCCGAGAAACCTGCCGGCGCGCCGTTTCATCGACTTAAGGAGGACACGACCATGGATCTGACCTACATTCAGAGCTTCATCACGACGCATGTGATCCCGTTCGGTTGGACGTTGCTGGGGGCCCTCGCCATCTGGGTCGGCGGCAGCTGGACAATCCGGCTCATCCGGCGCGCCCTCTCCCATGCGTTGACGGTGCGGGGGATGGATCATACGCTGATCGGCTACCTCGACACGACGACCGGCGTGCTCCTGAAAATCCTGCTGCTGGTGGCCGTGCTGGGCACCCTGGGAGTCGCGACCACTTCGTTCGCTGCCATCATCGCCGCCGCCGGCGTCGCCATCGGCATGGCCTGGTCCGGCTTGCTGGCCAACTTCGCCGCCGGCGTCTTCCTGATCGTGCTGCGTCCGTTTCGCGTCGGCGATGTGATTGCTGCCGCCGGAGTCACGGGCGAAGTCCAAGAGATCGGCGTATTCGCGACCGCACTTCATACGGGCGACAATCTGCGTGTCGTGGTCGGCAATAACAAGATCTTCTCCGACAACATCGTGAACTATTCGACCAACCCCTTCCGCGGCGTCGACATGCGGGCCCAACTCGCTCACGGTGTCGAGATCCCCGACGCGATCGCCCGGCTGAAACAAGCCGTGTCCCGCATTCCGAACGTCGTCGCCGATCCCGCCCCGCTGGTTGAAATCCTGGAGTTCAACGCCTACGGGACTCTGCTCGTCGTTCGCCCGTTCTGCCATAACCGCCACTACTGGCAGGTCTATTTCGACACGAACCGGGCCATCCAATCCGTCTCCGCGGAAGCCGGGTACCCGGTCCCTGAGACGCGCCAATTGGTCCGGAGTGCGCAAAAATAGTTTTGAGCGTTACCCCGTCGGCAACTGAGGCGGGATCGGCGCCTTCCCTATCCTCGCAGGCAGCAATGAGCCGATCACCATGCCGGCTGCCGCGGCGAGCAATCCGACGAGCTGCGGCGGCCACACGGCCTCCGGCGAATCGACCAGTTCAAGGACCAGCCAGGTGCCAAGCCCGGAGACCACGGCCGTGACGGCGCCCTGACTGGTGGCGTTCTGCCAGTACAACCCTGCGAGCAACGGGATGAACGCAACCACCAGCGTGACCTTGTAGGTATTGACGACCAGCTTATAGATGCTCGCATCAGACCAGAGGGCGATGGCAAGGACGGTCCCGGCAAATAACACGAGCACCACGCGCATCATTCGGAGAAATTCCGAATCATTGAGGCGGGGGATCGTTTGTTTCAACACGTTCTCGCTGAGCGCGACGGAAGGAGCCAGAAGCGTAGCGCTGGAACAGCTCATCACTGCCGACAGCACGGCGCCGAAAAACACAATCTGAGCGGCCATCGGCGTGTGCTCCAGAATCAAAGTGGGCAAGACCAGCTGCGAGTCCGTGTGAAGAAGCGCGAGGAACCGCTCCGGGTCAACCAGCGTCGCAGCATAGGCCAGAAACATCGGGACAAAGCAGAAGGCAAAGTACAACGTTCCGCCTAAGAGCGAACCCCGCACGGCCGTTGCCTCGTTTTTCGCCGACGTGATGCGCTGGAATACATCCTGCTGGGGGATGGAGCCGAACATCATCGTCACCAAGGCTCCGATGAAGGGAATCCACGCATTCACATCGCCAGGAGGGAAGAAATCCAACTTTCCGGCATGCGCCGCATGGGCCACCACCGTCCCAACTCCGCCGGCCAGATCGCTGATTATCGATGCGATATACAAGAGCCCGCCCATGATGACCGTGATCTGGACAAAATCCAGAATCGCCACCGAAAACATGCCGCCGAACGTCGTATAGGTCAGCACGATGGCCGCGCCGACGATCATGCCCAGCGACTGGCTGATGCCCCCGCCCGTCACAACGTTCAACACGAGACCCAGCACTTTGAACTGCGCCGCGACCCAGCCCAGATACGAAGCTACGACCGCCAGCGTACAGAGGACTTCGACCGTCCGGTTGTAGCGCAGGCGGAAGAAATCCCCGACCGTCAGCAAATTCAGCCGATAAAACCGCGGGGCGAAGAACAAACCGGCGAGGATGAGACAGAGGCTGGAGCCGAAGGGATCGGCCACTACGCCCCGGAGCCCTTCTTTGACGAAGGTGGCCGAGATCCCGAGCACCGCCTCGGCCCCGAACCAGGTCGCAAAGACCGTCGCCGTTACCACGGGCAAAGGCAGACTTCTCCCGGCGACGGCAAAATCCTTGGAGTTCTGCACACGCGTGGCTGCGAAAAGCCCGATGCCGACAGAAATGATCAGGTAGAGGATGACGAACCAGAGGACCACGCGCGCAGGATAATGCGATCCCCGGCTTCAATCAACCGATATTCATCACGCGCTGTTTAGCGAGGCAGGGCGGTGGAACAAAGACGGGCTGCCCAGACTGGGGTAACTGCAGAGGCGCGGAGGGACTAGAACGTCCAGTACCGGGACGGACCGAACGTGAGGCGGCACCCCACAAGAAACAGATCGCCTTGGGCCTCCACATGAACAGGCTTGGTCCACTGCACTTCATACAGATTCAATGAGCGGCGCCACCGGGATTCTGGAATATGAACTTCGAGGAGTTGCTGAGTCCGAGGCGCGTGACCCATAAGTACCAGAATCCCGTGCGCGCTCCGGTTGATGCTGTAGACTTCGCCCTGCTGAATTACCACCGCTTCCTCGTCTATTGATTCGCACAGTTCGTAGGTACACAGTTTCTGCTCCTCGACCCGCACCTCCCGCCGTCGAGCCGGAACCAGAGTCCCGACTTCCTCACCGGGCGCCGCAACAAGAAATCCGGCCTGTACCGTTCCTTCGACAAAAGGATGGGATTCGCGGATGACCTCTCGTGTTCCAATCATCATGGCGCAACCTCCAATGTGGCGGTGACACGCTCAATCTCTTGAGCAAATGCCGTACCGATGGAGTGTCCACTCATGTCATGCACGGAATGCACGCGTGGAATTACTGCTACTTCTTCTCGAAACCCCTCCCGGTCTGACGGCAACCGCAGCAGACCGAAGGGTAAGCAGTGCATCACGCGTCTGAATAGAACTGGTATGTCGCTGATTCATCACGCGAATTCAATCTGTAGGCTCTGGCCTACAAAACGGAGGGAGAAACCTTCACTTCACTCTCACTCGGCAGACTGCCGAAAACTCGTGAAATCAGGCCTGAACTTCGATGATGAGCAGGCCATGGAAAGGAATAGGCGGAGCGCTGCAGCCGGGAGGCGCGATTCGTGAACGATCTCACACGGCGAGACCAGTCTGGCTTAAAGGGCTGACAAAGAAGATCTTTTCAGGCTCATGCTCGGCGTTGATGAACCAGGTGAAGCCGTGCCCTGTCGGGTCTCAATCAGATAGCAGGTGACTGCACGTGTTCAGGCCGGAATCCGAGGCCAATCATCCTGGCCGGGAGACGGCGGAGGAACGGGAAACGAGCAATCAATCGGATCGCCAGCGGCGGCTCCAGCCGGTCTGAGCTGCTGAGGACGCGTTTGATGACACGATCCTGGATCATCAGCTGGACTCGCTGTGTCATCTCTGTAGGCCAGGCTCGTCGGTACTGCACCAGACGTAAATTCTCTGTCCTCAGTCGGCCTTCACGTAACGGAATGGCCAGCAGATTCGCGGTGGCCACCGCGTCCTGAATCGCGAGATTGACTCCGACGCCGCCGACCGGCGACATCGCATGCGCCGCATCGCCGATGCAGAGAAGCCCTGATCGACACCATCGACGCAACCGATCAACCTGCACTGTCAGAAGTTTGATTGGCTCCCACTCCTGTAACTCATGGACACGGTCTGCGGCAAACGGGGCCAGCTTCGCCACGCTCTCGCGAAATGCCGGCAGCCCCTGCGCCTGAATCCCGTCCCGTGACCCCTTGGCGATCACGAAACCGCATTGCCAGTAATCTCCCCGGTTCAGCATAATGAAAATCCGACCGACATCGAAGCGACCAATCGGATCAGCCGGGTCGCTTGGTCGGCGGGTGAGCCGGAACCAGAGGACATCCATCGGCGCGCCGAATTCATCCACGGATAAGCCGGCTCTGGCACGAACCACTGAGTGCCGCCCATCGGCACCCACAACGAGATCCGCGCGAACCTCCAGGGGACCATCCGCCGTTGTCGCCTTCAGTCCGACAATGCGGTCGCCGTCCTGCACGAGGTCGGTGACCTCCGCCTGCATCAGCATCCGAAAGGTGGGATACCGGACCGCCTCCTTGGCCAGGAAGCTGAGGAAATCCCACTGCGGCATGAACGCAACAAACCGGCACCGCGTCGGCAGCGTCGAGAAATCCGCCACCGTGAAGGCGAGATCGCCGAACTGCCCGTTGATCCTCGGCACTTTCTGGTGCGGGAGCTTGAGGAAGGCTTCTAAGAGCCCCAGTTCATGCATCACCTCAAGCGTGGAGGGATGAATGGTGTCGCCGCGGAAGTCGCGCAGAAAGTCGCCATGTTTTTCCAACACGACGACCGTCACACCCGCGCGGGCCAACAGCAGGCCCAGCATCATACCGGCCGGCCCGCCGCCCGCGATGCAACATTGTACGATAAGTGGTGCCACGCCCATGATGCCCTTCGTCTCGAAAGAGCGCGGGCCAATGAACGAATAGGCCACGCCTTGTCGAAAAACTCTACAAGCAGGTCCCTAAGGTCACTGGATTTTTTCCACGCGCACACCGAGCAGACGGATCAATTTGCGACGGGGATTCTCGCGGCGATCAAGAAAGGGCAGCAGCAGCTTCATCGCCTCACGCCGGAGGGTCGTTTCGTCGCCAGCCGGCCTCGTCAACGTGTGGGCGCGTGATTTCGTCTCGAAGTCCGCGAAGCGAACGGTCAGCACGACGGTTCGAAAAGCCTGAAAACCCTCGCAATGCAGGCGCTCGATCACGTCTTTTGCAAGGGCCTCAAGCTGATCGACGAGCACCTGACTATCAACCGTATCAGAGTCGAATGTCTCCTGTTCCCCGATCGATTTCGGTTCGGAGTACTCCTCGAGAGGCGAGTCATCCACTCCTCGAATCTTGCCGTAGAGGTCCGCCCCGCGCTTCCCCAGCATGTCCTCGAGTTGGAGTATGCTGAATCGTTTCAAATCATTCACCACTTTGACCCCGGAATTCTTCAGAAGCATCTCCGTTTTGGGACCGATCCCGGGAATCGCTCTGACCGGAAGCGGAGCCAGGAATGATTCCGCCTCATTCCCATGGACGACTGTGAGTCCATCCGGTTTGTGCAGGCCCGACGCGATCTTGGCGATCAGCTTGTTCGGACCGATCCCGACCGAAGCCGTCAGCTGTGCTTCTGCGCGGATCGCATCTTTGAGCCGGCGGCATAATCCCTCCGCCGCCTCATAGGAGGCCGCAAAGCTCAGATCGCCGTAGGCTTCGTCGATACTGGCCTGTTCCACAATCGGAATGAAGCGCCGCATGATCCCCATCACTTCATCCGACACGCGCGCGTACTTCGTCATATCCACCGACACAAAGGTGACCGGCGGCTTGCCGTCTCGACGCGCGGCCTCCGACAGGCGCCAGGCTGTGGAAATCGGCGTTGCCGAGTGAATGCCATAGGCGCGCGCGAGGTAATTCGACGTCGACGCGACTCCCCTCCCCTTCCCGCCGCGCGGATCGGCCCCCACGACCAAAGGGATCCCTCGAAAAGCGGGCGTGTCGCGCTCTTCGATAGCGGCAAAAAAGGCATCCATGTCGAGGTGGGCGATGATCCTTGGCACATGCCTCCTCCGCGAATGTCCCTGTGGCGCGGCGCGGCCGCTATGGGCGAGGCGCGCGCTTCCTGAAGCAATCGATCACGTGATCATCGACCATTCCGATCGCCTGCATGTAGGCATAGACGATCGTGCTGCCGACGAAACGAAACCCACGCTTCTTAAGATCCTTCGACAGCGCATCGCTCTCCGCCGTTGTGGCGGGAATCTGTCGCATGGCCTTCCAGCGGTTGATCTTGGGCTTGCCGCCCACAAAGCGCCAGACATAGGCGTCGAACGAGCCGAACTCGTTCTGCACGGCGAGAAAGGCCTTCGCATTCGTTACCGCCGAGTCGACTTTCAATCGATTGCGGATAATGCCGGCGTCTTTCATGAGTGAGGTCTTCTTCTTGGCCGTAAAGCGGGCCACTTTCGCGGGATCGAATCCGGCGAAGGCTTTTCGATAGCCGTCCCGGCGGCGCAGAATCGTCTCCCACGTCAGGCCTGCCTGCGCGCCTTCCAGCAGGAGCATCTCAAAATGCTTGCGGTCGTCGTGCACGGAACGGCCCCATTCATCATCGTGGTAGCGAATGAAATGCGGCTTCTGACCGACCCAGCCGCAGCGGGTGTGGTCGCCTGCCGTTTTCCCGGACGCTTTTCTCCCCATCTGAATCCGCGCTCTCTCCGGGAACTTACGCTTCAAGTGGAATCCGGCTCTTATTCTGCGCCAGCCATTGCTCAAAGGTCTGCAATGCGGGGTTGAGCGCACGGGCAACGGCCAGGTTGCGATTGCCGCAGAAGGCCTCATTGAAGTCGTGTTTGAATTGGAACATATTGCCGAGATCGTCGGCGCCGGGGAATCCAAAATTTCTGTACACCTCGAACGGAACGGCGTTGTACCGCACTGGCTGGCCGAGCGCCTTGGTCATGGCCGCGGCCATCTGCTGACCGGTGAGATGTTCCCCGGCTATGCCAACGGTCTTCCCGATGTACTCGCCCCCTTTCTTAAACACGCCGAAACAGCACTTGCCGATATCTTCAACGGCAATGCCCGGCAACTTCTTCTCGCCCATCGGGAGGGTTAGGGCGAGTTGACCATCCGGGCCTTTCTTCGGTCCCATGCCGAAGAAGATCATGTTCTCCCAATAGAATGAAGTCAGCAGAAAGGTAGCGGGCAAACCAAGCTTCGTGAACTCCTCGTCCGCCTCGCCCTTCGCATCGAAATGCGGCACTTTGTATTTCTCCAGCAACGTCGGCATCCGTTGATCGGTCAATGGGACCCAGCGCCGCGTATCTTCGAGTGTCGACCAGACAACATGCTGAACGCCGGCCTGTTTGGCGGCCTGTGCTAAGGCCTTGGCTTGGGCCAATTCTTTTTCCGGCGAGAAGTGTTCCCAGAAATTCGTCACACAGAATGCACCGTAACATCCCGCGAACGCGCGATTTAGACTTTCAACATCGTCCAAGTCAGCCGCAACGATCTGAACACCTAGTCTTGAAAGCCCCTGCGCTTTGTCCGAACTCACGTCCCGGGTCAGCGCCCGCGCCGTGAACCCGCTGCCAGGCTCGTTCAGAATCGCACGAACGAGGCCGCCGCCCTGCGCACCCGTCGCACCGACGATCGCGATGACCTTCCGATCCGCCATGAAATTCTCCCTTCAGAAAGAATGAGGTTTAGATGGCCGTGGCATTTTAGCGAGGCACGAGCGGGGACGCAATTCCACGCACGCCTTCTCTAACGTCCGCTTGGACGGACAACGTCACAATTAGTTCTTGACCGATCGTTCCAGATCGAGCTATACCTGGGCACCTCACGGAACCGCCCTATGGCCCGCCCGAAGCAGTTCGATCCTGACAACGCCCTCGACAGAGCCATGCATGTCTTCTGGCACAAAGGCTACGAAGCCACGTCGATGGATGATCTCCTGACAGCCATGGACATCAATCGCGGATCGCTCTATGACACCTTCGGAGGCAAACGCGAACTCTTCTTGAAAGCGATGGACCGCTATTGCTCCGGCGGGGGCATCGGTTCGGGCATCTCGATCCTGAAACAATCGGGGCCCGCCCTTCCGCTCATCCGCCGATTCATCGACCATATGCTGAACTTCAGCCTGTCCGATCCGCTGCGCCGCGGCTGCATGATCACGAACACAGTGATGGAACTGGCCCCGCACGAGAAGGACATCGCAGGGAAAGTGGCCGGAAGGCTGCGGTTGGCGGAAGGGGCCTTCTTTGAACTCCTGGCCCGCGCAAAACGTGAGGGCGAACTGGCACAGGACAAAGACCCGCGGACCCTGGCTCGCGTTCTCGTAACAATGATGCAGGGCACGATCGTCATGATCAAAGCCGGCACGCCGGCGAACGAGGTGAGACAGACTGCCAGAGCGGCGCTGGCGATTCTGAGGTGAGCCCAGCCTCAGTCTGGCCCGACATTGCCGTGATGGACGCCGCTGGTGACAAGAATGCCTGTCGATTTCTGGTCCGCCCGACGACTATCTCGTGGAAGCAGGCGTTGGAAACGCCGCCATGCGGCTCGACTACTTTGATTGGGGGTGCATCATGAAATACCTCTGTCTGGTCTATGTCGAAGAGAAGATTCTCCATGCCCTGCCGAGCCACGAACGGGTGGCGCTCTCGGACGAGTCGATGGCCTACTGCGACCGATTGCAGAAGGTCGGCCAGTTGCTGACAGCCTCCCCGCTCCATCCGGTGGAGACTGCCACGACCGTGCGGGTCCGCGAGGGTAAAACCTCCACGACCGACGGACCGTTTGCCGAAACCAAGGAACAGCTGGGCGGCTTTCTCTTGCTCGACGTGCCGGATTTGAACGACGCGATCCGCATCGCCTCAAATTTCCCGGCCGCCCGTTATGGCAGCGTGGAGGTCCGTCCGATGAAAGAGCTCGGCTGCGCATAAGAGATCCGGCCATGAGCGACGACGCCGTTACTCAAGCCCGTGCCAAAGTTGACGAGGTGTACCGTGCCGAGTCGCGCCGGGTGCTTGCGACGCTCATCCGGCTGCTCAAGGACTTCGACCTGGCCGAGGAAGCCCTCCACGAAGCCTTCGCAGCGGCCATGGAACAATGGGCCCGCGACGGCATCCCCGCCAGTCCACGCGCCTGGCTGGTCTCCACCGGTCGTTTCAAGGCGATCGACGGCTTACGACGGCGCGCCCGTTACGATGCGTCGCTCAACGAGCTCGCCAAAGACATGGAAACCGCGACCAGTCAGGCGACCGAGCAAAACGCAGACGGTATCGAAGACGACCGGCTGCGGCTGATCTTCACCTGCTGCCATCCGGCGCTCAAACCCGAGGCGCAACTGGCGCTGACACTCCGCGAAGTCTGCGGCCTCACGACCGAAGAAGTCGCCCGCGCTTTTCTGTCTTCCCCTGCCACGCTGGCCCAACGCATCGTCCGCGCCAAGGCCAAGATCCGCGACGCGCGTATTCCCTATGAGGTCCCACCGCCGTCCGAACTCCCGGACCGGTTGGATTCGATCCTGCACGTCATCTATCTGGTCTTCAACGAAGGGTATTCGGCTTCATCCGGCACATCGCTCACGCGAGCCGACCTCTCGGGCGAGGCGATTCGCTTGGGACGACTGCTGTTGGAGTTGTTGCCGGAACCGGAAGTCATGGGCCTGCTCGCGTTGATGCTGCTGCACGAATCACGGCGTCAGGCCCGTGCGTCGGCCGCGGGCGAGATCATTCTCCTGGACCGGCAGGATCGGTCGCGCTGGGATCGCAGCCTGATCGCGGAAGGCATCACGCTCGTCGAACGGGCACTGGCTTCAAGACGGTTCGGCCCCTACACCCTCCAAGCCGCGATCGGCGCCGTCCATGCCGAAGCACCCGATGCCGCTGCGACCGATTGGGCACAAATCGTCGCCCTCTATGACCTGCTGATGCGCGCGGCGCCCTCTCCGATCATCGAACTCAACCGCGCTGTGGCCGTGGCAATGAAGGACGGACCTGCGGCAGGCCTGACGCTGGTGGACGCCATCCTGGCGAGGGGCGAGCTGGCGGACTATCATTTGATCCATGCCACCAGAGCCGATTTCTGCCGGCGGTTGAGGAACCCGACGGAGGCCCGCGCCTCCTACGAGCGGGCTCTTACCCTCACGAAGCAGGAGCCGGAACGGCGTTTTCTGGAACAACGACTGGCTGAATTGGAGTAACCAGGATCCCGTTGTCGATTTCAGACACCGGAAACGACGAATAGTACGAGGAGGTGCCTTCATGAAATACCTCTTGCTGGTTCACCACAATGAAGAATCGTTCAGCAAGATGAGCGAAGGGACGCGAAACTCCATGCTGAAAGAATCGATCCAGCTCTGCCACCAGCTTCAAGGCAAAGGGCATTATGTCCATGCCTCGCCGCTTCAGCCGGTCGCCACTGCCACGGTCGTACAGGTACGTGACGGGAAACGGTCGGTCACGGATGGCCCCTTCATCGAAACCCGCGAGCAGCTCGCCGGCTATTTCCTGGTCGATGCGCAGGATTTGGACGAGGCGATTGACATCGCCGGACGGATCCCCGGCGCGCGGATCGGAGCGGTGGAGGTCAGGCCTATCAGAGAAATCGAGGGCTTACCGGATGAATAGCGTTTAAGGGCACGCTCTGATCCTGTTCTGTCGATTCCGACCCTCCTATACGACTATAGGATGAAGCGGCCACACTTTTTCTCAAAGGGAAACCGATGAAATTCATCTGTTTGGGATACCTTGATGTCACACAGTGGGCAACATTCTCCACCGGGCAACAGAACGCCATGATCGATGCCTGCCTCGCCTACGACGACTGGCTCAAGAAGAACGGCCACTGGGTAGGAGGCGAAGGACTCCAGGGCCCCGATACCGCTGCTACGGTTCGCGATCGAAACGGCAAGGTTTCCGTCACCGACGGCCCCTTTGTTGAAACCAAGGAAATGTTGGGCGGACTTCTGATCATCGAAGCCCGTGATCGCAGCCATGCCATCCAGCTCATGTCGAACCACCCCGGCGTGAAGATGGGCCCCTGGGAAATCCGCCCGGCGGAAGATCTGACCGAGATGATTCGCGACAGTGAACGGCGGCGAGGCGCGAGGTGAGGACACATCATGAATAGCATTACCCCATTTTTATGGTTCGACGGCCGCGCGGAAGAGGCGGCGCGGTTTTATACGTCCATCTTTAAGAATTCGCGGATCGACAGCCTCTCGCCGATGTCCGCGACCTTTCATCTTGACGGGCACAAATTCATCGCCCTCAACGGCGGCCCGCACTTCAAATTCACGGAGGCGATCTCATTTTTCGTCGATTGCCGGACACAGGACGAGGTCGATGCGCTGTGGGAAAAACTCACAGGCGGAGGCGAACCGGGACGGTGCGGCTGGCTGAAAGACAAATTCGGCGTATCGTGGCAGATCATCCCGTCGGTGCTGGGCGACATGTTGCAGGACGAGGATGAAGCAAAGTCGCAGCGGGTCATGCAGGCCATGCTGCAAATGGACAAACTCGACATCAACGCGTTGACGCAAGCCTATGAGGGACGATAGTCGCACCCTGCGATCACGTTAAGGAGAGGTCTCATGCGATTTATGATTATGATCAAAGCCACGAAGGATTCAGAAGCCGGGGTAATGCCAAGCGAACAACTCCTCGCCGAGATGGGCCGGTTCAACGAGGAGTTGATGAAGGCCGGCGTCTTACTCGCCGGCGAAGGGCTCCAGCCGAGTTCCAAGGGCGCGCGCGTCAGGTTTTCTGGACGCACGCGCACCGTGATCGACGGCCCCTTCGCCGAGACGAAGGAGCTGATCGCCGGTTTCTGGTTGTGGCAGGTCAAGTCGAAGGAAGAGGCGATCGAATGGGCCAAACGCTGCCCCAATCCCATGCAGGGAGAATCCGAGATCGAAATTCGTCAGGTGTTCGAAGCGGAGGACTTCGGCGCCGAGTTCACACCTGAGCTCAAGGAGCAAGAAGAACGGCTTCGGGCGCAAGCAACCGGGAAGAAGTAGGAGGGGGTTATGCTGACGTTCATCGGGATCGCCATTGCGCTCGTGATTACCGTGCTGCTCCTCTATGCCGCAACCAAGCCGGACACGTTCCGCGTCCAGCGCTCGATCAGCCTCAACGCGCCCCCGGAACGAATCTTTGCGCACATCAACGACTTGACCAAGTGGGGCGCCTGGTCGCCCTGGGAGAAAAAGGACCCGGCGATGAAGAAAACCTTCAGCGGCGCACCACAAGGAAAGGGGGCTGCGTGTGAGTGGGACGGCAACAATCAGGTCGGCAAAGGCCGGATGGAGATTCTGGAGTCGCTTCCTCCTTCCAAGATCCTGATTCAGCTCGACTTCCTGAAGCCTTTTGAAGCGCATAACCGGGCTGAGTTCACGTTAACAGCTCGGGACGGTTCTACCACCGTCACCTGGGCCATGTATGGTCCGCAACCATATCTGGCGAAGGTCATGGGCATATTTTTCAATTGCGAAAAGATGGTCGGCCCGCAATTCGAGACCGGTCTGGCCAATCTGAAAGCGGTAGCAGAGAAGTAAGAAGGAGGAGTCCCATGCGCTACGTCGATGGATTTGTCTTGTCTGTTCCGAAGAAGAATTTGAACGCGTACCGCCGCCTGGCTGAAAAGGCCGGGAAGATCTGGCGGGAACATGGCGCGCTGGAATATCGGGAATGTGCCGGCGATGATCTCAAGATCAAGTTCGGGGTGCCGTTCCCGCGTATGGCCAGGTCGAAGCCTGGCGAGACAGTGGTGTTCTCCTGGATTGTGTTCAAGTCGCGAGTACACCGGGATCGCGTCAATGCCAAGGCCATAAAGGACCCGCGCCTCGCAGGGATGTGCGACGCCAAGTCGATGCCGTTCAACATGAAGCGAATGGCATATGGTGGATTCAAGGTGCTGGTTGACGCCTAGCCGGGCACTTCGCAGCAATCGAAAGGAACAATCATCATGGAATATATGCTGATGTGCTGCTTCAGTGAAAAAGCCTGGACAGGGTTGCCGGCCAATGAAAAGGACAGAATTATGGGGGAGTATGGAGCCCTGGTCCAGAGTCTCGCCCAGCGCGGCCAGTTGCGTGGCGGCGGACAGCTCCGACCGACCTCGTCGGCCACAACGGTGCGCGTGAGAAACGGCAAGCCGGTGGTCAGCGACGGGCCGTTCGCGGAGACGAAGGAGCAACTCGGCGGCTATCATCTGGTCGACTGCAAAGATCTGGACGAAGCACTCGCCATCGCCGCACGCATTCCGACACTTTCTGCTGGCGGGGCGATCGAGGTGCGCCCACTCGAGTCGTCTCTCGAAAACGACCTCGCGGCACGCAGATGAATGGCGACCGAGGTGTCCCGCCTTGATCCCCGCAATCACGCGAGGCTTGCTTCGGATGGAGTGAATATCAACCGATACCGATTAAATAAAGGAGGTCCCCATGCGTTTTACATTTATTCCTCTCACCTGCCTGGTTCTCGCATTGATCGCATCTCCGGTCATGGCCAAGGAGAAGAAGCATGAGAAAGAAATGGACCCGCAAGCGATGATGGAGCTCTGGAAGAAGCTGGCTCAACCCGGGGAGCCGCACAAGTTGTTTGCCGGCCTGGCCGGCAGCTGGACCACTGCCACCAAGGAGTGGATGGAACCGGGCAAACCTCCGACGGAAACGACCGGCACCGCAGACATGAAAATGCTCCTGGACGGACGCTTCATGTATCAGGAATACAACGGTCAGATGATGGGACAACCCTTCTCTGGAATCGGGATCGACGCCTACGACAATATCACCAAGCGGTATGTCACGGCTTGGATGGACACGATGGGCACGGGGATTTTCATCATGGATGGAACGGCGAGCGCGGACGGCAAGACCATCACGCTAAAGGGCCAGCACCCCGAACCGGGCGGCGGACAGATGAAGCACCGGGCCGTCTGGAAGATCGTCGACAGCAACTCCCAGACATTCGAGATGTACGGCACTCACCACAAGGGCAAGGAGATGAAGTTCCTCGAGATCGTCTATACGAGAAAGCCGTAGAGGCACTCATTGACCTGGGTTGGGCGACATGCTTGACTAGGCGCTCAACACTATTTCCTGAGGAGGATTCGTATGCAACGGACGATCGGGATGTTGGCATTGACGCTGATGCTGACCGGACTCAGCGGCTGTAGCTACTTGTTCTATCCACGCGCCGGCGACTATGCGGCACAAGCGAAGGGTGCGAGCGGGGTCGAGACGATGATCAACCTCACGACTATGATGGAAGCCACCGCAGCCAAAGCCAAGGGCGGGAAGGGCGTCGACAACGCCTTTGACGATCTCCACAACCAGTTCCATGCGCTCAGCGATGCCTTCTGCGGCGTCACGGATGCGCAGGCCAAGACGCCGGCCTACGACCTCGCCCAGACCCACAAGAAGGAATTGAAGGCGATCTTCAAGCGGCTGTGGAAATTCAAAGACGATCAACCGCAGCGTGACCAGCATCTCGATCTGTTTATCGCCGAATTGAGGGAACTCCGAGACACGCTTCAGACGTTAAAGTAATCATACGACGGGGGCCGGTTATGAAATCGTCGCCCATGGCAGAGAGTGGCGCCGTCACGTTATTGATCGGCACCAGAAAAGGCGCATTTACGCTCAAGAGCGACCGCACCAGACGGGCATGGAGACTCTCGTCTCCCATCTTTCTCGGTCACATCGTCCACCACGTGGTCGGCGACCCACGGGATCGACGCACGATTCTGATGGCGGCTAGCACGGGCCATCTGGGGCCGACCTTGTTTCGGTCGACCGATGCCGGCAAGACATGGAAGGAATCGCCGGCTCCACCTGCATTCCCCAAGGTTCCTGAAGGCGAAAAAGGCCGTGCCGTGGATCACACCTTCTGGCTCACCCCCTGTCACGCGAACGAGCCAGATGCCTGGTATGCCGGCACTTCCCCGCAGGGCCTGTTCCGATCCGACGACGGAGGGGTCACATGGAAACCCTTCTCCTACATCAATAACGATCCACAATACCGCGAGTGGATGGGCACCGTGCAGGACGGCACGCCGGACGGGCCTAAGCTGCACTCCATCATCGTGGACCCGCGCGACCCCGGACACCTGTACTTCGCGATGTCCGGCGGCGGCGTGCATGAATCCATCGACGGCGGGAAAACATTCACCACCCTCGTCAACGGTCTCGACGTCGTTGAGGGATTCGATCCGGCCACTGTGACATTCCATGATCCCCATTGCGTCCGGCTCTGTCCCAGCAATCCGGACCGCCTCTACCAACAGAATCATTGCGGGATCTACCGGCTCGATCAGCCCTCGAATACCTGGGTGCGGATCGGGAAGAACATGCCGAAGAAAGTCGGCGATATCGGATTTCCTATAGTTGTTCATCCCCGGAATGCGGATACTGCCTGGGTATTCCCGATGGACGGAACAACCGTCTGGCCCCGTGTGAGCCCGGACGGGAAGCCGGCCGCCTATGTTACAAGCAACGCCGGGAAAAGCTGGACGCGACAAGACAAGGGCTTCCCGCGAGCGAACGCCTGGTGGACCGTGAAACGACAGGCGATGACCAGAGATGGGCACGAGCCGGTGGGGCTCTATCTGGGGACGACCCAGGGCGAGGTCTGGGCCAGCCGGAACGAGGGTGCGACCTGGACCTGCATCGCCAGGCATCTGCCGGAGATCTATTCGGTGGAAGCGGTCGTGCTCGGGCGATGATGGTGCACATCCCCAGCGCCTTGCGGTCCTACACGGCACAGCAAGGCGAGGTGCGGGTGGAGGGCGCCACGCTCGCGGACGCGCTGGCCGCCCTGGACCGCCGCTTCCCCGGCATCCGGTTTCGGATCATCACTGAGCAGGACCGGATCAGACCGCACATCAGAATTTTCCTTAACGACGCGCAGCTGCTGGATTTGGCGACGCCGCTTCGGCAGACTGATACGGTATACATCGTGTGCGCCCTGAGCGGCGGATGAACGAAGAGGAGACCCCATGCCCGAACTGGACTCTGCCAAGATTATCGAAGGTCAACGTCAGGACTGGAACCGGGTCGCGAGCGGCTGGGAGAAGTGGGACCGCTTCTTCGACGAACAGATGGCTTGTTTAAATCACCGCCTGGTCGCCGATGCACGGCTTCGATCCGGCATGCGGGTGCTTGATCTGGGCTCCGGCACCGGCTATCCGGCCCTGCTCGCAGCCCAGGCCGTCGGATCGAGTGGCAGTGTCATCGGCATGGACCTGTCCGAACAGATGCTCGATGCAGCACGGCGCAAAGCAATGACGCTTGGACTCGCGAACGTGAAGTTTCGCACGGGCGACGTGACGACCTTGCCGTTCGAGGCAGGCTCGTTCGACGCCGTGACGAGTCGTTTCTGTCTCATGTTCCTGCCGGACATCCCCCAAGCTGCCGCCGAAATCGCGCGTGTGCTGAGGTCTGGCAGCTGGCTCGCGGCCGCGGTCTGGTCCGCGCCGGAGAATAACCCCTACCTTCGCATTCCAATGGACATCATCAAGCAATTCATCGAGCTACCGCCGCCCGACCCGACCGCCCCGGGGATCTTCCGTCTTGCCAAACCCGGCGAGCTCACAAGCCTTCTGCTGCAGACGGGATTCACCGACATAGTCGAGGAAGAATTCGCGGGCGACGTTCGTTTTGCCTCCGGAGAGGAGTATTACGCCAGCCTGATGGATATCGCCGCCCCCATTCAGAATCTGTTCGCCAAGCTCACCGACCAGCAGAAAGCTGAGGCTAAATCACGCATCATGCAGGCCGCCGGAGGGTACAAATGGAGCGGGATGATTGCCCTTCCGATCGCTGTGCGATTTGTGTCGGCTCGAAGGCCCCTCTGAGCTCCGCCATGCCACCCAGAGACGAAGGTTTCAAGGATTTCGTACTAGACCAGCTGGCCTGTCTTCGCGGCCTGACCTGCCGATCCATGTTCGGCGGCCATGGTCTCTCCCGCTATGGCGCCTTTTTCGGCATCATCCACAAGGGGCGGCTGTACTTCAAAGTCTCGCCGGCCACGCTTCCGCAGTATCAAGAACATGCGATGAAACCGTTCCGTCCCACCCCCAAGCAGACCCTCAAGTCCTTCTACGAAGTCCCGGTCGATGTGATCGAAGATACCGAGCAACTGACTAAATGGGCTGAGCGAGCAGGGCAGCCGTGAACGCCTTACCCGTGAACATGCTCTGGACCATCGGCCACTCGACGCGGCCGATCGATTCGTTCATGGCACTCCTGAGAGCGCATGACATCCGGCAACTGGTCGATGTCAGAACCGTTCCCCGATCCCGGCACAACCCGCAATTCCATACCGGCCCGTTGGCCAGGAGTTTGGCTGTCGCCGAGATCGTCTATCGGCATGCAGCCGCGCTCGGGGGCTTGCGAACACCCAAGAAGGATTCGATCAACGCCGGATTGCGCAATGCGAGTTTTCGTGGCTATGCCGACTACATGCAGACGGAGCAGTTTCAACGAGCCTTGGAAGAGCTTCTTGCCTATAGCACGGACACGAAGACGGCAATCATGTGTGCCGAAGCCGTGCCCTGGCGCTGCCACCGGTCGTTGATCGCCGATGCTCTGGTGAGCCGCGGGTGGGTGGTCCGACACATCATGACCGACGCGAAGGCCGAGCTCCACCGGCTGACATCCTTCGCCGTCATCGGGCTCAACAGGCTGACCTATCCATCGCCACATCAATCTGAAGACGCTCCCCGGCTTTTTTGAGCACATGTGGTATTCATTCCTCGCCGATCTGTTCGTCCTTCTACACCTGGCATTCGTGCTCTTCGTTCTGTTCGGCGGACTATTAACTCTACGCTGGCCGCGCGCAGCCTGGCTTCATCTGCCTGCCGCAGCCTGGGGAGCATGTGTAGAATTCAGCGGCTGGATCTGTCCGCTCACACCGCTGGAGAACTGGCTACGTACCCAAAGCGGCAAGACCGGCTACCAAGGAGATTTTCTCGAACGGCATCTCCTTCCTATCCTCTACCCCGAAGGATTGACGCACGAGATTCAGCTGATGCTCGGGACTACTGTGCTGATCGTCAACGCATCTGTCTATGGCTGGCTGTGGCACAAGTCATTCCTACCGAATCAACGCCGGCTCTAACCTCCGATTGGGAAAGCGCAGATGCTCTTCGTCCTGACAAGCCTGCAGCGAAAGGTGGTTGACGTAGATCCTTCCCAGTTGGTACATGGGAAGGCCGGTATGCTTCAATGAGACCGCGAGGACACTATGCCCATAAATGAAATCGAGAAAACAGTCAGCGACCGCTATGCCCTGGCCGCCAGTACGGGCGAGCAAATGTGTTGCCCGACCAGCTATGACTTAGGGCAGCTCAAGACCTTTATCCCGGAAGAAGTGCTCAGGATTTCTTATGGGTGCGGAACGCCGGCGGGGCTGCAAACCGTGCGTGCCGGGGAAACGGTTCTGGACGTCGGATCGGGAGGAGGAATCGATTGCTTCGAGGCTTCCCGCCTCGTCGGTCCGACCGGGCGCGTCATCGGGATCGACATGACCGACAGGATGCTGGAGATCGCACGCAAGAACGCCGTCGTCGTGGCGACCAACCTCGGCTATCCGGCGTCCAATGTCGAGTTTCGGAAAGGCATGGCCGACGCCATGCCTGTGCAGAATGCAACCATCGATCTGATCATCTCCAATTGCGTCATCAATCTGGCGCCCGACAAGCGCAAGGTCTTCCAGGAAATGTTCCGCGTTGCCAAGCCGGGCGGACGTTTCACCATTTCCGACATCGTCGCAGACCGGGCGGTTCCGCAATATTTGGCCCATGACACAGTGAAATGGGGAGACTGTCTCTCGGGCGCCCTCACACTGACTGATTGTATGGCAGGGATGACCGAGGCCGGCTTCGCCGGCATTCACCTCATCAAGTCGTCCCCATGGCAACGCATCGACGGCATTCACTTTTTCTCGGTGACGTTGACCGGATACAAGCTTCCCGACAAAGTACCTGCTCACCCTGCGCGCTACGCGACCCTCCGCGGCCCCTTCAGCCGTGTAGTGGATGAACGCGATACCGTGTATATGCGCGGCATTCCTCAACCACTCACACCGGAATTAGCGCTCTTGCTGAGTCATCCGCCGTTTGATTCCCTGTTTGTCTTGTCCATGAGCCCTGTATGGCTCGATCGCACGGATCCGCGATGGACCGCCGTGTTTCCCGAACAGGATCCTTGTGTCTGGAAAGGCGACTATGCCCTCTTGGCAGGCCCGTTCGTGGAAGCGCGCGATGACGACCAGCATGCCTTTCGGCGGGGCGAACCGGTCGAAATCTGCTCGAAGACCCTCAAGGTCCTGGCGTCGGAGAGTTATGCCCCCCACTTCGTCGTTCTTAATCGCGCAAGCGAGCCCGTCGGCGGCGCTGCAGCCAGCTGCTCACCGACCGGCGGCTGTTGTTAGGTGCGATCTTGGCACTGACTCTCTCAGGCCGTCACAGTCCGCTGGCCGCTCCTGCTCAACAGCTGCGTATTCTTGACCAGACAGGCGCTACAGCCTTCGACACCCGACTAGCTCAAACCGGGCTGTTTCCGCTCCACGCCACCGGCATCACAGTCTTTCAGATCAATGTGGGCAAACTCTGTAACCAAGTCTGTCGACACTGCCATGTGGACGCGGGACCGGATCGCAGCGAAAGCATGTCCCGACAGACGGCGGAGCTGTGCATTCAGGCCCTCGCCAAGACTGACATCCCGACGGTCGATATTACGGGGGGGGCGCCGGAACTCAACTCCAGCTTCCGCTGGCTGGTCGAACAAGCGCATGGACTCGGCCGGCATGTGATGGATCGATGTAATTTGTCTGTGCTGCTGATCCCCTCCCAGGCTGATCTGGCTCGATTTCTGGCCGCCCATCGCGTCGAAATCATCGCCTCACTTCCCTCATACCGCGCCGGTCAGACCGACGCGCAGCGAGGCAAGGGCGTTTTCGAGAAATCGATTGAGGCGCTTGGCCTCTTGAATCAGCTCGGCTATGGCCAACCTGACAGCGGCCTCGTCCTGAACCTCGTCTACAATCCGGTGGGAGCCTTTCTCCCCCCCAAGCAGGAAGCGATCGAAGCGCAGTTCAAGAAAGAGCTTCGCGCGCGCCATCATGTGGAATTCAACCACCTCTATACGATCACGAATATGCCGGTGAGCCGATTCCTGGAGTTTCTCGTGGAGAGCGGCAATTACGAAGGCTATATGGAGCGCCTGGCCAACGCCTTTAATCCTGCCGCCGCGGCAGGCGTCATGTGCCGCTACACTCTCTCTGTCGGATGGGACGGGCGGCTGTACGACTGCGACTTCAACCAGATGCTCGAACTACCGGTCGACCATGGAGCCCCATCGCACATCCGCGACTTTGATTCTACACAACTGCATCACCGCCGGATCGTCACCCGCAATCATTGCTACGGCTGCACCGCCGGAGCCGGCTCGTCGTGCGGCGGCGCCGTAGCCGAATAATCTCCTTCCGCCCGTTCTTCTTGTTGCTCCATAAGTCGCACTCTGCTAAGGTGGCGGACGTCTGATCTCTGCACATTTTTATCGTAGGCCGAATACCCCGCATGGTCTGGGACCCCAAAGATCCTTGGAGCAAGAAAAACGACCCGCTTGAAGATGTACTCAAGCAGGCTCAATCACAGTTTAGAAATTTCATGCCCTCCAGCGGCTTCCGAAACCTTGCCCTTGCCGGACTGATCCTCTTTCTCGCCTGGCAGAGCGCTTTTATCGTGGCCCCGGACGAGGAGGGTGTCGTCAAGCGATTCGGCGTGCCGGTCCGAACCGTGGGACCCGGTCCCCACGGCAAGATTCCCTTGATCGAATCGGTCCTGCAGCCGAAGGTGGAGAAACTCCACCGCGTGGAGGTTGGCTTTCGTACTGATCGCCAGGCCCGCCAGCAGATGGTTCCCCAGGAAGCGCTCATGCTGACCGGCGACATGAACATCCTCGCCATCGAGTTCATCGTGCAGTATAAGATCAAAGAAGCCTCGAACTACCTCTTCAATGTCGCCGATATCCACGACACGATCGGGAAGGCCGCCGAAGCCTCGATGCGCGAGGTGGTGGGCAAGAGCAAGATCGACGAGGCTCTCACGACCGGTAAGGCTCAGATCCAGCAGGACACCCAAGTGCTGCTGCAGGCCATTCTCGATCAATATCGGGCCGGGGTGCAGATTGCCGCCGTCCAACTCCAGGATGTGGACCCGCCCGAAGCGGTTGCAGCAGCGTTCAAAGACGTGACAAACGCGAAGGAAGACCGTGAAAAGCTGATCAATCAGTCGCAGGGCTATCGCAACGACATCCTCCCGAGGGCCAAAGGCGAAGCCGCCCAAATGGTGAACCAGGCCAAAGGCTACGCCCAGGCGCGGCTGAATCGCGCACAGGGTGAGGCGAATCGTTTCGTGGCAACCCTTAAAGAATACAATCAGGCCAAAGACATCATCAGTAAACGGATTTACATCGAAACGATGGAAGAGATTCTGCCCAGTATCGACAAGGTTATCATCGACGGCAAGGGAGGCGACCGTGTCCTCCCCTATCTCCCGCTCGATCGACTCAAGCCACGACCCGGCACTCCTGCGGAGGATCAGAAGCCATGACCAAGCAGGGCTTTATCATCGCGCTGTTGGTCGTCGTCGTCGGCCTGTTTCTTCTGGGCGCCTCCCCGCTCTTCATCGTCGACATCACCCAGAATGCCATCGTGGTACAACTCGGCAAACCGGTTCGTAACCTCACTGAGCCAGGTCTCTACACCAAAATCCCCTTCTTCGAAGAGGTGACCTATTTCGACAAGCGTCTTCTGGACTATGATTCGGACGCGCAGGATGTAATCACGCAAGACAAGAAGACGCTTCTCCTCGACAATTTCGCGAAGTGGCGGATCACCGATCCCTTGAAGGTGTACCAAAACTTCCAAAGCCAGCGAGGGGCTCTCCAGCGACTCCACGATATCATCTATTCTGAGCTGCGCGTCGAATTGGGCCGCCATGAATTATTGGAAATTGTCTCGACGACGCGGTCCGAGCTGATGAAAGTGGTTACCCAGCGCTCAAACGAGAAGGCCTCCGCCTACGGGATTGAAATCCAAGATGTCAGGATCAAGCGCGCCGACCTCCCTGAACAGAATGAGAAGGCCGTGTTTGCCCGCATGCAAGCCGAGCGCGAACGACAGGCGAAACAATACCGCGCAGAAGGTGCGGAGGAAGCGCAAAAGATTCGGTCGGAGGCGGAAAAGGACCGAGAGATTATTCTTGCTCAGGCATATAAGGAATCAGAGGAACTTCGTGGCGCGGGAGACGCCAAGGCCTTCAAGGTCTACGCCGACGCCTACCGGCAGGATCCGAAGTTCTTTGAATTCACCCGTTCGATGGAAGCCTACAAGAAGACCTTCAAAGATAAGTCGACTCTTGTGATGAGCCCAGATTCGGAATTCTTCCGGTACATGAAACAACGCTAGCTCTCTTCACGAGAGCCCCACGATCTCACCGCTTACCGGATCCAAATCGATCCGTTCCCCCGCCGGCTTCTTGGGCAACCCCGGCATTAATTGAATCCCGGAACAGACCGCAGTCACAAACCCCGCTCCGGCAAGTATCCGCAATTCCTTGATAGGGAGAGTAAACCCAGTCGGTCTCCCCTTAAGCGCGGGATCGTGCGAGAGCGAAAGCGGCGTCTTGGCCATGCAGACCGGCATTTGGCCAAACCCAAGGGCCTCGGCTAGCTGCATCTGACGTTCCGCCTCCGGCTCAAATTTCACACCTTCTGCCCCATACATCTTGGTAGCAATCGTTTCGATCTTTTTCCGAATCGGCCAGGCCAGCTCGTACAAATGTGCAAAGTTGGCCGGCCGCTCAGACGCTCTGACAACAGCTTCCGCCAACTGCTCGGCGCCCTTTCCCCCATCTGCCCAGTGTGTCGACACAGCGGCATCAACTGCTCCGACTTCCAGCGACCGATCCCGAACCCAATCCAATTCAAAGCGGGGGTCGTCCTTGAAGGCATTCACAGCCACGACCACCGGGATTCCATGCGCCCGGGCATTCGCAATATGCTGTTCCAGATTAGCAAACCCTTTCGACAAAGCTTCCTGATTGGGCCCGGTTAGACTTGCAGGCAGCGGGGCACCGACCTTTGCGGCCCCTCCACCACCGTGAAGTTTCAGCGCCCGCAACGTTGCCACCACGACCGCTACTGATGGTTTGAATCCAGACACGCGACACTTGATATTGAAAAACTTTTCGGCTCCGAGGTCGCTACCAAATCCCGCTTCGGTCACGACAAAATCGGCGCAGCGGAGCGCGACTGCGTCGGACAGCACGGAACAGTTGCCATGAGCGATGTTTCCAAAAGGTCCCGTATGGACGAAGGCCGGCGTCCCTTCAAGAGTTTGAACCAGATTAGGTAGAAGCGCGTCTCTCAAAAGGACGGCCATTGATCCAACGCACCCAAATTCTTGCGCCACCACAGGGGAGTCTGATTTCTTGAGCCCCACCAATATCCGGCCAAGACGATCCTTGAGATCTCGATGATCAGCGGCCAGGGCCAACACCGCCATCACCTCCGAAGCCTCCGTAATCACAAATTGGCCTAAGCGCTTCCCAGACTCTTGTCCAAGTAAAACCTCACGAAGCGCTCGATCACTAATACCCGCCGTCCTTGGCCACATGATTCGCGCGGGATCGACAGAGAGCGAGTTTCCATGAAACAGATGATTATCGACAATTGCTGAGAGAAGGTTGTGACTGGCCGCTACCGCATGGGCGTCACCCGTCAGGTGAAGGTTGATGTCCTCCATAGGAATCACTTGGGCATGTCCACCGCCGGTGCCTCCCCCTTTTATACCGAATACCGGACCAAGCGACGGCTGTCTTAATGTAACGGCAGTCCGGTGGCCCAATCGTGTGAGCCCCATGGCGAGACCTATGGATGTGGTTGTCTTTCCCTCTCCCAAAGGTGTTGGATTGATCGCAGTGACGAGAATATACCGCCCAAGGCTCTTTGCTTTTTGGCGAGCGAGGACAGCGAGAGACACCTTTGCTTTGTACTTTCCATAGGGGATCAGCTCGTCTG
>DATIGF010000067.1:0-3861 GCA_035454865.1 Nitrospiraceae bacterium | reverse complement strand
TATTCAATCAGGCGCCAGGCCCCTGTGTTGGCATTTCCCTTGCGTCTTGACCTTCGTACTGGTGGTGGATAATGGCCGGAGAAAGGTGTATCTGTGGGATGGACGAGGCCGACAGTACTGGTGGTTGAAGACGACCAGGAGATGCGCGATCTCCTCTTCGACGAGTTGTGGAGCGACGGGTATCTATTGCGCGAGGCGCGTGATGGAGACGAGGCGTCTCTCCTGATGCGGCAGTCCATGCCGGATCTGATCATCACCGATCTCCGGATGCCGGCCGGCGGTGTGGAATATGTCAACCGATTGCGGATGATCGGGCCGAACTGTCCGATCATCGTGATGACAGCCTTCGGGGATGAGAAGACCAGAGCGGAAGTCCTACGGGCGGGGGCCACGGTCTTCTTCAACAAGCCGGTGCACCTGTCGGAGCTTAAGTCTTGTGTCAAGGACTTGCTCGGTGCTACGCATCAGGCCCCCGAAGGTGCAGGGTAGCAGCTGGATACGATTCTCGCAGGGATGTAATATACAAGAAAAAAGAGCGTGAGATGGCCGGATCTCAATCAACCACGACCCCGATTCCTCCCTTCAACGACCCGATTCTACTGGCCCGTCTCGAAGCCATCAGACAGCTCGCGGGTGGCTTGTCCGATCGGGTGGCAGTGATGGATCGCGACTACAACGTCGTCTATGCAAACCAGTCGGCGTGGAGCAGACATTCCTCAGGAGAGGCTCCATCGCGTCCGGCTAAGTGCTATCAGGCATTCGCACATCAGGATGATCCTTGTGGCGCCTGTCCTGCGACCAAGGTGTTCGAGGCCCCGGACGTCCAATCCGTGTCCTGCTCCACCGGGGGTGACGGGTCTGCCTGCGGGATGCACCAGGCATTTCCCGTTGTCGACAGTGAGGGACGGGTGGTTTCGATGCTGGTGCTGTTCACGGCTCAGCCGGGGCGGGAGCATCGGCCGGAGATGGTTGTGCCACAGGACCATCCGCCGGCGATGGTGCGGGAACGGCTGGGCGATCTGATCGGGCGCAGCGCCGCCATGCAGCAGCTTTTTGATATGCTGGCGCTCGTCTCGGAAAGCCAGGCCACCGTGCTGATTCAGGGCGAGAGCGGCACGGGGAAGGAACTGGTCGCCAAGACCATACACCGGCTGAGCACCCGTCATGACAAACCGTTTGTGGTCGTCGACTGCGGGTCCCTGCCTGAAACGTTGCTTGAAAGCGAATTATTCGGCCACATGAAGGGGGCCTTTACCGGGGCGACCGCCAACAAGCGGGGGCTCTTCGAAGAGGCGGACGGCGGCACGATCTTCCTTGATGAAATCGCCGATACGACGGCCACGTTTCAAGCCAAGCTATTGCGGGCGCTGCAGGAAGGTGAAATCAAACGGGTCGGAGGGAATCAGCCGATCCGCGTCGATGTGCGCGTCATCTCGGCCACCAACAGAGACCTCGGCGAGCTGGTCAGGGCGAAGGCCTTTCGCCAGGATCTGTACTACCGCCTGGCCGTCCTGCCGATCTATCTGCCTCCTCTGAGCGAGCGACGGGACGATATTCCGCTCCTGGTCGAGCACTTCGTCGCGGCTTCGTGCAAACGGCATCGCCAGCCGCTTCGTCACGTGTCGGAAGAGGTGATGCATGCCCTGAGCGAGGCGGTCTGGCCCGGCAATGTCCGGGAATTGCAGCACTATATTGAGCGGGCCGTGGTGACGACTACCGGTCCGACGCTCGCGTGTAAGGATCTTGTCGCGCTCGGCTCCACGTCGAAGGACGAAGACCTGCGGTCGGCGACACGTGGAGCGGTTTCCCAGGCCGAGCGTTCTCGTATTGTGGATGCTCTCAAGAAAACCGGTGGAAATCGATTGAAAGCGGCCAAGTTGCTTAAGATCAGCCGGGCCAGTCTCTACAACAAACTGCGCAGCTACCACATCCAATAGGCGCTTGCGTGTCCTTCCCTGCCCCAGTTCGTCATTTTTTCTGTCTAATAGTTTAGACAGTCCAACTCATTGAAAATTCGAGTAGTGGTCGATGACTTAGACCTGAACTGTCTAACTTCTTGGATTTCTGCCCCAACAGCTTAAGCAGATCTTCACCGCGTAAGCGTCGTAATCGCCGCTTCTATCAACGCGATCATGTACTTAATGGTGCTATCGCGATTTGCGGCACAAGGGTTGCGCTAGAAAGTGGCCGCTGGTGGAGGTATGGGTGATTTTGGACCGGCCTCCGAATGACCCTCTCCTTCGCAAGAAGGAACCTTCACCAGCTCTAATCCTCCCAGAGTCAAGGTCGGGCAGTATTCGGAGGCCGGTCCCTTCTTCAAGCAGGAACGCAGGGGTCGCGAGTCAGGCGATAGAGATCTAGGCGTTTCTTTTTAACCAATCCGCCGATGATGGCGGGCATAACCGGGGAGGCCGCATTATGAGGTCTTTTCTTAATCAACCGAGACGCAGGCGGAGGCGCACGGGTGTCGCGCTGATGCTGCAAAGCGTCTTGCTGGCCGGCAGCATGGTGGCGACACCGTGGCTGTTTGCAGCGGGACCAGGCGATCAGTCGCATGAAGGGCACGCGACGCCGGTCGCGATGCCGGGCTGGACGCAGCAATTGAAGGGCCAGACGGTGGTGGAGAACGCCATCGAAGGCCGGGCCGGCAATGCCGAGAAGATGGAGATGCAGCACCATCGTCTCATGCAGAAGCTGGAACAGCAGGCGCAAAGCGACGCGAAAGCCCAGCAAACGTCCGGTGCATTCAACGACATGTCGATGATGCACCAGTACATGGGCCAGGACGGCAGCAGTTTTCTGCTCATGACCGATGCCGGTAAGGGAGAGCCCGTATCGTTGTCCGGCGGCAAGTGTCCGGCCAACGCGCCGACCAAGCAGTTCGACATCGCGATGATCAACATCGAGATCACGCTGAACCGCTGGCTCGATTTCTATCCCGGCTATATGTATGTGTTGACCGAGGATCTCGCGAAGGTCCGAGCGGAAGAAGCCAAGAATAAGGCCGCGCGCGACAAGGACGGGTTCGATCCGGGCGCCGTCAGCACCGGGTTGCAGGGTGATGCAATCCAGCCGTTGGTCATTCGCGCCAACCAGGGCGATTGCGTAAAGATGACCCTTCGCAACCAGATGGAAGCGGAGGATGGCAGCTTGTTCATCCAGGCTTCCAGCATGATTGTGAGTGCGACCGGCAAACCGGCCACGACCACGAATCCCGAATCCATCGTGGCCCCGGGGAAGTCTCAGGAATTTGAATGGTACATCCATCCGCACATGCAGGAAGGGGTGCGGCAGTTCCACTCCTACAGCCATGACCGAGAGTTGACCGTATTGGGCCTCTTCGGCGCATTCATCGTGGAGCCGAAGGGTTCCAAGTACGTCGATTCGATCGGTAACGGCCCCGACAAGGAAGTCAAGAACGGCTGGCAGGTAAACATCGATAACGGGTCCGGACCGGACTTCCGCGAGTTCGTGCTCTTCTATCACGAAATCGGCGATGAAGCCTTCCGCCCGTTGAACAAGAAGGGCGACTTCCTGCCGCAGCGCGATCCGTTGACCGATGCCTATCGTCCGGGCGGCCGCGCGATCAACTATCGCAGCGAACCGTTCGGCATCGATCAGATGCACCTGCAGCATGAGTATTTCGGATTCGAGGACGAGTCGCTGGCCTATAGCGCCTATACGTTCGGCGATGTGCCGACGACGATTGCCCGCGGGTATCTGGGCGATCCGGTCAAGTGGCGCCTGGTCCATGGCGGTTCGGAAGTGTTCCACAGCCACCATCCGCACAGCGGGTCCATCCGCTGGCAACGGAGCCCCGGCACCGAGCCGAATAATCTCTGGGCGATGGGCTCGGATGGT
>DATIGF010000066.1:0-12743 GCA_035454865.1 Nitrospiraceae bacterium | reverse complement strand
TTCCCATTTACAGCGCCAAGTTCTCATCTGAAGATATTACAGTTCAGAGGTGAAACTAGATATAAACACTACGTGTTCCCGGCGTGTTCTTTTGAAGGCTAAAATCGACTAAATTCAACCAAATTTGGCCGAACAGAACTGAGCTCACAAAACTTCCAAACACATTTACTAGAGCGGTGTTTCGATGATTCAACAACACGTTAATTGGAGGAATTCCAAAAGATTAGAAGGCTGATGCTCTATCCAACTGAGCTACGGGCGCAAGAAGACTGATCACGGATGTAGCCCGGTGGCCCTTGTGTGCAGCTCTTGCAAGTACATGAACAATATAAGATTGAGAGCCAGTGTGATGCTTTTCCCTCGCATCCGTCAAGTGCCAAGTCGGAGGACGTTTCCGGTGGTCCTGCCCGCAAGACACCTGCAGCGACAGTAGCGGAGCTAATTCTCGACTCGCAGCGATCTCAAGCTGACGACAGGTCTCTAGAGAACTCTGAGCAAACCATGGAATGTGAATAGGTCCATTTACTGCGAGACCTTCGAGCCTTTCAAAATCAGGTTCCCGCTGGACTTGACCGCAACCTCCCCACTGTCGATATCCACTCGTGTTGGCGATTTCAGGAAGAGTCCCCCTCTGGCTTCGATGGTCCCAGTCTGCACAGAGATAAACTGGAACATCGCACCGGCGTTGGCGACTAAAGACTTAGTCGTCTGGATGACGGCATCTTCCCCTACCGTCAGTCTGGCGTTGCGACCGGTTTGTAGCAGAAGATTTTGCCCGACTCGAACCGACAGATCTTTCCCGCTCTCCATGACTAATCCTGCACCGACGGTCATCTGCGCGTCGCCACCGACTGTGGCGCGCAACGCTCCCCCGGTAGTGATCTGCGTGGCCCCCGCGACGGACAAAAGGGCATCTTTCTGGCTGGCGAGAGACAGGCTTTGGCCGGCCTTTACTGATAAGTCGGCACCGGCCTCCGTAACCATCGTCCGGCCAGCCCGCTGGACCAGATCACCAGTCGAACTGATCGCAACCGATGGCCCATGCAATGTGATGCCGGTCGCGGCAAATGTCAGCCCGTTCTGCCCGGACTGCAGGAGCAGCCGTTCGTTCCCTGTCGTCCCGTCATATACAAGTTCAGTCTTGACCCCGTTCGGTGTCTGCTGACGGAGAATCGAAAGATGCTTGTTCGCGGGCAGCGCAACCGGCGGCGCGTCCTTTCCGTTATACACACTGCCTATGACTACCGGTCGCCGGGGGTCGCCATACTCGAAGGCCACCAGCACTTCGTCACCGACATCCGGGAGCCACATCGCCGTCGCGCCGACGCCCGTGGCGATCTGGGCCACACGCACAAAACCCGCGTCGCCCGGGTCACTCGCATTGGAATGCGCCGGACTCCTCCACGGAAACCGCACTTTGACCCGACCGAACTGATCGACATATCTGATTTCCCCCGGCGGTCCGACGACAATGCCTGACACCAATCCGGCCACGACGGGCACCGGAGTGGATGGTGCGGCACGAAAGACGATTGAGGAAGGAATGCAACGAAACGTGTTGCGATACTCCTTCCCGTTTCTCTGATGTTCGACTGCCGTAATCACATATTCCTGATTGAAATCGGCGCGGGGGTGCCCGCTAAGAAAGACACGCGTGCCGGCCTGCAGCTGCGGATAGGTGGATTCTCCGCCGCAGACCTGAGCTTCTGAAATCCTCGCGGCCAGGCGCGTATTCGCGGCGGCCTGGGCTTCCGCCTTTGTTTCGATTCCGGCCGGGAATATTCGCTCGGGTAAATCTCCGAACACGGTCGTTTGGGCGACCGCCGAGAGGTCCACCCCCGGCGTTTTCCAATTGTAGTCGCCGGCCTGAACTTGGCCGGCGTGCATAGCATGACCGCGGGCAAACGATAACACGCTCGGCACGCCGGCCGGTGCAAACAGCACTTTGCCGACCGCCGACACAGGGAAGCCGGCGTTCCCGTCACTGAGGACCACCTTCTCACCCGCCGGCGTCCCTTCGAAATGGTAATGGATGCCGGCGCTCTCGAGCAGTCGAGACACAAAGGCCAAGTCGCTCTCCTGGTACTGCACGATCATGTCTTCCACCGGCAGGGCGCCTGCGATCCGCAACTCCACCTGCGTGATCCCGGCCTCGCTTAAGAGTTGTGTTGCGAGGTCCGCGACATTCTTGCCGTAAAACGTCCGGCTCGCCGTGCGGTACTGCAGCCGCTGCAACCCCGGAACAATCTGGAGGCGATAGAGCCCCTGAGAGCCCGGCCCATCGACTTGTTCCATCCGTTCGATCATCCCGGTGACGACCCGACCGGACGCAACCGTGAGTGTGACCGGCTGACCGATGGCCAACGCCATATTGAGCGCCTTCTCGTTCGTTGCGATCGTGACGTCGAAATCGAACGGCTGGGAAATCGCTTCTTCTCCAGAAAATTGCACAACAGTTCCCTGTGCGAGCGTATCCATGATGGGATTGCCTGCTGCATGAGCCATAATTGGAAGCCCAAAACACAGTGCGACGAACAAGAGAACGCGGCAAACAGGACGCATAGCCCCTCCTCTATCGTGGGATATTGCCCGGTGGCTCATGAGTGACTCCGATAGATTCTGCAAGATATCTTAGATCCTGGTACCCGTCAGAAGTTCAAGGTGAAGATCGTTATCCAGACGGAACGCTTCCCGCATCCTTCTGCTACGGTCCTGGATATGGCCGACGGTAGTCATGCTCTCTCCTGCCGTTCGTTCCAGGAACCTCCGCCGTATGGTAACCGTTAGGATGAGTAGCCTGCAAAGACTGCGGTCAAACAGGGGCGGAACTATCGTACCGATCAGATAGGTGGGGGCGAAGGGAGGCCGTTTCAGTGGGGTTCCCGACGAGAACCAGTGAAAAACCTGCCCCCGACCTAGGCGGGTCTCGGAATAACGGGACAGAATACAAGAAGCTCTCGGATTCTGACCCCGCCATTCACTCGGTAGATTTGATTTGAAGAAAGCGAGGTTCAAACTATTGAAATGTTTGGTCGGGGCGAGAGGATTTGAACCTCCGACATCCTGCTCCCAAAGCAGGCGCGCTACCGGGCTGCGCTACGCCCCGACATGCTCTCGATGCTGAAAATCCCTCAAGCTACGTTCTCAGCCGTTTGCACGCTTCGACGTACCCAAACAGTATGCCTCGGCGTCCCACTCCTTGCGGCCTTGCTGCAGACATTCTTGAGCATCGAGTCTCATACCAACTGTGCCGATTGAGCCGCTCGTGCCAGAAGCTCTCGAACTTTTTCAAACGCTTTCGACCGATGGCTGATGCGGTTCTTCTGCTCCGGCGTCAATTCCGCCAGCGTCTTCCCCAGCTCAGGCACGAGGAACACGGGATCGTAGCCGAAGCCGCCATCTCCGATCCGCTTTTCGGTGATCAGCCCTTCCAGCATACCGTGAGCGACATGGACATCGCCACCAGGTCGTGCGATGGCGGCAACGGTCAGAAAGCGCGCCGTCCGGCTTGCACGAGGAACCCCTTCCAGTTCCTGCAGAAGTTTTCGGCAGTTATCTTGGTAGGTCGCTTGCTCCCCGGCATACCGGGCCGCGAATACGCCGGGACGCCCGCCGAGGGCATCGACTTCCAACCCGGTATCATCGGCGACTGCGGTCAAACCGGTCGACCGGGCGATCTCCGCGGCCTTCTTGATCGCGTTGGCCTCGCAGGTTGCGCCGTCCTCCACGACTTCCGGGGCAGCGGGGAAGTCGGCGAGCGTGCGGATCTGGATGCCCAGATCCCCGAGCAAAGCCGCCAATTCCTCCCCTTTATGCCGATTGCGGGTCGCGAGGACGATTTCTTTCAACGCCGGCTCCTCAATCAAGCGCGCCGATCAGATCTTTCTGAATGGTCGTCAACCGTTGAATCGCCTGCCATCCCAGGGCGAGGAACTCATCCATGTCCTGTTTTGCAAACGGGGTCCGCTCGGCGGTTCCCTGAACTTCGACATAGCGGCCGCGACCGGTCATCACCAGATTCATATCTACTTCGGCCATCGAATCTTCCGTATAGGCCAGATCCACCATGACTTCTCCGCCGACTTTGCCGACGCTCACAGCGGCAAGGTAATCGGTCAGCGGAAGCTTTTTGATCAGGTCCTTCTTTTTCAGCACGGTAAAGGCATCCGCCAAAGCGATGAAGGCCCCTGTAATTGATGCCGTTCTCGTGCCCCCGTCGGCTTGGATGACATCGCAGTCGATCCAGATGGACCGTTCTCCCATCTGAGTCATATCGGTGACCGCACGCAGGGCGCGCCCCACAAGACGCTGGATTTCCAGGGTTCTCCCGCCCTGCTTCCCCTTCACCGCCTCCCGGGGCGACCGCTCATGAGTCGATCGCGGCAACATCGAGTATTCCGCCGTCACCCAGCCGCTCCCTTTGCCTTTGAGGAAGGGCGGAACCTTTTCTTCGACCGAGGCGGTGCAAATGACCTTGGTATCGCCCATTTCAATGAGAACAGCCCCTTCGGCATGCTTGATATAGTTTCGGGTCACTTTGACCGGACGCACCTGGTCTTTCCGACGCCCGTCGAACCGAACTAAGCCCGTGATCCCGCTCATCGGCACACTCCCCTCTAGAAGTAAGGTGGGAATTATAGTGGAGCCCCCGGGAAAGCGCAAACCACGTGAGCGACTCCCTGCCATTCAGCGTAACGAGCAGCCATGTTTCACCTGCCGACGCTGATCATCTGTACAAAACGAGAACATGATCCTGGCGAAATCTGTACAAACGCTCCTCCGCACAGACTGTTGTCGACGCACCAGCACATAGACCCGTCCCCTCGACACAAACTCATGAAACTCTCGCCAGAAGTGGCGAATCGTGCCATGATCCCCTTCCAGAAACCTGATCATTTTGCGCCGCGAACAATCAGCTGCAGGCTTGGTTGATTGGCATAAAAGGTGCACATTATTGCGGAGTTCTTCCCGGACTTCAGCACAGAGCAAAACAGCCGACAGCGCACAAAGAGAACTCCACCTTCCGACGTAAAGACACAACCGACTCATGCACACACTCCTGAACCGCGACTCTCATCAGGCCCTGCTCGACAATCGCAACATACTGGTCGTAGACGATGAGGAACCGATCCGGCGACTGATCGGGTACCTTCTCCAATCCCATGGCTATACTGTCGCCCTCGCCGCCGATGCGCGCGAGGCGCGCCAGAAACTCGACGAGCAACCCTTTGCCCTGCTGCTTTGTGATGTGAATATGCCCGGAGAGTCCGGGATGGATCTCGTACGGGATATCCTCGGAGAACGCCCTCACACCGCCGCCATCATGGTCACAGGGCTCGATAGCTCGGTCCTGGCCAACGCTGCCCTCGACATGGGCGCGTTCGGGTATATCGTCAAGCCGTTTGAGTCGAATGAAGTCCTGATCGACGTGGCCAACGCCCTGCGTCGCCGGCGCCTGGAAATGGAAAACCGCCTCCATCGCGAGAACCTGGAAGACATCGTCCGGACCAGAACCATGGCCTTGCAGCAGGCCCTCGATTGGCTGGAACGTAGCGAAAAAGAATTGCGCCTGTCGCGCGAAGAGACTATTCAACGTCTCGCTATTGCCGCCGAATTCCGCGACAGTTCCACCGCCCAGCACATTCAACGCATGAGCCATTACTGTGAGTTGCTCGCGCGCAAGTCCGGCCTGTCGCCCGAACGGTGCGACTTGATTCGCACCGCCAGCCCCATGCATGACATCGGCAAGATCGGCACCCCTGACCACGTCCTCTTGAAACCCGGCAAATTCACCCAGGAGGAATTCGGGGTTATCGCCCAACATGCCGAGATCGGCTACCGCATTCTCAGCGGATCGGACGCGGAAGTGCTCAAAGTCGCAGCTGTCATCGCCTACACCCATCACGAGCGTTTCGATGGCACCGGCTATCCTCGCGGTCTCAAGGGCTCGGCGATTCCCATCGAAGGCCGTATTGCCTCGATCGCTGACGCTTTTGATGCGCTCACCACCCAGCGTGTCTATAAGCCGGCGTTTGAACTCGGTCACGCCATCGAATTGATGCTCAAGCATCGCGGCGAGCACTTCGACCCGGAGCTCCTTGACGTCTTTATCGCCTCCACTGATGAACTCGCCCGCATTCACGACCAATACGCCGATCGGTCTCTTCGCAGCATGATCCGCGAGTCCTAGTCCAACGCTGGGTCGGATAAACGGCATTTCGTTGACCGACTTTTCCCTGCCCGATATACTTTTTTTCAACCTGCCGGAAGAGCCCCGCGCACAGTCACGGCTCTCAGCCGCTCACGACGAATGTTGAAGGAAGGGCAGCCAATCATGGCAAAGAAGACGACTGCAGTTCGGAAACGCACCGCGAGCAGAAACTGGATCGCCTATCTCTGTGAGTCTCTGGTCACTTCGGGAGCGATGCCGACTTGGGAAGCCGCCACCTATCTCACAGAAAACCTGTTCGGTGAGAAACCCAATCCCCGTCTTCTGGGACCTTCCAATCCGCACGAAGTGACATCTCATTTCCTGCACCGCCTGTACCAGCCGATCGTTGAAGCGGCGTCACGGGAAGTGAACATCCCCTCCTCGTCGATGCTCCATATCTTCACCGACATCAGCCTCACCGGAAATTCAGCCGTGCTCGTTGTGTTATTCCCAGGGCAGAACAAGCCGCAGCAACTTCTAATGCTAGACGCCGCCAAGGCATGGGATCTCGTATTTCCGGATGCCGAATCCTTCAACGCGTGGGCGGATGAACGATACCGGTGGGTGGTGCAGGCACTGCGCAGCGCCGCCATCGAAATCCACGACGACCTGCTGTCATCGGCAGTTTAAACCCCGTCGGATTGTTTCCCGGAAGGATCTCAGACCAAGATCCGTAACCATCCGGGTTACACCGGTTCGTAGTTCAGATTGGGCGCCAGCCAGCGCTCGATCGTGCGCAGATCCATCCCCTTGCGGCGGGCGTAGTCTTCGACCTGGTCCTTTCCGATCTTGCCTACCGCAAAATACCTGGCCTCCGGATGGGCGAAGTAGAATCCACTCACGGCCGCAGCCGGTAACATGGCGAAGCTTTCCGTCAGCGTGATGCCGGTCTGCTGCTCGACCTGCAACAGATCAAACAAGAGCCGCTTTTCCGTGTGGTCCGGGCAGGCCGGATATCCCGGCGCGGGACGGATGCCGCGATATTTTTCACGAATGAGATCCTCATTCGACAGCGTTTCGCCTTTGCCGTACCCCCACGCCTCACGCGCCTGCTTATGGAGATATTCCGCAAAGGCTTCGGCCAAGCGGTCGGCTAAAGCCTTCGCCATGATGGAATTGTAGTCGTCGTGATCCTTGTCGAATTGTCGACAGAGCTCTTCCAGGCCGATCCCGGCCGTGACGGCAAAGGCCCCGATGAAATCGTGCCGACTTGACTCTTTCGGAGCCACGAAATCAGCCAGGGCTAAGTTCGGTTGCCCCTGTGGCTTCTCCGATTGCTGCCTGAGCGTGTGGATGGTCGTCAACGTAGCCGTGCGGCCCGCGTCCTGATAGAGCTCAATATCGTCTCCCACGCTGGCTGCCGGAAAGAAGCCGTAGACCCCTTTGGCTGTGAGCAGTCGTTTCTGGATGATCTCGTCCAGTAAGCGCCGCGCGTCGTCATACAACTCCTTTGCCTTTGCGCCGACGGTCGCGTCGTCAAATATGGCCGGATAGCGCCCTTTCAATTCCCACGTGTGAAAGAACGGCGACCAATCGATGTAAGGTATCAGTTCGATCAACGACTGATCCTTGATGGTTCGCGCTCCTATAAACGAGGGCGTGGGAATCTCAAGCGTCGCCCATTCTGATGTGAACCGATTGGCCCGTGCACGGGCAATCGCCAACACCGGTTTCACTTCGCGATCCTGATGCGCCTGCCTCATCCGTTCATAGTCAGCCCGTACTTGCTGGACGAATGCCGGCTTCTGCGACGGACTGATCAGGCTCCCCACCACCCCGACAGCCCGCGACGCGTCCAGCACGTGAATCACGGACGGACTGTAGGAGGGAGCAATCTTCACCGCCGTATGGGCTTTACTTGTCGTAGCGCCTCCAATCAACAAAGGAACCTCGAACCCTTCACGAGTCATTTCTTTGGCCACATGGACCATCTCATCAAGCGATGGCGTGATCAATCCGCTCAACCCGACGATATCGACCTTTTGCTCCTTCGCCGTGGCCAAAATTTTCTCACAAGGAACCATCACGCCGAGGTCGATGACCTCGTAGTTGTTGCAACCGAGCACGACGCCGACGATGTTTTTCCCGATATCGTGGACGTCGCCTTTCACGGTGGCGAGCAACACCTTCCCCTGGGCTTGGTACCCACCAAGTCGTTTTTTCTCCTCCTCCATGAAGGGCATGAGATAGGCCACGGACTTCTTCATGACGCGCGCGCTCTTCACCACTTGAGGGAGAAACATCTTGCCCGACCCGAACAAGTCCCCCACGACGTTCATGCCGGCCATTAAAGGCCCCTCGATCACGGAGAGCGGCTTGGGATATTTCCGGCGGGCTTCCTCCGTATCCTGGTCGATGTAGTCTGTGATGCCTTTCACCAACGCATGGGACAGCCGCTCTTCGACGGTGCCCTTGCGCCACTCGTCGTCTTTTGCTGCCACTTTGCCCTTCTGCCTGACCGTTTCAGCAAAGCTCACCAGGCGTTCGGTGGCATCCGGACGGCGATTCAGCAACACGTCTTCCACCAGTTCCAGTAAATCCTTGGGAATCTCTTCGTACACCGCCAGTTGACCTGCATTCACGATACCCATGTCGAGGCCGGCCTTGATCGCGTGATACAGGAAGGCCGCGTGCATCGCTTCGCGCACCACGTTGTTCCCGCGGAACGAAAAGGAGATGTTGCTGATTCCCCCGCTGACTTTGGCTCCGGGAAGATGCTGTTTGATCCATCGGGTCGCCTCGATGAAATTCAGGGCGTAGTTGTTGTGTTCCTCGATCCCGGTCGCTACCGTCAGAACATTCGGATCGAAGATAATATCTTGTGGCGGGAAGCCTACCTGCTCCGTCAGAATCTTGTACGACCGAGCACAGATCTCTTGTTTTCGCTCCAAGGTGTCCGCCTGCCCTCGTTCATCGAACGCCATGACCACCACGGCTGCGCCGTACCGGCGCACCAACGTCGCCTGATCGATGAATTTCCGTTCACCTTCCTTGAGGCTGATGCTGTTGACGATCGGCTTTCCTTGAATATTCTTCAGCCCTGTCTCCAGCACCTCCCACTTCGAGCTGTCGACCATGATGGGCACTTTGCAGATATCCGGCTCTGAGGCGATGAGGCGGAGAAATTTTTCCATGGCCGCCTTGGAATCCAGCATGCCCTCGTCCATATTGATGTCGATGATCTGCGCTCCACCCTCGACCTGTTGTCGTGCGACGGACAAGGCCGCTTCGTAATCGCCCGCCAGAATCAGCTTGGCAAAGGCCGGCGAACCGGTCACGTTGGTGCGTTCTCCGATATTCACAAAATTGGAATCGGGGCGAATCGTCACGGCTTCGAGGCCGCTCAGTCGTGTATAGGGCTCGACAGCCGGAATTGCTCTGGGCTTAAGCCCGCGCACTGCCTCCGCAATCAACTTAATGTGAGCCGGCGTCGTCCCGCAGCAGCCGCCGACGATATTCAACCAGCCGCTCTGAGCCCAGTCACGCAACTGGGGTGCCAACGTGTCGGGCGTTTCCGGAAAGCCCGTTGGCAGTAAAGGATTCGGGAGCCCGGCGTTCGGATGGGCACTCAGGTAGACCGGAGCAATTCGAGACAGTTCATCGATCAGCGGCCGCATTTCTTTCGGGCCGAGAGCGCAGTTCATTCCTACGCTCAGCAGGGGCACATGCGAGATGGAGTTCCAGAATGCTTCGACTGTTTGGCCGGTTACGCCGCGATTACTCCCGGCTTGGATAAACGTTACCGACGCCATGATAGGGACACGTGGCCCGCCCTTGTCGAAGACCTGCTGGATGGCAAAAAACGCCGCCTTCGCATTGAGCGTATCGAAAATGGTTTCCACGAGGAGCAGATCAGCTCCTCCATCGAGGAGACCTCGCACCTGATCACTGTAGGCTGCAACCAGTTCGTCATAAGTCGTGCCGCGCGCCGCTGAATTATTCACGTCCGTCGAGATCGACGAGGTTTTTGTCGTCGGCCCGATCGCACCGGCTACAAAACAACGTCGGCCGGGATGAGCCGCTTGGACCTTTTCCACTGCGCGCTTGGCACACTCTGCGCCGGATTTGGACAGTTCATACCCCAGCGTCTCCATGTGATAATCCGCCAGGGAGATCGCCTGGGAGTTGAACGTGTTGGTCTCGACAATGTCAGCCCCGGCTTCGAGGTACTGCCGATGAATCTCTTCAATGATGGCGGGCTGCGTAACATTCAAAAGATCGTTGTGCCCCTTGAGGTCTTTCCTCCAATCCTTGAAACGCTGGCCACGGAAGGCCGCCTCGTCCAGCTTGCGCTGCTGGATCATCGTCCCCATGGCTCCATCGAGAATGAGGATGCGCTCCTTCAGCAGCGCCTCTATCTCAGAGTTCCCGGTTGCCTGCCTGGTCAACTCAATACCCTCCTGCAAGTCCCCATAACCTGTTCGCGATCATACTGGAAGCGCCTTGAGCCAGCAAGCCGGCGGATAGTTCCTTGACATCGATTTGGATCCGTCGATACCATGACCGTCTACCGTGAGGAGGAATCCGTTGCGCCTCCACATCATTGTCAGACCAGCGATTCTCACTCCCGTCTTCTTGTTTCTTTGCTCGTGGACATCTCCGTCGGAACTCTTCGCTGCTCCCTATTTCGAAGACGGGTTCCTTGGACTCACGCAACAGGAATTGCACGCCAAGCTCGGTATGCCCCAGGCCGTCCGCGATCGCAAATCCGCCCTTCGCGTCTTCACCTATTACCCGATTACCGACTGGTCAAAGTACTTCAGCAAACTCGTCTCGCCCGAAAACGGAGAAGATGTCTATACTTTCAAACGTGACGGCATTGACGTCCGGTACTCGTTCAGTTATGCCGTCGACCCCAACGATCAAAATGAATCCAGGCCTCTGTTCGTGCGGCTGGTCGATATCGAATTCTCCCCGGCCGTTCCGATTGTCCAGGTTCCTTCCTTGATTCCTGAGTTCCTTCCTTCAACCGACCCTGCCAGTCCCGCATTTCGCTCGAACATCTGGGTGTTGCTGTTTAAAGGACCACCCTCGCCGGCAGCTCGTTTCATTATTAAAGAGAAGGGCAAAGACCAGCTGGACTGGACACTGACCTACCAATTATTTTCCTTACAGGGGCTTCCCGAACGGCTCACCACAAAAGCACTGATCGACCGGGTTGAAATAGGCACGCAGAGCCTGCAACTTGTAAAGCTTCGACAACGTCATACCCACGAAGCCATCCTCAATCCCTACTCCAACGAGTTCGCGCAGCAACCAGTTGCTCCGGTCGCACCAGCCAGGACGGTCCCGGTTCCCAAATACGCGGAGTAGATGTTCGAGATTTCCCTGTCGGAGGTGTGGACGGTTACTGCGGGGTTTGTTGGAGCCGTTCCTGTTGTGCCTGTCCGGCCGTGACAGCTTTCTTCTTCATGGCGTCCATCGGACCGCCTTCACTTACATACATCAGTACCGGAGCCCCGATCCCGACGACGATCAGCAGACAGAAGCCCAGCGTTCGCATCATTTGGCTCTTACTGAAATACATCAGCAGCAGCAACACAACCGCCGCTGCCCCGGCGTAGGTGAGAATTCTCGACTGCGCAGGATTCAGGCCTTCCACGCCAGGTTGAAAAGACGGCATCTTGAACCCAACATTCCTGGCCTGCTCTGTGACCGTTTGCTGTACCGACTGCAATATCGAAGGCGTCTTCGCAACAGGATCGGGCCGCTGATGCACCTTCACTTTGGACTTGTACTTTTCGGGAATCGTTTCCTGCGCGTCCGTATAGACAGGGTTCCCTTGATCGTCAATGTAGGAATAGATCGTGGCCGCGCCGGCCAAGGTGAAGTAGCCCTGCCCCCATAACAAGGTGCACGCCGTTACACTGAGCAAGATTAGACCCAGAAATCGTTGACGGAGATGTGCTTTTTCAGTCATTTGTCAGTCCCAGTGACGAGGGCAATACCAGCGATAAGTATACCGCTTCTCCTATCACTATGACTTTACTACGAAATTAAGACAGTTCCTTGACTCCACCACACCCCCCTGGTAGCATGCGCCCGCTTTTTTGAAACAACCATGACAACTGAATCGCAATCTGCACCACTCGATCCGGAGGCTGAAGAGCCCTCGTTTATTCGCCGCCGCCCGGTCAGGATCATCATCTATATAGGTCTTGGACTCTTCGTCCTACTCATGGTCGTATGGCCTATGATCGCGCATCTCCGCGACCCGGATTTTCAGAAACACATCGAACAACATCGCGTCATGGTCGGCATGACAAAGGATCAAGTATTGAAATCCTGGGGTGGGCCGCAAACCATCAACACAACCTTCACTAAAGATGGGGTACGCCAGGAAGAATGGATTTTTGAAGATTGGGAAAGCACGGCGATCGTCCGGCACCGGTATCTGTATTTCGAGGAAGGGACGTTGATCGGGGGGTGGTACGAAGGCTCTAGCGAGCGTCACTTCCCTGACTTCCCGGCTGAAAAGCCGCATCCGAAATTGCAGCCCTAGCCCATCGCGCTCGTCATAGCGGAAGCCCCA
>DATIGF010000065.1:0-4097 GCA_035454865.1 Nitrospiraceae bacterium | reverse complement strand
TCTGAATGACGACCCAGCTGAGTTCCGTCGCTTCCAGGTCCAAAACCAGTTGTTCCTCGGCGCTTGATGTACTCTCAACCGCTGATCCACCAACGCTTGCCTCAGTTGTGAGCGGAGGAGGAACCGGGAGTCCTCCTTGCTGAGGTGCTGCAGCCGCGACCGACGGAGCAGCCGCATTGGATTCGGCTCGTGGCTGCATCGACGGGGTTGGGACCTCTGATTGCCTCGGTTTCGCTGCAGAGGCACTGGATTCCGTCTCGGTCCGCGAAGGCCCTTGCACATTCGGTTCGGGTGTCACACTGCGCTTGGTCGACGCCGCGGGCGGCTCCAACGGAGCCCGGCGCACGAGCAGAGAGGACTGTTCACGGCTGAGAAGGATAACCAGGGTCACAATCGCAATCCCGATCGCGACCGCGACGGCCTTGCGGTTGGCCTGACGTTTCCGTTCTTCTTCGGCTTGCCGAACCTTCAACCGTTCCCGTTCATCCTGTTTTTCATAAAACGCGCCGGCCGATTGAATAAACCGATGGATGGCATCTTCCTCGTCGAGGCCGAGAGAACGCGCATAGGACCGGACGAAGCCCTTTGCGAATACCTGATCGGGCAACCTGGCGAAGTTGCCCTCTTCCAACGCCTTGACAAAATCCGTCCGGATCCGCGTCTTCGAAGCCACCTCGTCGACGGTCAATCCTTTGGTTTCTCGTACCTGTCTGAAGAATTCGCCGATCGATTCCATGCGTCTCTCTTTACGGCTTCAGCCGTGCCAGAATTTCATTCGCCGCCGCGGCGTACTCACCGTTCTTGTCCAGAGTCGTCACTTTGGTCAGCGCTTCTTTCGCTCGACGTTCAAACCCTAATTTGTAATACACCCGCCCCAATTCGAGGCTGAGGGCGGCAGGGGGCACATGGGAGGGTTCGACGGATGCAGCATCCTCCAACGCCTCCATCGCGCCCTGCAAATCGCCTTGATGTGCCAACGCCTTCCCCAAATGAAATCGCGCAAGGTCCGGTGTCGCGTAGAGGGGATTGCTCAACGCCTTGCGATACTCTTCGATGGCCTCCGGCCAGCGCTCTTGCTTGGCCAATACTTGACCAAGGTAGGTGTGCGCCTCCGAGTAGTCCGAATCAATCCTGATGGCCTCGCGAAATTCCGCTTCGGCCTGCGACAGTTTGCCCTGATAGACCAGGATGTGGCCGAGCCCGTAGTGCGCCTCCTTGTTGTCCGGATTCATTTGCACGGCCTTCTGGAACGACACGTAAGCCTTCTGACGGTCCGTTTCAAGGCTCGCAATCCCCTCTTGATAGAATCCCTTCGACTTCTGCTTGGCCTCTTCCGACGTGGCGCAGGCGCCTAGCAGCACGCCTACAACCCCCAAGGCAAGCATAGGCTTGAAGAAGGAACGCATAAGACGAGAAACTACATTCACGGAATATCCTCGAAATGAGTCAGCTGTTTAAACGCGCGAAATCGTTCCTGGATCTCTTTGTAATCCAGGACCCGCAAACGGTCAAGACTAAAGGCTTCTACGGTAAACGAGGCCATCACGCTCCCAAAGATGATGGCCTGCTTGAACGCCTCCAGTGACCGGTTTCCCGTCGCCGCTAAGTGGCCCAGGAAGCCGCCTGCAAAGGTGTCGCCGGCGCCCGTCGGATCACGCACATCATCGAGCGGGAGGGCCGGCGCGCCGAACGTCTGTTTCTGGTCGAACATCAACACGCCGTACTCGCCGCGCTTCACGATCAGATGCTTGGGGCCTCTTGCCAGAATCTTCTGGGCTACCTTCACTAAATTGGAATTCTCACCCAAGGCGCGCGCCTCCCCGTCGTTGATGATCAGAATGTCCACCTTCTCGAGCAGGCGCCACAAGGCGTCGCGCTTCCCATTGATCCAGAAATTCATCGTGTCACACGCGACCAGCGGCGGCCGCGGCAGCTTCTGCAGGACGTCCAGCTGCAATTCAGGATCAATGTTGCCGAGGAACAGCACCTCCGGAGACCGATAGGACTCCGGAATCTTGGGACGAAAGGTTTCGAACACGTTCAGCTTTGTGTCGAGCGTATGGGCTTCATTGAGTTGGTGCGTGTACTCCCCTTTCCAACGGAACGTCGCGCCGGGTCTGCGCTCGAGACCGGTCAGATCGATACCACGGCTTTTCAAGAACGTCAGATGCTGGGAGGGGAAATCCTCGCCAACGACGGCAATGAGGTCGACCGCGGTAAAATAACTGGCAGCTGTAGAAAAGTACGTCGCGGAGCCCCCGAGCACCTCCGCCGCTTCACCGAACGGTGTTTTGACCGTATCCAATGCGACGGATCCGACGACAAGCAATTTCCCCATCAAATCACCGTTTTCCTTTCCTGCTCGGAAGCACGCGCTCCGTGAGCACCGCAAGTTTCCGGCGCAGCGCCGCAGGGATACGCTCCGGAGCCGTCACGATCGCATCCTGCAGGGCCCGTTGGCACCTGCAAGTCTTGACCGACGCCGCGGATTCGACAGCCTCGCGAAGCAGCTTCTTGGCCAGCGCCACGTTGTGACGGAGTGTCGTCAGAATCGCCTCAACCGTGACCGCCTCTTCGGTCTCATGCCAACAGTCGTAATCGGTCGCCAGTGCCACGGTGGCATAGCAGAGCTCCGCTTCACGCGCAAGCTTGGCTTCGGGAAGATTTGTCATGCCAATCACGCTCACCCCCCATTCGCGATACAAACACGATTCGGCTTTCGTCGAGAACTGGGGCCCTTCGATGCAAACGTAGGTGCCCCCCTGATGGACCGTCGCGCCCACCGACCGAGCTGCGGTGAGGAGTGAAGATGCCAGCGAGGCGCAAACCGGTTCCCCGAACGCCACATGCGCAACCGCTCCCCCTTCAAAGAAGGTGGAACTCCTTCGCTTCGTCAGGTCGATGAACTGGTCCGGCAGCACGACGTCACCCGGCTTCACAGATTCTTTCATGCTCCCGACCGCGCTCACGGAAATCACGCGGCGCACGCCGATCGATTTCAGCGCATAGATATTCGCACGGTAGTTGATTTCAGACGGACTCAGCCGGTGACCCCGTCCATGACGGGACAGAAACGCCACGCGGACGCCGTTCACTTCCCCCGTCGTAATGTCATCGGATGGCCGCCCGAACGGTGTCCGAACCGCCACCTGTTTGACATCATGAAGGCCTTCGATGTCGTATAACCCGCTCCCCCCGATAATTCCAATTTCCGACCCCGCCGCTGGTCGTGCCATACGCTTGCATATCTCCTTCCGTCTGCCCTATCAATGGGTATGCAGGGACGTCAGAAACCGATCGATCTTCTCGGTTATACGGTCTGCTGTATCCTGGACCGATTCCGATTCCTTGATCATGATCCAATCGATCGCCGGCTCCCGGTTGAACCAGGTCATCTGTCGTTTGGCGAACCGCCTGGTGTCACGTTTAAACCGCCTGACCATCTCGGCCCGGTCATACTCGCCGTCCAGATAGGCGGCAATATGGCGATAGCCAAGCCCCTTCATCGCTCCGCTATCACGCCGATAGCCCCCCTCGAGCAACCGCTTGGTTTCTTCCACCAGTCCGCCGGCCAGCTGCCAGTCGATCCGCTCTTCGATCCGGCGGTACAGGGAATCGCGCTCGCGGTTGAGCCCGATCACGAGCGATGAGAAGGGCCGCTCGGTGAATCCGTGCGCCTGCTGAAACTGCGACATCGGCTGTCCGGACAACTCATAGACCTCGAGGGCTCTGATGACTTTCGAGGTGTCGCGTGGGTGCAGTCGAGATGCCGTCGACGGATCGACTCCCAGTAACCGCGCATAGAAGCGATCAGGCCCCATCTCCCGTGCTTCTTCCACTAACCGAGCCCGTAGCTCCCGGTCGGACGGCGGAGCCCCGCAGAGCCCCTGCAGCAGCGTACGGACATAGAGGCCGGTTCCGCCAACGACCAGTGGAAGCCGCCGTTCGCGGTAGAGTCGCTCAATGGCATCGACAGCCTGACGCCTGTAGAGACCTGCATTGAATGATTCGTCCGGACGGACGAGATCGATAAGTCGGTGGGGAATTCCCTGTCGGCTTTCGAGAGGAGGCTTGTCCGTGCCGATATCCATCCCGCA
>DATIGF010000064.1:0-27577 GCA_035454865.1 Nitrospiraceae bacterium | reverse complement strand
ATCACGCTGTCGGTCACGCCGGCGGCGCTCCGACATCTGGGAGAACGAGGATACGATCCCGTGTATGGTGCGCGACCGTTGAAGCGGCTCATTCAGCAGGAGCTGGAAACCCCGATTGCCCGGCAGTTGGTGAAGGGGGAGCTGCGCGACGGGGATGCTGCGACGGTCGATGTGAAGGACAAAGCAATCGTCATCGTGCCGACGGTGACGAAATGATAGGGACACAGCGGATCACCCGAGTTTGACCGCACCGCCCTTCAGGTCCTGGGTTGTGCCACTTGAGCGCTGCTTTTCGATTTTCCACTCCGTCGGGGATACTTCGAGCAGGTGTCCCTTGACGGTATGAAACCCGCCTCTGGTAAAGGCCACAAGGTCCGGCTTCTTCAGCTCGATCTGCAGGACGACGTTCTTGGATTCCACATGGGTGAGTGTCACACGCGATGCCGCTTTGGTGACTTCATAGGCGCGCCGTTCATTGAACGTCAGTGTGCTGTCGACCAACTTTGCCGTCATTTTCCCCTGCTCATCGAACAGCGCAAAGTTAATCAGCAACGCATTCGTCGACGGCTTCAGCGCGATCTCAATTTGCGGAACACCCTCGACTTCAATCGTGCCATCGGTGTTTTGATATAGATTCGAACCGACTTCCAGATCCATCATTTCTCCTCATCTGCAAGTGGAATTTCCGATCGGGTGTGACGGGCGTTACGATTTTTTGATGCGGTCAAGGATCAACGCGATACAGCCTCCCAATAAGCCACCGCCCAGTATGGTCGTGAGCAGTTCCACGAGCTTGAGTTCCCATACGGACCCCTGAGCCTGCATGACCTCACGAATTCCGCCTTGCAACATGATGACCGATAAGGCCATCGTGGCCCCGACAATAAACCACCAGAGAAAGACTTTGACGGTCGAGACCAAAGCTGTTCCTCAATATTCCAAGCGGCGATCCAAGCTGCGATATTGAATCGCTTCCGCCACATGGAACGGATCAATTTTATCAGAGCCGGCCAGGTCGGCAATTGTCCTCGCCACCCGCAGAATGCGTCCATGCGCGCGGGCGGACAATCCCAGCCTGGTCATTGCCTGCTCCAAGAGACTCTGCCCGGCCGAATCGAGCCTACAATACCGCTTCAGCAGGCGCGGCTTCAACTGCGCATTCGTATGGATCCCGTCTTCACGATATCGTCTCGCTTGCCGATCCCGCGCGGCCAGCACGCGCGTGCGAATAGCGGATGAGGCTTCCGGGACCGTTCCGTGATCGTGCAACTCACGAACCGGCACCGGAGGAACTTCGATATGAATATCGATGCGGTCTTGCAGGGGGCCGGAAAGCTTCGCCCGATACCGGCGGATCTGTTGAGGCGTGCAGACACATTCGCGCGACCGATCGCCGTAGTAGCCGCAAGGACAGGGGTTCATGGCGGCAATCAGCATGAAACGGGCCGGGTACTGGAGCGACCCACTGACCCTGGTCAGCGTCACAGCTCCCTCTTCCAAAGGTTGGCGGAGGCCGTCGAGAACCGGGCGCCGAAACTCCGGGGATTCATCGAGGAACAGGATGCCGTTATGGGCCAGCGACACTTCGCCGGGACGGGGGATCGTTCCCCCTCCGATCAATCCGGCATCCGAAATGCTGTGATGCGGCGAGCGAAAGGGACGAACCGTAAGGAGCGGGCGATCTGCCGGCAGCTGCGCCGCCACACTGTGCACGCGCGTGGTCTCGATCGCTTCGTCCGGTTCCATCAGCGGCAGAATTGTCGGCAGACGCTTGGCCAGCATCGTCTTCCCAGAGCCAGGCGGACCAACCATCAGGACATTATGTCCGCCGGCTGCTGCGATCTCCAGTGCGCGCTTGGCCTGATCCTGCCCCCGGACATCACCGTAATCATCCTCCTCAAGCGGTCGTAGGGAGAACAAACTGGCACGATCGGTCTTGAGTGGTTCAATCGACTGCTCTCCCCGTAAAAAGGCTACGGCTTCGGTCAGTGTATGCAAGGGATGAGCTGCCACGCCCTCAACCATCGCAGCCTCTTGAGCGTTCGGGGCCGGCAGCAAGAGCCCGCAGTGATGGCGGCAGGCGATTCCGATCGACAGGGCTCCTGAGATGGGCTTGACCTGGCCGTCGAGCGAGAGTTCCCCGACAAGAACCCGCCGAGCGAGGCGATCCGCGGGAATCACTTCTTCCGCGACAAGAATGGCGATGGCAATGGCAAGATCGAGTCCGGCTCCTTCTTTCTTAATATCCGCTGGGGCGAGATTGACCGTTATTCTCTTCGCGGGAAAATGAAACCCGGTGTTCTTCAGCGCAGAGCGGACGCGGTCGCGGCTTTCTCGAACCGTGGCGTCGGGCAATCCGACCACCGAGAATTGTGGAAGTCCTCCGGCAATATCGACCTCGACATCGATGAGATGTGCATCGAGACCGACGAGCGCGACACTCATCACCTTCGCAAGCATCAGTGCCTCCGGTGGGTGCCGGGATTATAGGAAGGCCTTGTGACCGATTCAAGAAAAACAACCGCTAAGGGTGCGAATATGCTTCCATTTCCATCACTCGACGATGGTATGCTGCATGCTGGTGCCCTTCCCCGCCCTTCTGTATAATCCGGGCATGAAGTCGGCCGTGATTCTCGCGCTGATGAGCTTGCTGAACGGATGGTCAATTGCGGCGGCGGTGCAAACGCAGGGGCGGACATCGACGGGACCGGTCGGGGCATCCATGGCCATGCTAGCCACCCTGCAGGATGCCGATGTGCTTCCACCAGAAGGAACAGCAGAGGCCAATCGCGTCATTCAAATTGTGATTCAGTTCCAAGCGGTCTTCATGAAAAGCTCCGATCCTATCGTGCAGCAATTCTTCGATCAGGCGCTTGGACAAAAATGGGGAGATCGCGCGCAGGAACTCGGGAGAGGGTTTCGCGCAAGAGGATGGACGTCCGAGGTTTTGCAAGCCATCAGCGAACGGTATGCGACGCTCTCAGCGCAGGAGCGGGCGCAATTGGCCGAGGCGTTTTTTCAATTCAACATGCGTTTGGCCGACTTTGAACTCTTAAGCGATTTATTTGAGCAGGCCCAAGCCAGGTTGAGCCAGCGGGGCCAAGACATCCATCAGATTTTTACTGAGCACCGACGAACCATGCCGGGTGGACAACGCAACGACCGAAAGGAGCGGCGCAATGGCAACGAAGGCGTATATTCTCATCAAAGTTAAGGCAGGAAAGACGAAGGAGGTTCTTCAATCTTTGAAGAAGCTTCCCGGCGTCGAGCAGGCCCATTCTTGCTTCGGACAACCGGACATCTTTCTCTTTATCAGTGTTCATGATGAACGTTCGCTCTCGGATGTCGTGATCACCAAGATCCATCAGATCGAAGGTGTGGAGGAAACAGACACCCACATCGTCGCTGACACCTAGAGGTTGTTGAACGAGCAGTCACAGCACCCCTGGAATATGGTCCTGCCCGGTACGTTGAGCCTCTGAGCCGGAGGAGAACGCTGACAAGAGACTTTTCAAGAGCCACTCAGATAGGCGACACAACCTCGACCCACAGGCCTCCCAATCCTGCCGATTGATAACAGGCGTCGGCCGCCTCGACAGCCCGACAGCCATCCAGGCCTGTGATAGGAGGAGGCGTGGAGGTCCGAATCGCCTGAACGAACGCCTGGAGCGTGGCTAAGACCGTCGGACATGACTCAACGGTCCACGATTCAGACGTTCCGTGAATATCGGTTCTCATCACTCGCCGTTTGGGCCAGTCCGCCGTGACGGTTCCATTGATACCTGCCCATTCAGCCGTTCCGACGCGCGATGATTCCACGCGTGCAATGTCGAGCGCACAGATCACCCCCCCGGTCGTTTGTAACTTCGCCCGCACCAGTGCTTCCGGTGCTTTCGACGGATCCGGAGTCATGGTGCATTGCACCTTGAGAATTTCTTCGCCTGTGAGAAAGCGGACAAGGTCCAGTAAATGAATGCCGAGCTCAAGCAGTGCGCCGACGGGGGCAGGTCCTGTTGCGCCAGGAATCACGTTTGCTCTCGTTTCGATATGACTCGTGAGTATTGCTGACTGCACTGGGCCGATGGTCTTGAGCTGTTCTCTTAGCAGAAGGATGGAGGGGTCAAACCGCAACGTCTGCGCGGTCATCAGGAGGACGTTGGCTTGGTTGGCAGCCGCCATCATGGCCCGCGCATCAGCCCCTGTCATCGCCAGAGGCTTTTCGATCAGAACCGGTTTGCGTTCGCGGACCGCAGCAAGACAAATATCACGACAGAGAGATGGAGGTGTGACAACCACGACAGCCTGCACGCGGGGATCCGCAATCATGGAGCGGTAATCGCTGTAGACCGGAACGGCAGCGCCAGGCAGAGGCTCCTCGGCTCTCCTGCGGCAAATGGCGGCGAGAGTCACTCCCGGCAGATCGTGTAGCAGATGCTGAACGTAACGGCTGCCATGCCGACCGACCCCGACCAGACCGATTCCCAGTTCCGTGATTGATGGCTGTCCCATTGATGGAGAAAACTGTAGAAGGGAATTACCGGCAGGTCAATTCAATTCCCGTTGCATTGACAAGCCGGCGGAGCGGTCCCTATAGTACGAATGCGTCGGCGATACACGCTGATTGCGCTTCCATCAACAGGCAGGGAGTACGAAGGACGACGATGATGATTTCCACGACCGCCCCCTTTACGTTAGACCAGATCGGAACAGGCACGGCTCGTTTTCCAAGCGGAGTGGCGATTCCGACCCTTACGGATGCCATGGTCGATCCCTACATCAAGACACGCCAATCGAAAGACGTGCAGGTCGAGTGCATTCAATTCTGGCCGCAGGAAAAAGGGATCTATCCTGGGATTGTGTTGTTACACGAATGGTGGGGACTGAATTCTCAGATCAAGGACTTGGGGGCACGGCTGGCCTGTGAAGGGTACAGCGTGATTATCCCCAACCTCTATAGCCGGATCGGGGGTATGGTAACGGGCAATGCGGAAGTCGCCGAGGCATTGATGGGCAAGTTGAATGATTCGCTGATTCTGCAAGACATCAATTCCTGCTGCGAGTACTTGAATACTAGGGACAATATCAAACGAAACATCCATGGTGTCGTGGGGTTCGGCATGGGCGGCACGTTCGCACTGAAATTCGCTTGCCAACGGAAGCGCCTGCGCGCAGCGGTGTCCTATTATGGTCGGATGATTCAGCCGGAAACCGGCCTCAAAGTCTTGATGTGTCCGGTGCTTTACCATCAGGCAGGGCAAGATACCTGGGTTCCAGCTCATGAAGTCGATCGGCTGCGTACGCTCGCTGCAGAATACCAGAAGCCTGTCGAGATTCGAACCTATCCGGACGCGCCGCACGCTTTCAGCAACGAAACACGCCCCGATGCCTTCCGTGAGGGAGCTACAGCTGAAGCTTGGACAGCCACAGCCATATTCTTAAAAAACTGCCTTCAAGGGGCTTAGCGGATTACTTTCGCGGACTGCCTAAGATAGTTGTCTCAACTCTGATAGCCATCCATGCTGAACGCTCTCGTCTTACGTCAGAACCGTTCTGGACCACAAGTGAGCCTGTTCTTGGCGATCATTCTGATTCCCTGCTTGACCTCTGGCACGACTTGGGCCGCCGAAGAGGGAAAGGTTTCCGCGATTCCGGATTGGTCGCAACTTGTACAGACGTCTAGTGATCGCTTAGAAAAATTGGACTCGGATCAACAGGCCATCGACTTGTTTATCGGGACAATCGGACCGGCAGTCTCCCTGACTGATGCGGCCAGCACCATCGCGGCCAAGGGAATTCCTTCCCGGATGGCTAAAGAGCTCTTTATTCCGGGTATCACAAGATCGGCCCAGCGCTTGATTGCCGCGTTGACTGCCTTGCAGGTAGCTGGCCGAGTGACCAAAACGTTGGCTGAACATGCCAAGCCTGCAGGAGAAACCGTGACCGTTGCGCCCTCCCAAGTCGAATGGCTGACCGCCAATGGGCCGTTTCCATCCCTCACCGAAATGATTCACCAGCTGACAGGGTTGGACTCCCCTCCGACAGGTGCATCGGATTTTAGCGGGAACATCGGAGTCATTGCGGTTTCAGCCGGCCGGCTGGGGCTGGAAGCCAGCCAGCAGGCCATGACGGAGTGGTGGCGCCTGAAAACTTGGAAAGATCGTGTCCGAGTTGCGCGCGGCCAGTCTCGTCTTTGCGGCACGTGGCAGTGGGCCATTCACAACCATCAGAACCATCATCAGGAACACAAGCTCTCTCTGATCTTTCCCCCTCCGGGGAAGGACGGCACAGGCATTGCCGGCCTCAGCGAAATTGTTGTGCTGGGGGATGCCGTCTACCTTCGTTGGGAGATGGAAGGAAAGACACAGGAGGACAGCCTCTTGTTCTCCAAGGAAGGGAATCGATTGGAAGGAACCTTCGTCAACTCTCAAGGAGGTTGGGGTTCTATCAGCGGAAAGCGGACCGCATCGTGCACTCTGCAATGAACCGCCTTAATCCACTACCCTTCTCGACCGCCACAGTTCCCAGGCGAAAAGCCCCCAGCCGGTAATAAATGCCGCGCCTCCCAGCGGTGTCACAGGTCCCAGCCATCGCAAGCCGGCCAAAGATAGGCCGTACAGACTTCCCGAAAACAACAGAATACCGGCCGTAAAAAGCCAGCCCACCGTCAAGAAGCGTTGGTTCGGGTAGCGCTCAACGGCCCATGAGACGATACATAGTCCCAGAGCATGGTACATCTGATATCGTGCGGCAGTTTCGAAGGCCGCTAGCATGGAAGGGTCCAGCAGGCCTTTTAAAAAGTGGGCGCCAAAAGCGCCGGCGGCCACTGCAATGCCAGCAAAGATCGAACCGAGCAAGAGAAATAGAGATGAGCGATTGTTCAACGTAGGACCCCGCCCTTTATCGGCTATGAAGTAAGGCAATTTCCATTACGGCATAGTAGCAGAGGCGCCGGTATCTCAACAGGGCGAGGGAATCTTCCTGCCTCCGCGCAGACCGGTTAGCTAATGTGGATCAGCTTAAACGGAATGACCCGCAGACATGCTGGCCTTCAGCTTCACGTGCAGCATCCATCAATTAATCAGCATCGCAGGGACGCAGGAGAGAATAAAGCATTTTCCGCACCCTGCCATTTCGGTACTTCCCCCACCTCAAGAGGGATAGTCAAATAACCTCTTCTCGAATTACCCTGCCCATCACGTATGGCACAGGGAAAACGACAGGCCAGTTGGCATAGCCCGACACTCACGATTGACTGCATGCTCTCGAACGTCTTCGGGCAACTTGAAGCGGACGGGTGCCTACTCGAGCTCTCAGAGGCCAGCAGCAAGCTGGCAACTCCCAACGATCTGATCGCAGGGGATTTTGTGAGAGTCCGGTTATGGCTGGAAGATGACGGGGCCTTTATCGACATCCGGCTTGCGGAAGTGACGAGGGTTCAGAACCATTGGATCGCTGTGGAAGTGATTCAGGTGAGCTCACAGGACCGGTTGAGATTGAAACGATTTGTCGACGCACGTGCAGCCATGCATCAGGAACAACCAGCCCAGCTCAATCGCATTCTCGTTCGTGCGTAGGTTCTCCTCGGTCTTTCCAGATCATACCTGAAGCGTGATCAGCGAACAGCCCGAATCGATTGCAGAAGCCAGGAAACAGCCTCCCCCACTACCTGGCATTGTCGTGATAAATGAGTGTATGGCCTGGGCCGAATGATATCATGCGAAATACGATACGGCCTCTTCTCTGGTGCCGGAGACCGGGATCGAACCGGTACGGACCTTTTGAGTCCGAGGGATTTTAAGTCCCTTGCGTCTGCCAATTCCGCCACTCCGGCAGAGAAGCCAGGATTAGACAAAGGCTGAGGCTACGATAGTGGTAGACTACTACGGAGAGATGTACTCGAACTCAGCCTGAGTCTTCTTCAGCCGGGCGGGACTCTAACACCAGGGCTTGGGTCGGTCAAGGTTGCAGGCGAACACACGCAGCCCGTGCCACTCTTGGCAACAGGCTGCATGCGGACAAGATGAGATCACGTCACAATCTAAAACTTACGCTGCTTCAATCCTCGGCTGTTCCCGTTTCTGCACCAACACCTTGCTGCGATGCATGACGTCCTTCACACCTGATTGAATCGCCCGTCCCCAACGTGTCGCAGTCACCTGCGTTCTCCGGGCATAGCGTCCGATGTCGCGTCTGGTTTCAGTTCCAGTCTGAGGCGCAAAGAGTAAGCCAATCCCTGCCCCGATCACTGCCCCTCCGGCGACCAACGCCGCCATTCGTGCCACCTGTTTCCCTTGCTCCGACATGTGAACCTCCTTGCAACGGTTGAAGTGTAGTAAGAAACTCTCCGCCTCGTCACATTCTTGCTTTCGTACTGAGCATCAACCGTGCCAGACAAAAGACCGGAGAAAATTCCGAGATATTCTTCGTGCGTTCCCTTCGCGATTAAAGCCGATTAATTTTCGGTTGCCTTTTCCTCACACCATTCGCCACTGGCGCAACACAGACGTATCAGAAAACTCACATACGGAAGTAGCATGTAAGTAAAAGCCGCTCCCAGAGCCTATTCAGGAGACAAGCGGGTAAAGTCCGCCCCAGAGCGGGTCCGCTTGCAATGATCGGAATCGTCACATATGATCCAGCCACAACGCCGCATGAGGCAGGAATGAACTGGTTGCAAGCTATCCCCTACCCCAACATCAGCCCTGTGTTTTTCGAGTTCGGTCCTCTGCAGTTCCGCTGGTACGGGCTGATGTATTTAATCGGGCTCACCGCAGCCTATTTCCTGATCCGGCACAAGGTCGATCGAAAGGGCCTGGCGATTACGAAGGACCAGATCTATGACATGATCGTCTGGGCTGCATTGGGAATCTTCATCGGAGGCCGCTTGGGGTACACGCTCTTCTATAACTTTTCCTACTACATTCAGCACCCAGCCAAAATTATAGCGGTCTGGGAGGGGGGAATGTCCTTTCACGGGGGCTTGCTCGGGACGATCGTGTCCTTGATCTGGTTTAGCAAACGCCGAGGTATCCCCGTGTACACCATCGCGGACCTTGCCGCTGCAGTCACGCCGATCGGCTTGGGATTCGGACGCCTGGGAAACTTTATCAATGGGGAACTCTACGGACGGGCGACCGACGTTGATTGGTGCATGGTGTTTCCGACCGGTGGGCCTGCCTGTCGCCATCCGTCGCAACTCTACGAGGCCGGCCTGGAAGGGGTATTGTTATTTTCGGTGCTGTGGCTGATCGGAAGAAAGGCGACTCCGCCCGGAACGATCTTTTGGAGTTTCATCACCGGCTATGGAATGTGCAGATTCGTCGTCGAATTGTTTCGCGAGCCGGACGCCCATATCGGGTTCATCTTCGGCTCTCTGTCCATGGGTCAGATCCTCTCTCTGCCGATGCTCGTCGTCGGGATATTCATGCTGAGCCTTGGTTATCAACGACAGGCGCTGACTCGCCGTCACAACCCTTCACTCACTCCTCAGTAAGGCATCTCGTCGTCGTCGAGTCCGATGTGGTGCCCCAATTCATGCACGACAGTATCCCGAATCTCCTGCCGCACTTCCTCCGCGGTGAGGCATAAACGTAAGATCGGTCCGCGATAGATCGCGATGCGGGCCGGCGGCTGGCCTCCCGGCTGGAAGAACGAGTCGTCGGCCAGCGACAATCCTTGATAGAGGCCGAGCAGGTCGTCGGCTGAGTCCAGTTCGAGATCTTCGAGAACTTCGGGAGGAGGCTCCTCTTCCACCACAACGGACACCTCTTGCGCCAATTTCGCATAGGGAGGCGGTAAGGTTTCGAGGGCCTGCAGAACCAGCGCGCTGAATTCTTCTGGCGAAAAGGAACGATCGTGCCGGCGAGACATAATCAATTTATACGAGGATCCGGGTCCAGGTAGGATTTTTTGTTAATGTCATAGTTCAATCCGCCGCTTTGCTCACGCAAGGGAGGAGAGTTCCAGATGACCTTATTGCCGGGCGCCAGATTGGCCGCATCGATGTAGTGCCTCTTCGCCTCGGCTTTGTTCCCAGTTCGTTCGAGGGTCAGAGCCAGGTTATAATGGGCCTCCGCCAGTGTCGGGTCAGCCGCAATCGTCTGCCGGAATGCCTGCTCGGCTCCAGCCCAATCGCGAGAGTCATACAAGGCGTTCCCTTTTTCGAGCTGCGCTGTGACGGCCGGTTTGGTGCCGCTCGGAGCGGTCAGGACCGTCATCTTGAGGCCCGGGTCACTTGCACAGGCTGCAAGACCGGTCAGGATGAAGAGGAGTAAGAGCCGGTTTACCTTCAGCATCGCCACCTCCTTCAGATCTCTACACTCTTGCCGGACCGAAGAAACAAGAAGTGAAACGAAACCGCTGTGCCATCCAGACAGCGAGATGCGGCGGTACGATACATCTCGGCCTGCTGCATGTACTGGCTGACCCTCTTTTGAACTTCGGAGCCGGCCACCTGGTCGGTCTTATAGTCCGCAATCCAGATTCTCCCGTCAAGACGGTAGATGACGTCAATGACTCCTTCTACGAGTTGCTGCTCACCCCAAGGCATGACAAAAGGGACCTCTCGACCAAGAATCGTCGCGGTGCGAAGTCGCGCATAGGCCTCGGATTGGACAAACACAGTAAACAGCTCATTCAGTGAGGCAATAATGGAAGGGCTCAATCTCTCTTCCTCGGGAGAAAGGCCGCGACGGACTGTCGGGGCAATCTCGTTCAGCAATCGATCGGACGCTGTGGAAAAATCGCACCGCTCCAGCAGGCGGTGAGCCAGCACACCGGCAAGGCGGCTGCTCTCACGATCGTCGTCGGTCATGGTCGAAGGGCGCGGGCCTGGCGCCGGTCCTGCCACAAGCCCGGTCGGCGTAAGTTGCAAGGGTGTCTCCCGTGCCGTAGTCCAGTGAGCCGTTCGCCCGTTCCATAACAGTGCGATCGAGGCAGGATCGACTCCGCAGGTCCCTGTGGCTGTACTGAGAGTCCGCAGTGGCCGTTTTCGATCCGGCGCTTTGACGACCTGATGAGGAATCAGACTCCCTCCGATGGTAAGTGTCTGCGTCGATTCGGCTCCGATCTCACCTTCGCCAATGTCCTGCAGTAATTCCAAGACGTTTTCTCCGACGGACCGAGCCGTCGAGCCTCCGGACAAGACCAAAAGCTCCTTGGCCCGAGTCATTCCCACATAGAGTACCCGCCGCCGTTCCGCTTGCTCGCGCAACGTCAACTTTTCCCGGATCAGCACGGAACCAAACGTGAAGCGATTACCCAGGGAGAGGCCGTAGGTCCCGCTCGACCAATCGTAGACGACGTTCGGAAGCGCGCGCTCACGCCCCGTGCCCTGATGGAGACCGGGCAGAATCACCACGGGAAACTCGAGTCCTTTCGCCTTGTGAATGGTCAGGACTTGAACGGCTTCGACCGACTCCTCGGCCAATGGGCTCTCGGCCTCATCCGGCCGGTCTTCCAATCTGCTGACCAAAAGATCCACGAATGCGCTCAGTGTCAGGTGAGGGCGGTCGCTCAAGGTGGCGGCAGTCTGCTTCACTTTCAGGAGATTGGCGACGGCCTGTTCGCCATGCAGTGAAGCTCCAGCCAGCTCAAGGATCGGCAGCCGGTCGAAGACAAGCTGAATCGCTTCCGCCAGCGGCAGAGCGCCGATCTCGTGATGCAATTGCGCCAACTGACCATAGAGTCGCCGCACGGCATCCGCCTGAGCATGCTTCCAAGAATCGAGCGGCTTCTCCCGGAGATAGTCGAACAAACAGGCCGAGCGAAGGTCATACAGGTCACGATCAGTCAAGCCGCCGACCGGCGAGCGCAAGAGGCCGGCCAATGCCACGCTATCATGTGGATGATCAAGCACGCGCAGCACATTGACCAGATCGATCACTTCTTGTCGCCGGTAGAAATGCTTTTCTCCTTCGATCACATAGGGAATGCCGTATCGCCGCAGCGCGTCCAGATAGGCATCGGCCTGCGTGAGCTTCCGGAAGAGCAGCGCCACGTGGCCAGGTTTCATCGTGGGACGGTTCAATAGATCGTCTGTCAACCAGCGAGCCAGGACCTCTCCTTCCGCCCTCGTCGCCCCTGCTGCATCGAACGTTTCCCCTTCCCCGCTTGGCGAAGTGATGTACAAATGAACTCCCGGCTCCACGGCCGCGGGACGCTGTTGTGGCCGCACATGCAAACGGACGTTGGCCGGTTGCACGAGCGGCCGATGTTCAAACAGACGGTCGAAGACATCATTCACAGGTCCAAGGACAGCAGCATCGCTGCGGAAGTTCGTCGTTAAAGTCTGAACCATGCCCTGACAGGATGCGATCTTCTGCACGACGCGATCGAAGGCTTCGATGTCGGCACGCCGAAAGGCATAGATTGATTGCTTGGGATCACCGACAATAAACAGCTTGCCTGCCTCGAGAGCGAGTTCCTCCCAATTCGTCGAATAGCTTCCCAGTCGCTCGGAGACGGCAAGGATAATCTCGTATTGGACCGGATCGGTGTCTTGAAATTCGTCGACCAGGACCGCGTGGTACTCCTGTTTGATCCGTTCCCTCACTGCCGGATGGTTGCGGAGGAGCAGGCGGGCCCGCGCAAGTAGACCGTCGAAGGACAACCACCCCTTCCTGGTAAACGAGGTGCGAATATCAAGAGCGAAAGGAGAAATAAGACTCAACAGATTCTTGAAAAATGAGTGGTCAACCAGCAGTAATTGCTGGGCTGACTTAATCAGGCTCGATGCCTCATCGAAATCCGCGTGTTCCCACCCCCCGACCATATTGCCGGGATCTTTTGCGAGTAAATCCCGGTCGGAAGCTGGCAAATCATGGATTGCGCGAGATCCTGTCTCGACCAGCAAGTTCATGAACGACACGGTGGCAGCGAGCATCTGTTCGATTTTTCTGCGTTTCGGTCGATCATGCGATGCAAGGAGAACCTCCGCCCGGTTGCCGATCCGACGCCACCATTGCAAAAGCGTCGGACTCACATCCGTCGCTTCAACCTGGTCCCGGATCGCGTCCAGTTCAACCAGTTCGCTGCAGAGCGATCGGGTCAGAGCCCGTAGGTCCTCGACCGCGGTCGTACCAAGGAGTGACCGCCAGAGATCGTGATGAGTTCCCTGTCGGCTCAGTTCCTGGTCGATCCAGATATCCCATGCCGTCGTGAAGTGTTCCTCGAAGCGCAGGCCGTCGTCTTCTTGAAACGCGGGATCGACCCCGCTCTCCAGCGGATAGAGCCGGAGCAAATGGGCTGCGAAACTGTGCAGGGTTCCGATTTGAGCTTTTTCGAGATCCTGCAAGGCCGCGCCAGCCCGTCTGGCGACTTCGTCGGTGGTCAATCCGTACCGTTGCCGGAGCTCCTCGACCGATACAGCACCTCCGTCGGTCCGGAGCGTGGCCCTGTCTGTCGACTGCGTCAGTGCCGTCAGCCGTTCGCGCAAACGCACCTTCATCTCTGTCGATGCCTTATTGGTGAAGGTCAGCGCCACGATTTGTGTCATGGCAATCGGAACTGGTTCCTTGATCAGCAGATGAACCAGGCGATTGACGAGTAGCGTCGTTTTGCCGGTTCCCGCGCCGGCCACGACAACGACGTTCCGATCGAATGTCGTCTCTGCCAGGTCACGCGCCTGTCTGTCTGGAATCTGCTCCATGTCAGTCCTCGTCGACCCGTAGGCTGCGCAATGCCCTGAGCGTTCTCGCGTCGGCAGCCCGATAGGATCGCCACCAGGTCGGCGTATGTTCCCGGCGGCAGGCCACGCGAAATTCACAGTTGTCGCAATAACTGTCAGGCAGAATGAAATATTGTCCCATCTGAATACCGTCAGCCAGCAAACCGATCGTCTTCCCCAGCAACGTCCCGACGTCGGACGACCAGGTGCCGGCTTCAAATGTCGAACGTGCAATCGTCTTCGACCAGTTCGGCGCCAGAAAAACAAATTGCACCTGGCTCGGCCCTGCCTGGTCCGGAATGGTCAGACAGGCATAGAGCGGCGGTTGAAGGCGATATCCGCGCACAGCCGATTGGACGAGATGGCGGTCTTCCGGCTTCATGGCTGATCCAGTCTTGAATTTGTAATCGATAATACGGAGGGCGCCGGAGGTCCGATGTCGATCGATTCGATCGACGCGCCCGTGGATCCTCAGTGGAGCCTGCGGGGCGATGGCGGTCATGGGAACCGTTCCCTCCGCGTCCACCTCAAAGGCGATCGGAGTATAGGGGTCTTCCGCCTGCCTCGATCGGTCCTCGATGACTGCCGCACGCACAAGCGCGGTTACTTGTTCTTTGGCCAGTTCCCAAAGCAGGTAATGCCCGGTGCGATGGCGGGCTTCACATTCAAGCGCCGACTGTTCGATGGCAGAGTGGATGAACCGGGCAACCCTATCTTGCGGTAGCGGAGTTACGGGCCATCCAGCCTGCAGAAGGTCTTCATAACAACGACGCAAGGCGGCATGGCAGAGGGTTCCCAGCAGCGCCGCATCCGGTCCTTCTGTCAGAACCCGTCGAATCGGCTCAAGACGGAGGACGTCGGCGGCGAAATACTGGAACGGACAACGCGCATATCGTTCGAGCGGCGTCGGAGCCAATCCTCGCTGGAGCAATCCCGTCCAGTATTGGTCGAGTCGACCGGTCACTCCGTCGAAGGGATTGAGCTCGGGGCTGTCATCCTCGATGCGATCCAACGCATCTGTTCCATGTCGAAAGGCCTCCGCATCGCGTCCGATCGCGCGCAGAAGCTCGGTCGGATCCTGCCCGTCCATCGCCATCCAGTGAACCAGATCGGCTGGCGGCAGGAACATGCGCATCGTCGGCCGTTGCGCCATCCGTTCCGTGAGACGACGCGGCAGCAGCTCGACCGGTCGTCCCTCGATTCCGAAGCGTCGACAGGCGTCCTCCACGAAGGGCGACACGGCCAGCATGCGACCGGCTTCATCTGCCCGCTGGAACGAGAGGTACAGCCGCTGACTTGCAGCCTGACACAGCAGGCTGAACAGCAGCGATTCCTCCTCATACCCGAATAATTTCTCGTCGATCTTGAATCCGACTGTCGCATCAAGCACGCGCCGGTGCCGGTCCCGAAGAAATGCATCTTCCCGGATATAACGGGGGAATACTTTTTCATTCAGGCCCAGCACGAATAGCGCTTTGAAGGGCACACCCCGCGCAGCCATCGCGTCTAAGACCAATGCGCCCTGATGAGAGCCGCTCTCCAGTGGCACCAGCGTTCGTTCAAGAGCGTGTCTGAGCAATTCGACGAAATCTGCCCAACTCAACTCCTCCCCGATCAAGTCGAGTTCTCGCAGACGCGCCAGGGTCCGGTCAATGGCCTCCCAGGTCGACGCAAGCCGCGAATCGAACGCATTACGTTCCGCGGCGTCTTCATGGAGCGGGCGCCGAAGGTGCTGAGAGGCGAGCCGTTCAAAGGTCTCAACCAGGGTCCCAACAGTGCCGCGTTGTGGAAGTGCTGAACAATCCGCGATGAGTTGAGAGACGACCTGCCAGAGCAGCCCGATCACCTCCGGTGCAATCCCGATGGATCCCTGCGCGTCGAATTCTTCCGTACCGTCCAGCTCCAGCATCGACCGGCTGGCCTCTTCCAGCCGCTTCCACTCCTCAACACCACGAGTGATCTGCAGGGCCTGCACCACGACTTTCCATTGCTCCGGACGATAGGTTGCCGACGTCTCATCGTATAGCACTGTCGCATGTAGCGGCGAGGTCACCACGTCGAGGACGGTCGTGCGATAGAAATCGTTCAGGGGCAGTGTCGCCAACTGAAGCAGAACCTTGCAGAGCGGTTCTTGTATCACCGGACGTCCGGTACTCGACGTGAAAGGAACGCGATAACGATCGAAGACCGCCTGGACATCCTGTCGATAGGGATCCAAGGTGCGGGCCACCACACCGATGTCATCGAACCGGTAGCCGTTCGTCTCCACTAAATCGAGAATCATGCGGCAGGTCGAAGCCAACTCCTCTTCGACGCCGATCACGCTGCGGACAGACAGGGCCACCGGGCCGGCGCTACCGGCTGGAGAGTCCGCCAGTCTGGTGACGGCATCGGGCGAGGTAATACAGGGCTGGATAGCACGATCGAAAAAGCGGTGTGCAAATCCGGACGACGCATGTGCTTCCAAGGGAAAGAACAGCGTCGTCGGCGCCGTTCTGCTGACGGCCTCAAAGAATGACAACTGCACCTGGGTCAGATCGTAGAACCCGTAATAAAAGGCCTGGTGCAACGTCGTGAGGAAGGATGAGGCCGGCACGAGAGGAATCAGCGACTCGGCGAGATCATCCGCAGTCCCAATCTCAAGAGTCTTTCCCACGTCCTTGACAGCCCCATGGAGAGAAAACAGCGCTTCCAGCCAGGGGGCATCGTCCTTGTCGAAGCAGCCTTCGCTGAGACCACGCAACGCTTGCGCCGGATCCACCCCCGCATCCTTCAGATCCCGGACCGTGGACCAGAGCGCCCCCCATGTACCGGAGGAATGCCCGATCTGCTGAAGTGGAGCGAGGCCGGAGAGCCGGCTGCGGACCAGGTGGCGCACCAATTGCTCAAAGAATAGGTCATCGACAACGCGCGGGAAGGCGTTCCCATCTGAACGGAGACGCGCCTCGTCCGCCAGACGAAGCGCCAGCTGATGAAACGTCAGAATATGAACGTTGAGAAGAGTGAGACTCTGCTCGACAGCGAGGAGGCGCCGCAATCTTGCTAGTAAGGGCGTCGAGGGCACGAGGACTGCGAGCGGTGCAAAAGGATCGGCGCGCTTGATGCGCCGAATATCGTCGACGAGAGCGGCTTCGAGTTGGGGATGAAATCGACCGGTGATGACCCGCAACATGACCCGGGATTTTAGCCGGTTTCCGGTCCTAAAAGCTCCCCATTACAATCCACGCAGGCCCAATCGCCGTCGATGAACGCCATGGGGTCTCCGCAGATGGGACAGTCCGGGGGGGGACCCTTATCAATCCTGGGCAGGTCAGGAAGCTCGAAATCCTCTTCTTGCATGACTGCCTATCCTTCTTTCGGGCGCATTTTAAGTTGAAGCGCCTTCTCCGCACTTTCCCGGCTCGGGACACCGACAAACGTCAACCGTCCATCGATGATCGTGGCAGGCACCGCACGCACCGAATGTCGATTGGCCAGTTCCTGGCCGTCCGGCGTCGTGATGTCGACTTCCCGATACGAAAAGCTGTACTTGACCCGCATCTGCTTCCACAGGCTCTTGGCCGATGGGCAGGCCCCGCAACTGGGTGAGACGAGTAACGTGATATTTGGCATGCAGCAATACTCCTCAATAACGTGGTCGAGGATCTTAACACCTGTTGAAAACGCCGTGCAAGGAGCCGGAGGCGAAGACTTACGATGTCCGCACGGCCGGCCTGGTGATGCGCCGAACGATGCGCATCCCACGTGCGTGCGCATCGCGGAGAATGGTACGCCGCACCTCCGCAGGCCACTCTTCAGGCGGATGCACACCGAGGAGGTCTTTGGGAAAGTGTTTCACGAAGAGCGCCATCATCTGGGCTGTCGCCCAAGCAATCGGAGAGCGCAGGTGACCGTGGCGGTACAGCGTGTGGAGACTGGGCATGGTGACATCCCATCGAACGGTCATCGGACGGCCCGCTTTGACTCCGGTGACAACGACTGCGGTTGCAAACCGGGCGTTGCGAAGCAGACCTCGATGGATCAGCCGGTCGAGCGTGCCCGGAGTTGGGGTTCTGGGAAAACGCGCCGCGACAATCCCGCGGGATCGTCGCAATTTCCCCTGCCTGTACCATCGCCGCAAGCGATCGATGTCCGATCCTCCGATTTTCGCGTCCATCTGACGCATCGCAATGACGTGCGGTGCCGTCACGACTTCGTCCTGCGCGGCCAACACGACTGAGACCCGTCCGATGGGCGCAGGAAACCTGAACATTTCACGTTCTCCGAATCGCGGGCCCATGACAAAGCGTCCGTTGCGATAGATGCGAGGACGGGATACAGCCTCGTCGAACGACACTTCCGCCGACCATTGCGAAACCGGAAACTCACTTTCAGTCGATTCGTACAGCCGAACCTGAACGTGGTCGATGGAATCCAGCAGGTCCGTCGCGCCGGCGATGAGAAGATTCGTCAGCCCGGGTGCCGCACCGGCGGTAATCACTGCCGCACGCCCGTTTTTCCGAAACTGCCGGTCAAAACGAAGTTGCTCTGCCCGAAAGGGGCTGGTGGTCAGATGGGCGGCAGTATCCAGATAGTCCGCGCGCAAACGCAATGCCGCACGTAACGCGATCTTGTTAAGGACCGCCGGACAAGCGTTGACGAGCAGTTGGGTGCCGCGCGCGGCCTTGACGATGTGACGGACATCGCGCGCATTGACCTCATGGACGTGAATCGATGTCGAGCGTCCGAGGAAACGGCGTGCCCGCTCCGGATCACGGTCCCCGCATGAGACGTGATGTCCCTGCCGAGACAGCAGTTGTGTCACAATTGAGCCGGTCGCACCGACACCGAGAACAAAAATGCGCATAGGTCGGCTACTTTACCACAACCACTCCGTGGTTCTGAGGGAATCGTACTGGCAGCGAAAAGCTGAATGGGCTCGCGAACGTGAACAGGGAGCTGACTTGGTATCCACCAGACAATTTCATCCACCAAGACAGAATATGGCTGGACATTCCGGGGCAACTTTAGGCAGATTAGCCGCCGTATTCCGTGGACGGCAACCAAAACCGCACTCATCTCTCGCACATGCGTGAGATGACTTATTGGCAATAGGGAAAACGATGGCGCAACAAGAATCAGAATCCGGTGAGCGCGTGGGAGCCTTGCAGAGAGGGGTGAGCAGGAATCTGTTACTCCTTGGAGCAGGTATGCTGGCGGGGATGATTTTCCTGCTCGATATCTCGACTCCCCGTCCCCTCGATGTTCCTCTCTTGTATGTATTTGTCGTGCTCCTTTCCCTCCGGCTCCCCTGGTCCCTCGCCCCTCTGTTGATCGGCGCCGCAACGGTAGCCCTGACATTTATACCTCCGGTCCTCACATGGTCGACGTCTTTTGACTGGCTCATCTTGCTCAATCGCCTGATCGCATCCTTGGCGCTGCTCATCACTGCGTTGCTCGTCTCGACTCGCCGAACAGCCGAAGCCGCCTTGCGAACGGGTCAGGAGGGACTCGAAATCCGAGTCAAGGAACGGACCGCCGAATTGCGCGCCGTCAATCAGCGCCTCGAGTCGGAAATTGCTGTTCGTCGGAACGCCGAACACTGGTTGATCGAGAGTCAAGAGCGGCTGGCAAGGACCGAGGCGTTTTCCCTCGTCATGGTGACACATGTCGGACTTGACGGCCGGTGGCTCAAGGTTCCCGCCCGATTGTGCGACTTGTTGGGCTACTCCGAAGCCGAGCTCCTGACCAGCACTTTCATGAAGGTCACCCATCCGGACGATGTGGAGTACGACTGGAGTCAGTGCCAGCGTCTGATCCGAGGCGAAATCAAGTCGTTTGAATTAGAAAAGCGGTACATCCGGAAGAATGGGGAAATCGTCTGGGTGTACTTGAACTGCTCCGGTGTCTACGACGAAGACGGCCGGCTCGTGCATTTTCTGACTTACATTCGCGATGTTAACGAGCAGAAGCGGGTTGAACAGGCCTTCCGCGAGTCCGAAAACAAGTGGACCCGAGTCATCGAAACTGTCCCGATCGGTATCGCCATCAGCACTATCGATGGTCGTGTCCTTGATGTGAATACCGCAGCCTGGACCATATTGGGCTATGACTCCAAGGAGGAGTTTCTTCAACTGACAGCAGGAACCCACTACATGGATCCGGCCGACCGGCAACGGCGCATCGAGCAGATCCGGTCCGGCAACGGGATCTTCGAAGCGCAGTACAAGAAAAAGGACGGGACCCTCTTCTGGGGGCGATGCACAGCCGCCACGTTCGATGAACGGAACGGCGAAAAGTTGCTCATTAATGCCTATGAAGACATTACCGAGCAGCGTGAGTATCGCGAAACGCTTCACCGGACCAAGGAGGAGTTACAGGCGGCGAATCAACGGCTGACGGAACGGGATCAGGTGCGCACAAAATTCATTTCAGTGGTGTCCCACGAATTACGCACCCCCATGGCAGCAATCAAGGGGTTTGTCGACAATATGCTCAACGGGGTGACGGGAACCTTGAACGAACGTCAGACCGATTACCTGCGAAGAATACAGATCAGCTTGGAACGCTTGACACGACTCATTGCGCAGCTATTGGACTGGTCAGGGCTTGAAATGGGACGGGCACCTCTCCTGCTCAAATCAGTTTCCATCGCCGACCTCGTGCGGGTGGTTGCCGACAACGCGCGCGCAGTGGCAGAACCCAAACTGATCCGGGTGAATACGAGGATTGAGGAGGGTCTCCCGACCATCCTGGCGGATCATGATAAGATCGAACAGGTGTTGTGGAATTTGGTCGGCAATGCCATTAAGTTTTCTCCGGCATCGGGAACGGTGGGGATCGAGTGTCGTACGGCACCGGATGGAGGCGTCCTCTTCACAGTTTCTGATACCGGCTGCGGCATTGCCTCGGATGACATTCCCAAGGTGTTTGATCAATTTTCCGGGATTCATGCTCAAATCCCCTCGGCGAAGGGAGCGCAACTCGGCCTCTACATCACGAAAAGTCTCGTGCTGATGCATGGAGGGCGTATTTGGGTCGAGAGTACGCTCGGTGAAGGCAGCCGATTTTTCGTGCATCTGCCGCTCAAACCAACTGAGCAGCCGGCACAAGAAGGGCCTGTCACCTGTCCGGGGGATTAATCGTCACGGGCAATGATGTGAACCACCGACGCTGCGGTATAAAAACCTTCAGCCGAGGCCAGCGGTGCCAGGCTGATCTCGATACGAAATTCCGCGCCATCCTTTCGCAAGCCCATCAACACGCGGTTGTCGCCCATCCTCCGTATCGTCGGATTCGCGAAAAAGGCACGACGGTGGTCGGGGTGACTGGCTCGGAACCGCTCCGGAACCAAGAGATCGACCGACCGGCCAAGGAGTTCCTGCCGGTCGTATCCAAAGAGCTTCGCCAACGCCTCGTTCACGAGGACAATGGTCCCCTCTTCATTCACCATGACAATTCCGTTCTGTGAGGATTCAAGAATGGCTCGGAGGCGTTCTTCGCTGGCCCGCAGAGCCTCCTCACTTCGTTTCCGTTCCGTAATGTCCTGAGCGAATACCAGTACACCCCGCACCGTCCCGTCAACATCACAATAGGGCACTTTATCGGTCTGCACCCACCGCTTCTCTCCGGAACCAGTCCGGTATAATTCAACGATGCCGAGCTTCGAGCTGCCGGATGTAATCACTTCTAGATCATCCCGGTGATACTTCTCAGCCTCCTCCGGATACAGATCGTAGGTCGACTGGCCCTCGATTTCGGCCACGGACTTGTTAATGGATTCAGCGGCGCGCCGATTCGCCCGGAGAATCCTGTTATGGGCGTCCTTGTACCACACCATCGCGGGAATCAAATCCAGCAAGGCCTGCTGCTCGATTTGCTGTCGACGCATGTGCGTCTCCGCCTCATCTCGGGCGGTCACATCCCGAAGAATTCCGCAAAAGAAGCGTTGATCGTGAGCTGTCCAGCTGCTTAACGACATCTCGATCGGAAACTCACGGCCGTCTTTCCGGAGACCATGCACCTTGAGCGGGCTCCCTTTATGCCGCAGGTTGCCGGTCCGCTGGACATGCGCCAACGCGCGCAGATGATCGTCGCGATACCGCGCAGGCATGATCATCGTCAGGGGTTGTCCGACGGCCTCGCCGGCGGAGTAACCAAACAAGGATTCAGCCGCGGCGTTCCAGGACAACATGAGCCCGCTCCCGTCAGCGAGAACGATCGCGTCGGGAGCCGTCTCCACGACTTCGCGGAACCGCGCCTCGCTGGCGCTGAGAGCCAGCTTTGCCGCAGCGGCTTCGCCGGAGAGATGTTTCACGCCGACGGCCCGCCGCACCAGCGCTTTCAGTTCCTCAATATCATAGGGTTTGGTGATGTAGGCGAACGCGCCTTCGCTCAATGACGCATGCTTCTTGGCGACATCGGCAAAGGCGGTCACCATGATGACCGGCAGAGTGGCATCGATCGTGTGGAGTTTGGGAAGGAGCAACAAGCCGTCTGTGTCCGATAGCATCACATCCAGCAGCAGCACATCAAACTTCTTGGACTTGGCCTTCGCCAGAGCGTCCTGTCCCGTATGCGCCACCTCGACGTGATAGCCGAGATGCGCGAACAGATCGCACATCGCAAGCGCGATGTCGACATCATCATCAACGATGAGAATGGAAGCCTGCTGATTCCGTGCAGAAGCGGTCATGACCTCTTGATATCCCGGCAGACGGAATGATTCTGCCGGATATGGAGCCGTGAGTACACGAATACACGTCGCCGAAGAAAAGTGCAAGCGCCCGGTGTCAGAAGAGCAAGGATCGAGGCCTGGTTGCCGGCCGCTGGTTTGACTTTCCGGGCAGGAAGGCGCAGCATGCACGACGACCACCTATAGACAAAGAGGCCTTCTGTGACTTCTTGCTAGGTTCTGCCAACTCCCCCATAGGCCGTCGTTTCGAAAGAAACCCACGCCCTCCCGGCGCCAGTCGCCAGGTGGGCGTTGTTGTGTCTGCGGCAGAGGCCGCGTCGATAACCCGTGCCCTGCCCTTAACTATCATTGGAAGGAGACTGCGATGAAACGACTGGCAACACTTTCGGCGGGAATGATTCTGGGTTCGCCTGCCCTCGCCCTGGCGGCTGAGCACAGTGCAGGCTATCGGGGTGTCGGCATGCTGTATTTCAGCTTCATTGCCGTCATATTGATTTATGGGGTGTACGACTCGTTCGGGAAAACGGCGATGTATGTCGCCGCTCCGATCATCCTCGGATGGTCCTATTGGATGCTACCGCCGAACTAGACGATACTGTTGCGAGCATGCACTAGACATGGATGCTGGCTTCATCGGTCAGTCGGCGACCGTTGAAGTCAGCTCTGGCGAGCCTTCATCAACGTTTCCCGTCGTATCCCCGTTCCTGCCATCGCGCCAGGAGTTCAACACGTTTCTTCAGCTGTTCGGTCGTCGCTTGATCGACACGGCTTCCGGTACGCGCGATTAACTCCGCATTCAACCGGCGATGATCAATCCCGCTCTTTCTCGCAACCGAGCTCACCAGCAGACGGTGGAGGTCGCGCAGATCGCGTTTCTGCTCGTGCAGTGAGATCGACGGCTCGCTCAGCACCGCCGCCTCACCCTCTCCTCTCGCCTCCTCTTCGCCGATCAGGGCATCCATCTTCGCCACAGCCATCAACGGGACGTACTCATTGACCGACATGGTCACTCGACCGAAGAGATCACGCTGCCCCGCCGGCATGATGTCTTCCAGAACATGGTCGCGTTCCGCCTTGATCTGCCTGGCGTAATTCACGAGAACCGGATCCTTCGGTAGATAAAGCCATGCCCGCTGCGGTTTCGGCACGCCGTCCTGCATGCGGACAAACCGGCCCACCACCTGACGGAAATACATCTCCGTCAACACGTTCGTCCCGTACACCCCGACGCGTAGCCGGGGAATATCCACGCCTTCGCTGACCATGTTCACGGCGACCAGCCACTGCTGCTTCTGGTGATCGGAAAACGCATCGATCACGCGTGACGCGGCCGGATCGTCCGACACGGCGACGACGGCGTTTGTGCCGGTGATGCGGCCGACCAGTTCGGAGACCCACCGGGCATGGTCCTGATCCATCGCGACGATCAACCCGCCTGCATCCGGCTGTTCCTGTTTCCGCAGCCGAGTCAACTGGGCGTGGGCATCGCTGATGACGGGGCCGAGCCAGGTTTCCTGTAGGAGCGCCGTTTTCAATCGTTCGCGCTGCCGGTCGAACCTCAGCCCGTCTTCGAAGGTCGCAGTATGCTCACGGCCGTCCGACAGCCAGGTGAGCTCACCTTCGTAGCTTGGAAATACGATCGGCCGGCAGACGTTGTCGCGAATCGCCTCGGTGTATCCGTAGGCAAAGTCCGCCCGGCTTTCTCCCTGCTCGTAGCGAATGAAAGGAATCGGATTGTTGTCGGACCGAAAGGGTGTACCGGACAAGATCAACCGAAACGCGGCAGGTTCAAACGCGGAGCGCAACGATTTTCCCCAGTTCTTGCTGTCGCCCGCATGGTGCAACTCATCCAGGATCACCAGCGTCCTCTTGTGCTTGCAGGCGCGTTGAAAGATCGCCGGCGCGAGACAGACCTGCTGATAGGTCACGACTGCACCGTGGTAATCGGATGCCTCTGTGGCTTGATCGTTGGTGAGCGCGGGGTCGAGTTGCAGGCCGATCCTTCCAGCCGCCTCTGACCATTGGGTGCGGAGATGATTGGTGGGACAGACCACCATCACCCGCACGGCTGCCCGCTTGGCCAGAAACTCGTGGGCCACGCGCAAGGCAAACCGCGTCTTTCCGGCAGCCGGCGTGGCCATGGCCAGAAAGTCCGTCGTTTCATGAGTCTGGACGGCCGACAGGGCTCGGCGTTGCCAATCGCGAAGCGGGACGGTCCAGGCCGGCAATGTGTTCATCGTTCGCTTCTGCCTCGGCTGGAATGAGAATCAGTGGCCATGCCTCGAGCGCGGCCTGTCCGATTGCATCGATCCGGATAGTGTGGGGTGAACCGTGAGGTGCGGTTAGTCCAGCCAGTCTTTCTCTTTGAGCTTCCTCGGCAGATATTTCTTCGTCAAATATTGGAAATCTTTGTTCGCAAGCGCGTCGAGCTCGTACTTCAGGCCGCTGGTCAGCATGCGTTTGATTTCCGCCTGCCAGGCCGGCTTCTGGAACCATTGATAATTCATCAGTTCCTTCGCCCGTGCGATGTCCTTCTCGTTCAATTTAATGCCGACATTGCGCGGCAGCTCGTAGCGTTCCGGGTCAGCGCTCGACAGTCCGATGAACTTCGCCTTCGGGATCGCCATGCGCTGGCTCTCAAAGGCCAAATTAATCGAGCCCTGCTTCACGACGGAGTAGATGTAATACCCCCAGGGATCGTTATCGACCAGGACATACACCGGCAGCTTCTGCTCTTCGTGCAGCCGGCGGGCCAGGCGGCGTACGCCGCGCGGCGGCTGGCCGTTCCCCGTGAGCAACACGCAGTTGTAGCGCCGCCAGAACTTGTCCTCCGACAGGCGATTCCACTGTGTGCCCTTTTCGACGAGCAGAAGAAAATCCGCGGTGCAGCGGCGGATCTCGAGATATTCCGGCTCCACGATCGAGGGCACGGAATAGCCGCCCTTGCCGAGTCGGGCGCAGTCCACCCGGTCGCCGTCGTCGCCGAAGACCACCGGTCCCACGATGCTGCCGCTGTTCTCTGCACGGACATGCAGCTCTTCACGCAAAGCGGAGAGCGAGACTTCCAGATCTTCGATCACCGGATCGGATTCATCCTGCGTGTCGAACGTGTTCTCGTGCGAATTCTTAATCGTATGTTTCGTGCGGTAGTAAATTTCGCGCAACGAGGTCGTCAGGTCACCGCGCTGCAACTCTGACAAGGCATCAGCGACCAACACCGTCTGCATGAATTTTTTGGCCATGCCGACATTAAAGAACGACCGCGCCTGCTTTTTATGGCCCATCTCAATCAGGCCCTTCCGTTCATTGAATGAGACGTTCGACAGGGCGCGAATCGGGATCAACAACGTCGGGTCTTTAGACCGTTCGGCTGCCGCAATCACGGTATCGGCGACACCGATCAATCGCTTGGCGACGGCGGCGTTCTGTTTGGGTTTCATTTTCTTAGCCATGTGGTCCTATTTCTTCCCTCGCGGGGCTTTGGCGTGACTTTTCTTTACGGCCTTCGCCTGCGGTTTCTTACCAGATTTTGCACCGGCGAACAGCGCCAACTGATCCGCCTTCCCCTTCTTGCCGCTCACAGCTTTCCCTGGTTTATCTTCCTTCACGGCCTTGTCCTTGCCGTTTGCCTTGACCGACGTGTCCTCCGGAAGCAGGGTCGCCTGGGGTGTCTCAGCCACCGACCGGGCCAAATCCGCTTCCACCTGACTGGCGATGTCCACCGCGCCTTCAACGCCTTCAGCCGTCACGATGATCGAGTCCGGAAGCCCTTCAGGTCCCCCACCTTTCTTTCCAAGCGCTTCATCCGTCTTCTGGCCGCCGGTGCGTGAGTTGGCAATCTTCTGCAGCTGCGCCTTGAGCTTTTCGGTTTGCAACTTTCCGCCCTTCAACCGGTTACAGGCTTCAGCCACTTCCTCGATATACAGCTCGAAGATGTTCCGGCGGCGATATTCCCCCGCAGCCCGCTCGCGCCGCCGCAGGAACAGGCCTAATCGCCTACCGCACTCGCGCAGCGCCAGCGTAATTTCCTTTTGGATCTCGTCGTAGTCGGCGATCGCTTCCTTGCTCTCACTCGTGAACGGAACCCACACGGACGCCATGTGAACGAAAATTACCATCGGTCCGCCCGGAAGGGCGCCGCGCGACTGCGGTACGCCGTAATTCTTCCACGTCGTGTTCAGGACCGCTTTGAACGTCGAACAGGCGGACTGCTGATATAGCAGCGGCACGCGGTTCGCATAACGGATGACGCGCGCGAGTTCGGAATCCTCATCCTCATGCTCGCCCTCAGCCTTAGGCACGGCCGGCTGTTGAGGCTTCGATTGATCCTCCGGCCTGTTCCCATAGGCCAGACCTGCCTCGATGATGAAGGGATTGCCGCGATAGACGGCCGGCGGCCGGCTGACGGCGGTGTAAAACTCGCCTTTGATCTGTTTATAGAGACCGGAGAGAATCGCTTGCTCGCCGATCGGCGCCAGACAGTTGGTCGGCGGCGCCATGATCTTGGTCGCTTGAATTGTTTTATACAGCATCTCTGCTGTATGCCCGTGAATGTCGCGTGGCCTCGCGCTCGGCGAAATCTTCGCCTCTTTGCACATCTCGGCGGCCAGTTGCGGCGAGACGCGGCAGAAGTCCGCGGCCAGAAAACCCGAGAGGGCGTGGCTCTTCGTGTCGTGAAGCATTTTCAGGAACATGCCGAACTCGATGCCGTAGGGGTGCGGCTTGATTTCCTTCGGCGAAGGCGGCAGTTCCTTGTACGTGCGTGGATAGACCTTCGTTTCCCCTTCGGGCGTCACATAGGTGAGCTTCACGTGGGGATTGGCAATGAGCGTCTGTTCCAGATACTCATCGACCGAAGCCCGGCCCTTTTGATAGCGGCCTTCAACTTCTAAGGTCACTTGCGTGCCTTGCGGCTGCGCCCACTCGACCTGCTTGTTCTCGAAAATGCGGGGCTCGTTCGTCTTCGTGTCGATCTGTACTTCGAAATAATGCGCCGCGGCTCTCGCCCCCGTTCGCGAGATGATCCTCACCGGCTTGCCGGTCGTGATTTGAGCATACATGCCGGCAGCCGAAATCCCGATCCCCTGCTGGCCCCGGCTCATCCGCATGCGGTGGAACTTGGAACCGTACAGGAGTTTCGCGAAGATTTTGGGGATCTGCTGCTTGACGATGCCGGGCCCATTGTCGGCGATGGTAATCCGGAAGCGCGTCGCCTGGCTCACCGGCGGCACGGTGCC